>JAIQGH010000022.1 GCA_020072655.1 Terriglobia bacterium | reverse complement strand
GACTTGCCTGCCTATTATGCCGGGAGCGCCTATCCCTGCAACTGGGGCGAGACGGACCAGAAGGGCTTCAACGCCGCCGAGATCATCGCAGAGGCGGAGTATGCAGAGGCCGAAGATCACGAGTTCGCAGATCATTCCGGCGATCGGTGGATCCACAAAGCAACCGTCAAGCGCATCTCCTTCCCGCACCGGCCTCGGGTCAAGCACGTATGGACTCTCGGCGAGCCTGTACCCGACTACCCGGTTAATGGGACGGACGTTTGGCTCGTCGTGCGGCATCAAAAGGACGGGGAACACGCTGCGGTTGAGCATTATCTTGGCGGGCTGTTCAAGGATGGCTGCGGCCTAGGTTCGCGCGCAACCCTTGAAGTGATCCCCACCGAGACCGTTCGCGCCGGCCAGATCACGGAGGCCCACGGCCTGCAGGACAAGTTGGCTATCTACGCCGAGAACAGCGGGGAGAAGGTTTCCGTCGGGACGCTGGACAAAGCCGCCGCCTTGGAAATCGGAGCGATCACGTCCGGCCAGGTCAGCGCGGGCCTGCATATCCGTATCGATCGACTGCGATTGCGCGGGGCGATCGGCATTTGGAAAGGCCTGGGGCTGGACGAGATCGAGCTGGACCTGAACCGCTATGATCCGGGGCTGGTTGCCCTGGTCGGAGCCAACGGCCGCGGCAAGACCACGTTGATTGAGAACATGCATCCATACCCCGAAATGCTGACGCGGGCCGGAAAACTGCAGGACCACTTCCGGCTGAAGGACAGCTACCGGGACCTGCATTTCACCGACGAGCGCACCGGCCAGGCCTACCGCGCGTTGATCCAGGTTGACGGCGCGAATACCAGCGGACGGGCGGAGTATCACTTATACCGCGATGGGCAGCCGCTCACTAACGGGCGCAAGGAAGACTACGAGGAAAAGGTGCAGCAGCTATTCGGCTCGCTCGCCCTGTTTGCGCGAAGCGCGTTTGTCTCCCAGAAGCCACCGAAGAACCACCCGGACCTGACCGACGCGACCAAGGGCGAGAAGAAGGCGTTGTTCCGCGAGCTCGCGGGGCTGGACTACCTCCAGGCCTACAGTGAGGCGGCGCGAGAAAAGGGCAAAACGTCAGACCTGCAAATCGTGCGAGATCAAACGCGGGAACAGAGTCTGCAGGAGCAGTTACAGGCAGGCGACGATAAACAACAACAACTCGAAGAAGCGCAACAGCAGGAACAAAACAACGCCGCAGACTTGGAATTGACTGCTATCGAGTTGAAACAGGCGCAGGCGCAGCGCGAGGAACGGCGGGAAGCGGTCGAGGCGAACAAACGCCTGCATGACCAGATTCGTGCCGTGATCCTGCGCCAGGACGGGCTGCAGCAGGAATGCGGCAAGACCGCAGCGGCCATAGCCGATTACCAGAAGATCGTCGCCCTGCGTTCTGTCGCCGAACAGGCGGTCCTGGCCTACGACAAGGCCAAGGTGGAGGAGGGGAAACTCAATGAAGAACGCGCGCGAATCGCCTCAGAGCGTGAGCGCCGGCTCGCTGAGCATCGAGACCGAAGCGAGGCTGCTCACGTTGAGGACAAAAGACTATCAGCAGAAGCGAAAATGCTTTCTCGCAAAATTGCTGAAATTGAGGCTAAAAAGGCCGGTTTCGTAGCGAAAATCGATCAAATCGAGGTCCTTTTACAGCAAAAAACGATCTGCCCGAAATGCGGTCATAAGTGGGCCGACCGGGAAGAGGAGCGCAAGAAGGAACTGGAGATCGTGCAGCAGAACGTGCTGGACCTGGACCTGGCGCTGAATCCGCTGCGGAAAGAACTGCAGCAGGTCGAGGCGGCCAGGGCCGCGATCGTCTTCCCACCCGAGCCGCAACTCCCGCCTATCGACGCCTGCGACCGGCAACTCGCCACGGCGCGCCGGCAGATCGAGGACTTCCACATCGAGCAGCAGCGGGCGCTTCTCGCCAAGGCGCAGGACGCCGGCGCGCGACTGGAGGAGGCGCAGCGACGACTGGTGCAGATCGGAGAACAGCAGAAGGCGGCGCAGGCAGAGAAGGAAGGCCTGGAAGCCGGCATCGATCAGGAAGCCGAAGCCGCCTATGAGACGGCGGACGGGCGGGTGAAGGACCTGGACGAGCAGAAGGCAGCGGCACTCGACGTGCTCGCCACCGTCCGCGCCCAGGCCGAAAGCCTGCGGCACGCGGACTGGCAATACTTGGAGCGCGCCTGCGGCCCTGATGGCATCCAGGCGCTGGAGCTGGACGCCATGGGGCCTAGCATCGCCGAGGTTGCCAACCGGCTACTGAGCGCCGCCTACGGCTCGCGCTTCGCCATCGAGTTCAGGACAACCCGGATCGGCGGGGCTGGCTCGAAACGCCGGCAAATAGAGGACTTCCAGATCGCCGTGCTGGATAGCGAACACGGCACAGAACAACTCCTCGAGACGCTGAGCGGCGGCGAGGCGGTGTGGATCAAGCGCGCTATCTACGATGCCTTCGGGATCATTCGCGACCGCTCCACTGGCCAGCGTTTCCTTACCTGCTTCCAGGACGAGGCGGATGGGGCGCTGGACCCAGAGGCGCGGCTGGCCTACTTCCGCATGCTGGAGGCGGCGCACCTGGAGGCGGGCCGTCGGCACACGCTGGTCATCACCCACAGCCAGGAGGCGCAGGAAATGATCGCACAGCGGATCCGCATGGAAGACCTGCAGCCGGCAGCGGCGGAGACCGTCGAGACAGAAAGTTAATACCGGGCCGCCGGCGGCGTCAGCGTGTTTCGGCCGCGGCGCTGCTGGCCGGTCCGTTTTTTAGGGAGGTGTTCGATGAATCGAGCGCGTTATGAGATCGTCGAGGACCTGCTGGGTGAGCCGCTGGTAATGGTGCGGGGTGATCTTGAGTTCCTTTACCCCTGGAATCTCGTGGAAGCGCGGGTAGCGCGCTTCCCGCCGCGCCTGATCGCGTCGCGACTCCCGCCAGCGCCCAAGGGCGGGAAGCTCGATGCCCAGCGAGTATCCGAAGGTGGCAGCGATCTCCTCAAACTCGAGGACTTTCTTCGGGTCGGGCTTTTCGTGGATGCGGTAGAGCGAGGGAATCCCGCGCTGCTCGAGGTAGCTCGCCACCGCTTCATTCGCCGCCAGCATGAACTCTTCGATGAGGCGGTGCGCGATGTTGCGCTCGGAGCGCGTGACGCCGATCATGCGCCCCTGCTCATCGAACTCGATCTCCGGCTCGGGAAGGTCGAAGTCGATCGAGCCGCGCTCGTCTCGCCGCCGGTTGAGGATCCGCGCCAGTTCCTCCATCAGTCTGAAGTTCTCGACGAGGTCGCGATAGCGTGCGGTGGCGGAGTGGTCGCCGGCGAGGATTGCATGCACGGCGGTATAGGTCATCCGTTCGGCGCTGCGGATAATCCCGGGCACGAGCTCGTATTCGACGACGCGCCCTTGGCCATCGATTTCCAGCAGCGCGGACATCACCAGACGATCCACGTGCGGGTTCAGGCTGCAAATCCCGTTCGAGAGCTCGAGCGGCAGCATGGGCACGGCGCGGTCGGGAAAGTAAACGGAGGTCCCGCGCACGCGCGCCTCGCGGTCGAGCGCCATCCCCGGCCGCACGTAATGGGCCACGTCGGCAATGTGCACGTGGAGCAGGTAATTGCCATCGAGCATGCGCTCCACGTAAACGGCGTCGTCGAAATCCTTGGCGGTTTCGCCGTCGATGGTGACGATTGCGAGCGAGCGGAAATCGCGTCGGCCCGCGCGGTCGCGCTCGGAGATGTATTGCGGCGCGGCGCTCGCCTCCGACGACACCTCCGGCGGGAAGCGGTGCGGGAGATGAAACTTGCGAATGATGATTTCAACATCCACGCCGAACTCGTCGCGCCGGCCAAAGATTTCGATCACGCGCCCCTTGGGCAGTTGCGCGGGCGCGGGAAAGTTCGTGATTTCGACGTCCACGATCAAACCTTCGAGTTCGCGGACGCTCCGATGCGCGCTGGAGGGAAGGCCTGCGCCGTGCCGGCCTTCGGATTCGCCGCCGAACTGCCGGTCGCGCACGTGCACGGCGTCCTTTGGCCACTCGGCGCCGCGCGGGATGACGATTTCGAACGGGATGCGGTGATCGAACGGGAGGACGTAGTTATAACGCTCGCCGCAATGGAATTCGCCCACCACCGTCTTCTGCGCGCGCTCGCTGACCGTCACGACGCGGCCTTCCAGCCGCCCCTCCCCTTTGAAGTCGCGCGTCGAGCGCGAAACATGGACTTCGACGCGGTCGCCATGCATCGCCGAGCCCATCCCGTTCGCGGGAATGTAGATGTCTTGCTCGGACTCGCCCACGGGCTGATCAGGAACGACAAAGCCGTACCCGTCCCGGTGGCCGATGAGCCGGCCGCTGATCGTCGAGCGGCGCGCGCTCGGAGCGGCGGGTTCCGCGCGGCGGTGCTCGCGGGAGGGCACGTGCGGCCGGTGGTCGGGAGCGGCGAGCGCGAAATGGCTCTTCTTCAAGTAGACGATCTTCCGGCGGCGGGTCAAATCCTTGAGCGCGTGCTTCAGTTCCCGCGCCTGGCTCGAGCGCAATCCAAGCTGCAGAACCAACTCGCGCAGGCGGAAGGTCTTGTGCGGGCTTTCCTGAAAGGGCTTGAGTATTTCGGAGTGCGAGGGAAATTCACGCATCGGGCTTCTTCAGTTTTAGCGCGCCTGCTTGAGGCGCTCGAAGCCTTCCACGATGAACATGCGCATTAGAACTTGATAGGGCACGCCTCGCGCCTGTGCTTCGCGTTTGAGCTCTTCAACCAATCCCGGGTCAAGGGCGACGGAGGTCGGCCTCTTTCTTGCCCCGCGTGCGCGCTGGACAGCTTTACGGATCCTCCGAGCTTCGAAATCTGTCCGCTCATAGCCAGGTTCATTTTTGACGTAATGAGGCATAGAAATCTCTCTCCTTCCTGTTAGCAGGGCGGGCTGAGATGACCCGAATCTTCTTGCGGATGGTGAAAGCTATGAAGAGCAGCCTCCCCCCGAGGGTTTCACCCAGAACGCCGAATCGCGGTTCACTGGGAACGGGCTCAATTTGCCGGCCGAGTGGAACGAAGCGCCGCGTCTCAAAGACCTCCTCGGCCTCATCACACGTCACTGCATGTTTGTCTGCGCTCTTGGTTTGTTTTCCACTGTCCCATTCGAAAGCGAGGTTTCTAAGGTTCAGGAGCCAATCTAGGAGCCACTCGGCAAACCTGAACTTGGCCACGCCGTATAGTGTACCACACTATAGGTCGCACGACCCCACACGGAGGGAACAGTCGCTTCCGGGAGAGAGGTTTTCACTCAGGGAAAGCATCTGGTGCCGAAGAGAGGACTCGAACCTCCACTCCCTGACGGGAACTACACCCTGAATGTAGCGCGTCTGCCAATTCCGCCACTTCGGCGTGAGCAAGCTTGCGAGGACCGCGCCTCGGGGCTACGGAAAAGGCTCCGCACCGGGAGGCAATTTCCCATCTTGCCCCACGGCCGCGGGCACTGTCAAGGCGGCCGAGGTGCTGCAGCGAAAACGTTGAGGCGGGAATTCGCGCTCAGGATTTCGGATGCGGTGTCTTGCCTTTATGCCTGGTGATATAGCGGGCGTGTTCGGCGGGCTTCTTCTTTGCGTCAGCGGGCCCGGCAGGAGCATTCTGCTCGGTCGGCGTGACTTTCGCTAGGACCTGATCGAAGAGCGTCGCGCGTGGGTGAGATTTCTTTTTGCCGCCTTGGCCGTGCTGGTAGGCGTGCTCGGAGTAGCAGGTCTGGCAAATGACCTTGACGACCTGACGTTCAACCATGCTGGCGATGGCGTGATTGAGCAGCAGGCGGCAGCGGGGACAGTAATCATCAATCAGGTCGCCGAGGCGCTGCCCGGATTCGCTCATCGTCGTCCCCCGGGTGACGAGCTGACAACAAGGATTCAAAACCTCCGGCATTATAAACCCGCAGGCGGGGAAATCCAACAAACGACGGGGCTCCGAGGCCGCCTCGCGGCAGCGGCGCGGGCCGCGAATTGACACCCTGAAACAGTCCAGATATCCTGAAAGTCAGCCTGGAATGCCACTCCGGCGCATCAAATCCTGTGGAGGCTGTTCTGTGGAGCCGGTGGGTGGGAAGAGGTCCGCGCAGGCTCTGGGACTGCGGCTTCAGCGGGCGGAATGGTATGAGGAGACTAGGCTCACAGATCGTGACCGCGCTGCGGCGTGCGGGGCGAACTGTCCTCTTGCCGCTCCTCCAGGGCCAAGAGGAGATTCTCGTGGGCGGGCAGGCGGTGATTGAGGGCGTCATGATGCGCTCGCCGCATTCCTTTGCTGTGGCCGTGCGGCGCCCAGCCGGCGACATCGCGTTACTGCAGGATTTTCTCGCGCGGCCGTCGGAGAAGCATCCCTGGCTGAAGTACCCCATCTTGCGCGGGCTGGGCACGCTGGGGCAGGCGTTGGTTTTGGGGATTCGAGCTTTGCGCTATTCTGCCGATGCCGCGCTCGAGGAAAAAGGGGCGAAAGAGCCCGCGAGGAAATCGCCGCTGAATAGCTGGTTGTTGGCCCTTAATCTTGCCGTCTCGCTGGGCTTCTTCATCTTCTTCTACAAATTTCTGCCCCTTTACCTGACCACGCGGATGAAAGGGCATTACCACGCGGTGGAGAACACGCTCGTCTTCAACTTCGTGGACGGCGTGATCCGCATGGTGCTGTTCCTGGGTTTCCTGTGGCTGATCTCGCAGTGGAAGGATATCCAGCGAGTCTTCGAGTATCACGGCGCGGAGCACAAGGTGGTCTGGGCATTCGAAAAGACCGGGCGGTTCGACCTCGCCACGGCGCGCGAGTGCGCACGCTTTCATCCTCGCTGCGGGACCAGTTTCTTGCTGGTGGTGATGGTCATCGCCATGGCGCTTTATATGTTCCTGCCCTTCCAGTCCTTCGCCTGGCGTTTCGTGGGGCGACTGATACTCCTACCGCTTATCGTGGGTGTCTCGTATGAGTTCATCCGCTTTGCCGCCAAATCCCAGGGGATGCTCTGGCGCTGCGCGGCGCAGCCGGGCCTGTGGCTACAGCGCATCACCACGCGGGAGCCCAACGACGCTCAACTCGAAACCGCGATTAAAGCCCTCGAAGCGGCGATGGAAATGGAGAAATCGCGCGGTGGGGAACTTGTCGTGGCTTGAAAAAACGGGAGTAGGGAGTCGGCAGTCGGAGGCGGGGAAAGGCACTGCTTTTCTTGCTGAATCCTAAATCCTGGCTCCTGAATCCTTGGTCGAAGCATGTATATCCTGGACAAACTCGCAGAAATCGAGAGGAAGTACGAAGAGCTGACCGTACAGCTCGGCGACCCGGAAGTGTTGGCGGACGCGGCCCGCTATCAGAAGGCGGCGAAGGCGCACGCCGATCTGGCTGAGGTGGTCGAGAAGTATCGCCGGTGGAAAGACCTCGAAAAATCGATCCGCGGCACGAAGGAGTTGCTGGAAGAATCCTCGTCCGATTCCGAGATGAAGGCGCTCGCCCACGAGGAGCTTGCGCACCTCGAGAAGCAACGCGAGCAGGTGGAGCAGGAGCTCAAGATTCTCATGCTCCCCAAGGACCCGAACGACGAGAAGAACGTGGTCCTCGAAATCCGCGCCGGAACGGGTGGCGACGAGGCCACCTTGTTCGCCGAAGAAGTCTTCCGCATGTACAGCCGTTACGCCGAGTCACAAAAGTGGAGGGTCGAGGTCCTTTCCTCGAGCCTTTCCGGTGTGGGCGGGCTCAAGGAGGTCATCGCGGTTGTCGAAGGCCAGCAGGTTTACAGCAAGCTGAAATACGAAAGCGGCGTGCATCGTGTGCAGCGCGTCCCGGAAACCGAGCAACAGGGGCGGATTCACACCTCGGCCATTACCGTGGCCGTGCTGCCCGAGGCTGATGAGGTCGAGATCGCCATCGACCCCAAGGACATCCGCATCGATACGTTTTGCTCCTCCGGCCCGGGCGGACAATCCGTGAATACGACTTACTCGGCGGTGCGTATCACGCACCTGCCCACCGGCATCGTGGTTTCCTGCCAGGATGAGAAATCGCAGATCAAGAACCGCGCCAAAGCAATGCGCGTGCTCCGCTCGCGGCTCTACGAGATGAAGCTCAAGGAGCAGCAGAAACAGATCACCGAGGAGCGCCGCGCCATGGTCGGCTCGGGCGACCGCAGCGAGAAGATTCGCACCTACAACTTTCCGCAGAACCGCGTCACCGACCACCGCATCGGCCTGTCGCTCCATCAGCTTGACCGCGTCATGAACGGCAAGCTCGACGACATCATCGAGGCGCTCATCACCCACCACCAGACCGAGCAGCTGAAACAGGTGAGGGCCGTGGCGTAAACTGTAGTGGAACTCTGTGAGCGCCAGACTGGTTCGGCGGTCAGAGACTCCCGCTAGATGTGGTTCGATAGGATGCTGGACGCATTCTTACGTGTTCTCGCTGCCATCGTCATGCTCGGTTTCCTGTGGGGAACCGGAATCCTGTGCCTCTTCTTTCCCCAGGTGATCCAGCGCGCGATCCTCACAGCCCCGGAGCCGAGATTCAAGTTCATCCCTCGGGCCGATGCAAAGGTACTGGGGATAGGTGGTCGGGAATATTACCAAAGCAAGCGCTACATCATAACGCTGAGGGTCATTGGGGCGAGCAGTCTACTTGTCGGGCTAGTGCTACTTCTGCTCTTTTCGGGGGTAATCCCCGCTTCCGCTTAGCGGCTAGCCGTGGAATACTACGATGCGGCTCGACGAAGGGAGCATCCAGGCCTTCGTACCGCAACCATGCAACTCCGCAACGCGCTTCGGACTGGCCTTCAGAGCCTTTTACAGCATCAGATCCCTTCCGCCCAACTCGCGGCGGAATTACTGCTGATGCATTTGCTCGGCTGCGACCGCGGTTACCTCTATTCGCACCCTGAAAGGGAGATCCCCGAAGAGACGGTCAACCACTACCTTGACCTGATTGCCCAGCGCTCGACCGGCAAGCCCACGCAATACATTACCGGGCATCAGGAATTCTGGGGGCTGGATTTCGTTGTAACTCCGGACGTGCTCATCCCGCGGCCGGAGACCGAGCATGTGGTTGAGACCGTCCTCGATCTCATCGAGCGCCAGGGCTGCCCGAGGGACGCGCGCCTGCGAATCGTCGATGTGGGGACGGGTTCAGGCTGCATCGCGCTGGCGCTGGCCGCGGAACTGCCGCGCGCCATCCTCTTCGGCGGAGATATCTCGCGCATGGCGCTCGTGGTCGCCTCGGAAAACGCTCTGCGCCTGGGAATGCCCGACCGCGTCAAATTTCTGGAAGGCGATTTATTGGCAAGGTTTCTCGATGAGGATTTTCTCGGCACGTTCGACTTCGTCGTCTCCAACCCGCCTTACGTCTCGCGCGAAGAGCTGGATAAAGTGCAACGGGAAGTCCGCGACTACGAGCCGCGCGTGGCGGTGGGCGATCTCGAACGTGGTGACGAGATCTACCGTCGCCTCTTTCCCCAAGCCCTCCAGGTGCTCAAGCCCGGCGGGTACGTGGCCGTGGAGATTGGGTACAATATGCGCGACGCGGTGGTTTCGCTCCTTGAGTGGGGCGTAGCGCCGGGCTTGAGCCCGGCAGAAGAAGCTGCCGACCTCCCGATTTCATCGGGACAGGCTCCGGTCGGCGCTACACCCGCCTGGACCGATATTGAGGTGAAAGCCGACCTACGCGGCATACCGCGGGTCGTGAGCGCGCGAGCGCGCCGTTAGTCCGTTGTCAGCGACCGTGGGCGCTTGCCAATCACTCAATGGCTCAATCACCCGATCATCCGATCCCCCAGATTCTCCACGTCGATATGGATGCTTTCTTCGTCTCCGTGGAGGAGTTGGAGAATCCATTGCTGAAGGGGAAGGCCGTTATCGTGGGCGCGGACCCGGACGGGCGGGGTGTCGTAGCGGCGGCGAGTTACGAAGCGCGAAAATATGGCGTGCATTCGGCGATGCCTACCCGCACGGCCAAGAAGCTCTGCCCGCACGCCATCTTCCTGCGGGGCCATCACGAGAAGTACAGCCACTACTCGCACAAGATCTACGATATCTTCAGCGAGTTCACACCGGTCGTCGAAATGGTCTCGATCGACGAGGCCTATCTCGACCTCACTGGCTGCGAGCGGCTCCACGGCTCGGCCTTCCGCGCGGCCGACCGGCTGATTCGCGCCATCAAGGAGCGCACCGAGTTGAATTGCTCAGTCGGCCTTTCAACTTCTCACCTCGTCTCCAAGATTGCTTCCGACCAAGCGAAGCCGCACGGGCTGCTCTACGTGCTGCCGGGCTACGAAGCGCAGTTTCTCGCGCCGCTACCCGTCCGGCGCATGCCCGGCATCGGAAAGGTCACCGAGCCCGACCTGCTTTCGCGTGGCATCGTCACAATTGGCGACCTTGCCGCGGTTGGCCGGGAGAAGCTCCAGCAATGGTTCGGCAAGTACGGTGAGTGGCTTTACGCCAAATCGCAAGGCCGCGACATCGAAGCCTACCAGTACAGCGAGGAGCCCAAATCCATCAGCCACGAGACGACGTTTGACGTGGACACCGACAATGCGGAGGAGCTGGAACGAACGTTGTCCTATCTCTCCCAACTCGTCGCGGGCCGCCTGCGCGATCACCGCCTTTTCGCGCGCACCGTAGGATTGAAACTCCGCTATGCGAGCTTCCGGACGCTCACGCGCGATGTGACTCTGGAAGAGCCGACACACCTCGATTCGGTGATCTTCGAGAACATCCTGCGCCTCTTCGAGAACGCTTGGAACCGCAAGCAGAAGATCCGCCTGCTGGGTGTGCGCACGTCGAACCTCGAGCACGGTTCATTCCAGCCCGGCTTGCTCGAAGCTCCGCAAAAGGACCGGCTCGAGCGCGTGATGCAAACCACTGACAAGCTCCGCGAGCGCTTCGGCTTCGACGCCGTGCAGCTTGCCCGCTCGCTCGAGCCCGGCTCCCAGGCCCCGCCTCGCAAGAAACGCAAATTCCTGGGGCGCGAGTAGTAGAGTCTTCTCCGTCGAACGATCGCCGGGATTCCTTCCTTGCAAGCAAGCTCACGAATCGGGTGTAATAGCCAGTATGGACGCGCAGCGGCAGGCGGCGAACGAGATCGTGCGGCGGCTCCAGGCCGAGGGTTTTCAGGCCTACCTCGTAGGCGGCTGTGTGCGCGACCTGGTGATGGGCCGCGAGCCGAAGGACTACGACATCGCCACGGACGCGACGCCCGACGAGGTCCTCAAGCTCTACCCGAACGCGCTGACCGTGGGCGCGCAGTTCGGCGTGGTGATCGTGCCGCACGAGGCGGGCAACATCGAGGTCGCGACCTTCCGCAGCGACGGCCGCTACGCGGACGGCCGCCACCCGGCGGCAGTTCGTTACGCCAAGACACCGCAGGAGGACGTTCGCCGGCGGGACTTTACGATCAACGGCTTGCTCCTCGATCCTGCAACTGAGCGGGTGCTCGATTACGTGGGCGGGCAGGCAGACATCCGCGGGCGCCGTATCCGCGCGATCGGTGACCCGGTCGAGCGTTTCAGCGAAGACCACTTGCGGATGTTGCGCGCCGTCCGCTTCGCCGCCCGATTCCGTTTCGCGCTCGACGCCTCGGCCAAGGATGCCATTGGGAAGCTGGCTCCGGAGATTCACCATGTGAGCGCGGAGCGCGTGCGCGACGAGATCATCAAGATCTTGACGGAGGGCCAGGCGCGTCGCGGCTTCGAGCTACTGGACGAGACCGCCCTTCTTCGAGAGGTGCTGCCCGAGATCAAGGCGCTGCAGGGTGTCCAGCAGCCCCCGGAATTCCATCCCGAAGGCGATGTCTGGATTCACACCCTGCTGATGCTCGAGGGGATGCGGAATCCCACGCCCACGCTGGCGCTGGGCGTGTTACTGCACGATGTGGGGAAGCCTCCCACTTTCACCGTTCGCGACCGCATCCGCTTCGACAACCACGTGGAAGTGGGGGCGCAGATGGCGCTCGGGATCTGTCGGCGGCTTCGCCTCTCCGCGAGCGACACCGAACGCGTCGGGGAGCTCGTCCGCCATCACTTGCGCTTCAAGGATTTCCCGCGCATGAAACGCTCGACGCAATTGCGCTTTCTGCGCATGGAAGGGTTCGAGGAGCACCTGGAACTGCACCGGCTCGACTGTCTGGCGAGCCACGGTGACCTGACAAACTACGAGCTGGCCCGCCGGATGCTGGCGGAGACGCCGCCCGCGGAGATCAAGCCCCTGCCGGTCGTTTGCGGCGACGATTTGATTGCACAGGGGTACACCCCTGGGCCACTTTTTAAGGAGATTCTTCAGGCGGTGGAGGACGCACAGTTAGAAGGCAAGCTTCGCACCCGTGAAGATGCACTGCGGCTGGTGGCGGAACAGTTTCCCAGGACCCCGTCGTGAGCTAGCCTGTGTAGGGTACAAACCCGAAGAAATAGATAATCCCCCCGAAGGCCGCTGCAACAATCACAAACAAGCCGACCTTGTACCAAAACAGCTTCCGATCCTCCGGCGACGGCTTGCTGTCATCGATCATTTGAAACATGACGCCCTCCTCTCCCTCACGGGGGCGTTAGAGCACACAAAACTGCAGTAGGGGAAATGAAGGCCACGGGGCACGGTGGGTCAGGCGTTCATCTGCCATGGGACACCACCCATTGGCGGGAGCTACCACCACGGTGAGCGCCCCCGCGGCAAAACCATCCTCAATACCTGCCAAGAAGTCTAGAACTTCCATTTCAAAAGTCAAGGGGCGTCTGCGGACGGCTGCAAAAGGCTGGGGCCATGTGATTCTGAGCGCCTCAGATGTCATCCTGAGCCCTTCCGTGTCATCCTGAGCGGCGCGAAGGATCCCCGCATTGCGCTTAGGGTAAACTCCCCGGAGAACCTCCTCCCGATGGACTTCATCGGGACAGAATCAAGCAAACACAGAGATCCTTCGTCGTCCCGACTGAAAGCCTCGGGGCTCCTCAGGATGACATTTGCAGGGGTTCCCAATCGTTGTGCTAGAGCTCTTTCAGTGCTTTCTCGATATCGTCGAAGGCGGACTTGGAAACCTCGCTCGCGAGCGCGTCGTGCTCACGTCGTGCGTAGACGTGCTCGCCGACCTTGCCGAGTTCGACGGTTTCGGTCTCGTTCTTATCGCCGAATTGAGCCTTGAACCGATAGGAAGGCTTGGCCAGGCCGAACTCTTCGAGCTTTTCGCCTTTGGGGAAGGACTCCGCGCGCAGGTCGCGGAGCTTGCCGAGGAGGGCTTCAACCTTGTCGGTGGGAACGTCCTTCATCGTGGGTGCGGTCTGCTTCCACTTGTTCTGCGGCTGCCTTTCGAACGTCCGCGAGCCGCTCGGAGTCTCGGCCTCCAGGCGCTTCACCTCAAACGTTGAGAATGTGAAAAGGTCTTTGGCCCGCAGGTCGCTCGGGTCTTTCTCGAATTCCGTGACGACGCTTGAATCCAGCGTGAAGACCGGATCGAGCGCGGAGTTCACAGCGTAGTAACGCTCGCCCTCCTTCTTGCCCAGAGTGATTGTCTGCGTATTGCCCGCGCCGCTCAGCTTGAGCGTCAATTCGGGCGCACCCAAGCCATATTTGCCCGTGTTCTTCTTGTCTTCCGCGGCCATGCTCTGCATAGTGAGGCCTTCCAGACGACTGACCATCCCCTCCACTTCAAATCGGTCGGCGCGGACCGCGGGCGGCAAGACGAGATCCCAGACGCCCTCCGGGTTCTTGACGAGCGTAAAATGTTTCGCCTTCGCTTGCACCTCGAGGCGCTGGAGCTGGCCGGCGGGAATGGTCGCGGCGCGCTTATCGCGGAGGTCGAACAGCTTCTTGTCAAAGGCCGACTTCACGTAGCTCGCCAGCGTCAGCACGCGCGGATTCCCCGCCACCTGGGCGTAGACGCCGCCGCTCGTCGGAGTCTCGTCGCCGAGACGCAGCTCGAAGCTCTGCGGCTTCGTGTCGGTGGTGACATCCAGCGTGACGGCGGGCGAGTCGAGGCCGAAGTCCTTCAGGTTCGCCGGCTTCTGTTCCACGACTTGGTCGATCGTGGCCTCGCTGAGGCTGCTGAGGAGGGACGAAATCGCGGACGAATCCGCGGGGAGCTTCTGTGGCTCGAGGATGGCCCAGCTCGAGCCTTGCCGCTGGCAGTTGACCGCTTCGCCCCCGCGCGGTTTGATGGTGAACGACTGCACGTGGCTGCTCTCGACCGCAAAGAGCTTCTCCTGCGTGGTCGAGGCGGGGCTCTTGGTTTCCGAGGCCTTGCGCTTGTCCCAGTAAGTGAAACCCGCGTAGACAGCGGCCAGAAGGGCAAGGGCGAGCAGTGTGTTGAGGTATTTCTTTTTCATGGCAGCAAGGCAGCGGTTGATGTGCGGCGGCTGCATCGCCTGGCGGGCGCACATCGCCGCAGAAAGCGACCGCCAGCATCATGTCCGGCGGCGGTACCACACCGTGATTCCCAGGGCGATGATCAAAACCGGGAGGCCGATCACGCCCCCGAAAAGCAGCCTGCGCATTTGCTGCGTCGTCAGGTTGAGCTGCTGGGACTCGGTGGGCTGGGGGCGAATCGAGATCAAGTCCTCCTCGGCCGACAGCCAGTTCACCATATTCATCACCAGGTCGCGGTTCCCTTGGAATCCCAGGTAAGCGTTGGCGGCCAGCGAGGACGTCCCGAGGGCCACGAAGCGCCCTTCCTTTTTCTTGTCGTCGCCGCCCGAGGTGATGTCGCCGGAGACGGCGACCGTCAGCGGCCCCTTGAAGTCCTTCCCGGCGCGGAACGTGACCTCGTGTATTTTGGGATTGAAGTCGGCTACGCCGAAGCTGTCCGCCGTGGTCTCGCAAAGCGACTGCGTGCTGATCCCCGCCTTGTACTCCTTCCCCAGCTCGAAAGAGCGGGTGAGCGGGAACAGCGTCGCCATGCGCGCCAGCGGCTGGACGATGGGGCTCGACCCGTATTTGATGACCAGGGGCATCTCCGGCCGCGTGCCGAAAATCTGCGCGACCGGGTTTTCATCGATCACCAGGTCGTTGCGGACCGCGACATTCCAGTCCGCCAGCAGCTTCGAGAGGTTGGGAAGCTCCACCCCCGGATCGAGAAAGAACAACGCCCGCCCCCCGCCCGTCACGAATTTCTTGATGACGTCCACTTCCGGCGGCAGATAATCGTTGCGGGGGCCAGCGATCACCACCAACGAGCAGTCCGCGGGGATTTCGAGTTTCTGCATCAAAACCAGTGTCTTGGTCTGATAGTTTTCGTTTTCGAGGGCTTTCTTCAGGCGGTCGTAACCGGAGCGCTCTGCGCTCTCCACGTCACGCTCGCCGTGGCCCTGGATGAAGCAAACGGTTTTCTGGCCCTTGAGCAGACGCACGATGGCGTTGGTCACCCCTTCCTCGGAATCGCCTTGCGCCTCGTAATGCTTCTCACCCGCAGCCACGATGATCGTGCCGTACGTTCGGACGCCGTACTGCCGGGCCAGCGCCGGCTGGCGGTCCGGATCAATGTATTGAACCTTCACTTTGGGCGATAAGACTTCATAGTTGTCGAGCAGGTCGCGCCGCTCGCGAAACCCGCGCTCGCGGTCGAAGACATAGATCGTGACGTCGCGGTTCAGCTCCTTGACAATCTTGGTCGTCTGCGGGGAGAGGCTGTACTTCTTGTTGGGCGTCAGATCCCAACGATGGTTGTGCCGGTCCACAAACCAGTTCACCAGCATAACCATCGCCAGAGCCACCGCCGTGTAAACGACGAGGTTGGTCCCCTCGAGGATCTTGTGGCCGGTCTTGCCCGTGAGGCTGTCTTTCCATGCCATGGTCACGCCCTCCCCTTCAGGGCATCAACCGAGCGGGCGGTGAGGAAGATTCCCAGCACCACGACCGAGACGTAGAACACCACGTCGCTCAGGTCGATCACTCCCTTGGCAAAGTTGTCAAAATGCTTGGTCAGCGACAGATAGGAGATCACATCGCTGGCCCTGCCGCTGCCGTAAGCCGTAACCCAGTCCATCACGAAGAGCAGTAGGAAGACCGCGAAGGCGACGACTCCGGCGACGATCTGGTTCTTCGTGAAAGTCGAGAACCACATCCCCAGCGCCAGCAGCGCCGCGCCGTAGAGCAGGAGGCCAAGCACCTGCGCGAGGAGCGGCTTGGCGTTCGGATTCCCGTGAAGGAAGAGGTAGCCGACATAGAGGAAGGTCATCGCCACCAGGACCGCATAGAGCGCCATGGCTCCCAGAAACTTGCCAAGAATCACCTCCAGATCGGTGAGGGGCGACGTCAGCAGAAGCTCAATGGTTCCGGACCGCTTCTCTTCCGCGTAGAGCCGCATCGTGATGAGCGGCACGAGGAGCAGAATAACCACCGTTAAGACTCCCGCCAGCAGCGGGCGGATGATGTATTCGTTGAGGCTCATCGGCGGCGCACCCATGCCGCCGCCCATGGCCTGGATGCGGAAGCTCTGGACCACGTACGTTGCCGTGAAACTGTAAAAGAAGAAGCCCAGGAGCGCGGCATAGACCGTCATCACCAGGTAGGCGATGGGAGAATGGAAGTAGGCGCGGAGCTCCTTTCCCGCGACCGCAATGACATTACGCATGTGAGATTCCTCGTCCGCTGTTGGTTGTCCGGCGTTCGTCACCCGGAGATCAAAGGCAACACGTCGGCCGGAATCACACGATCCCGACCACCGACGACTTATCACTCGTGTCCGGTCCTTCGCCGAGGTCCTTCGTCGTCAGTTGCAGGAAAATGTCTTCCAGGCTCAGGCCGCTGGTCTTGAGTTCCAGCAGCTTCCACCTCGACTCGACGATAGCGCGCGCCAGCTCCGCGCGCACGTCGTGGCCCTTCTCGGCGTGCACCTCGAAAGTGACGCGCGAGTCGGCGGCGTCGCGCGGCTCGACCAGGTTCACGCCGCTCACGCGCTGGAGCCTCTCCATCATCTCCGCCGCCGGGCCTTCCGCCGTCAACAGCACCGTCTCGTACCCTTGCAGGCGGTGGGTCAGCTCTTGCGGCGTGCCGGAAGCCACGATCTTGCCCTGGTTGATCACCAGCACGCGCTCGCAAGTTTTCGAGACTTCGGGAAGGATGTGGGTGCTCAGCACGATGGTGTGCTGGCCGGCCAGGCCGCGGATGAGCTCCCGCGTTTCGATGATCTGCTTCGGGTCGAGGCCCGCGGTGGGCTCGTCGAGGATCAGCACCTCCGGGTTGTGGATGAGCGCCTGGGCCAGGCCCACGCGCTGGCGATACCCTTTCGAAAGCTTGCCGATCTGCCGGTCCGTGACATCCGTGACGGCGCACTTCTCGCTCACTTCTTCGATGCGCGTCTGGATTTCCCTCCTCGGCACGCCCTTGATGCGCGCCACAAAGGCCAAGTACTCGACGACCGTCATGTCGGGGTAGACGGGGGGTGCTTCGGGGAGATAGCCCGTGCGTCGTTTGGCCTCGAGCGGCTCCTCGACCACATCGTAGCCTGCCACGCGAACTCGGCCCTCGCTGGGGGACAGATACCCGGTGATGACGCGCATCGTCGTAGTTTTCCCGGCCCCGTTCGGGCCGAGGAACCCGAGCACTTCGCCTTTCTGAACTTCAAAGCTGACGTCGGAGACTGCCAGGGTGGGACCGAAGCGTTTCGTCAATCCTGCCACTTCAATCATGCCGTTCCGTCCTTGGTCGGATTTCCGGGACGAGAGTTCTTCGTCCCTGTGGTGATCAGGTTTGGTGCCGACTTTCGTTGCCCGAGAGGAACCGCCCCTGCAGGGCGCCCGAATTCAACCCGAAACTATTACGAATACCAGAAAGCGCGGCGGGTTGCCAAGGGTTTTCATGCATGCGCCGGACGAGGGGTTCCCACGCGGCTCGCAGTGCGATACGATTTCAGAATCGCTCGGAAACACCTCAGGGGAGGCAAGTATGCTGCTAAAAGGACAAGTAGCCCTGATCACCGGCGCCTCCAGCGGCATTGGGCGCGCCACGGCAGAGGCCATGGCCCGCGAAGGCGCACGGGTTGCCCTCAACTACCACAAGAATCGCGCCGGAGCGGAAGAGGCCTTGGAGGAAATACGGCGGGCCGGGGCTGAAGGTTTTGCCTTCCGGGCCGATGTCACTCGCGCTGCGGAGGTGGAAGCTATGGTTGGCGCCGTGCGCGACCGTTGGGGACGGGTCGAAATCCTAGTCAACAATGCCGGCGACCTGCTGGCGCGCCGCACGCTGGCCGAGATGACGGAGGAATATTGGGATCAGACCGTGGCCCTCAACCTCAAGAGCGCCTTCCTCTGCGTTAAAGCCGTGTGGGAAGAAATGGCAACCCGCAAGGACGGTTGCATCATCAACGTCGCCTCCATCGCCGGCCGCAACGGCGGCGGCCGCGGAGCCCTGGCCTATGGGGCAGCCAAGGGAGGACTGCTCACCTTCACAAAGGGACTGGCCAAGGAGCTCGCGCCGCACGGCATCCGCGTGAACGGCGTTGCGCCGGGCGTCATCGCCACCCCCTTCCACGAGCGCTACAGCCCGCGCGAGCTCTTCGAGAAGTTCATCGCCGGCATCCCCATGGGCCGGGCGGGAACCGCTCAGGAAGTTGCCGACGTCATCGTTTTCCTAGCTTCCCCGGCCGCGCGTTATCTCGCCGGCGAAACCATCGAAGTCAACGGCGGGATGCTGATGGACTGAGCCCCCCGACGGAAGCCGGCTCCTTCCGCACAAGGCAGCATCCATGTTTCCGCCCGAAGCCCGTGCGTTCCCCACTCAGCGCTGTTACGAAAGGCTTCAACCTGCCAGGTAGCGGCGGATATCTCCCAAAACCGCGCGGAACATCTGAGGAGTGAGCCTCCGGGTCTGCGTATTCTGCTGGCTGGGATGATAGGACGCGAAGAGGCGCGGCAGGCCGCCGGGCAAAGCGTAGCTTGCCCCATGGGCAAAGGGGAATTGGGAGCGCGGCGGGAAATCCCGGCCTTCGGAAACCACGCGCAGGTACGCGTCGAAGGCAATCTTGCCAAGGGCCAGCACAGCGCGCACGCGCTTGAGAATCTCGAGTTCCCGCTCAAGATAAGGCCGGCAGTTGCGAGCCTCCAGCGGAAGCGGCTTGTTCTTCGGGGGAGCGCAGCGCAATGTCGCGGTGATGTAGCAATTCCGAAGGACGAGCCCGTCCTCCCGATGCCGGGACTCCGGCTGGCTGGCGAAACCGGCTTGGTAAAGCGCCCGGTAGAGGAAATCACCTGAGCGGTCGCCAGTGAACATCCGCCCGGTGCGATTGGCGCCATGGGCGGCAGGCGCGAGGCCCAGGATGAGCAGTTCCGCCTCCGGATCGCCGAAACTCGGGACGGGTTTGCCCCAGTAATCCTGCCCCTGGTACATGCGCCGCTTTTCCTGCGCCACCTTGCGGCAGTGGCGGATCAGCCGTGGACAGCGAGTGCAAGCGACAACCAGCTTCTCGAGCGCTTGAAGTTGGAGGGTGGGATCAGGCATGCGAGGAGCAATCCGTCGCCAATTTCTGGTCGGCGCAGAGAGCGGTCAGGGCGCGGGGGTGCTCGCCAGGCGCATGAGGAGGCGGCGGAGCAGTTCCCGGTCGTGCGGCGACATGTGGCTGAACTCGAACGCCACGCCGATGCCCGGCAGCCGGCGCTTCGCCACAACCACGACACGACTCGTCTCGTGGCCTACCGGGATCGCCATCTTCCCAATGGTCCCTAAATCGATATCCTGGCTGCAACGCAGAAGCACCCCCGTGCTGCTGATGTCAACCAAGTCTGCCGAGAAGCGGAGTCCGCCGCCCAGGAATGCGACCGGGATCGTAATCGGCACTCGAAACCGCTTGGCTCTTCTTCCTGCCACTTTAATGAGTTGGTAAACACTGGCCGTGCGTCGCGCGGCACTGGAAGATTCGGACTTGCGCCGGGCAAGACTACCACCGTTCGCCCGCCCTGTCACTAAATACGCGCGCCGCGTACGCTGGCGCTTCCGAGCGTTGCGCTAACCCTCAGGTTTATGAGGCCCGGGGAGGCAGCCCTTCATATCAATAAGCCAGTCCGCACTGCCTTCAGGCATCCACCTAGCAACCCTATCCCCGGCATGGCAAGCACTGACCGACCCTGCCCCGAACCAAAACGCTGGAACCGTCATCTAATTGGGATTGATAGACACACTAGGGAGAACGAAGAACCGATGCCGAACATAGTGCACATTCAGGGAGATAACTGGCAGGAGGTGCTCGCGAGCCCCAAGCCCGTGCTCGTGGATTTTTGGGCAGCGTGGTGCGCGCCCTGCCGCGCCTTGGCGCCGGCCTTTGAGAGGCTCGCCGCGAAGTATGCGAACGACTTCGGCTTTGCCAAGGTGGATGTCGATGAGCTGCCCGAACTTGCCGGCCAGCTCGGGATCCGATCGATCCCAACTTTGCTGCTCCTTCAGGGAGGCAAGGTCATCGACCAAGTCGTGGGGCTACAATCGTACGAGAGATTAGCCAGCCTCTTGGACCGCCATGCCCCGGTCGTCGTCCGGAATTAGTCGCTTACCGGCGCTCAACCTCCGACAGAAAGCGTGGGCGGAAAAGGGCCCGCACTGACCGTCAGGCTCCGGGCCGGGCCGAGAGGACGCTCGGAATGCCGGCGAAGAAACCTTTGGGAGTGCTGACGTAACCCGCAATACTTTCCTTGCCGACCTTGTTGACAACCAGTTCCAGCGCGCTCGGCGCCCCTTGCACGTAGAAATAGACGGGCTCGTTGATGGCTTTGTCCTTGCGCTCCGTCCGCTTGTCGTCGAAGTAGAGGTTGACGGTGAACTGGTTCTTCTTGAGATTCGTCTTGGTCAGCTCGATCATGACCGTCCCAACTTTCTGTCGAACGTTTTTCTTCGCCAGATTGAATTCGAAATAGTCGCGATCGGTGCGGTGGGCCAGCGCGACGAGTTCGTCGTGCGTGCGGGCGATGGCGCCGCCCAGCTCGCCCTTGGCGCCGGTCAAGGCCTGCTTGGTGGCTTCCAAGTCCGCCTTGGTGCCGGCCAGGTCCCCGCTGAGGTTTCCGAACTTGGCGTTCGCTTCGGTCTGAAGCTTGTTCATTTCCTCGGCGCTGGCCTTCTTGGCAATCGCATTATTCAACTGCGCCACGGTCGCCTGCTGTTGCTTCTGGACATTGGCGGCCAGTTGCCGGGCCCGCGCCAGCTCGTCCTGCGTCAGCCCCAGCTTTTCCGAGGTCACTTGGAACTGGCCGCGCAGTTGGGCGTAGCGCTCGTCGCTGGAATCCAGGCGGCGGGTAATCAGGTTTGTCTGGTCGGCCATCTTTGCGGCGTAGTCATTGAATTGCCGGCGGGAGGAGATCACCAAATAGAGGTTCACCCCCGTCAGAACCAGCAGAACGATCACCAACAGGAACAGGATCTGGCCGCCCGAGAAGCTCCAAGGCGAGGAGGGCGGAGCTGGGGCATAGACGGGCTGTGTTGGAGCCGGCGCCGGCCCCTGGCCCGCGCCCGCGGAAGGATCGTTTAGCCCAAACATCGAGTGGGAAACGTTTCGGTCATTCTTTGCATCTGCCATCGCAGCACCCCTTGCAGGAATCAATCATTATTGACAATTGGATTCGTCCGGCGGTCCGCCGGTTGTCACCCAACTTTCGGATATCCCTGCGTCAATCCTGAACGAATAAACCTAATATGCCAGTAGCCGGCCCCGTTTTCAAGGCCAACCTTCCGGGAGACCGCCGACGGTATGTCATCAGCAGCAGTAATTCATAGGCTATGTCTCCGCAGGGCGTAAACTGGCTTTTGTCGCCGCGGGAGTTTCCCCCGCTGGCATGCCAGGGGCTCCACCTTAGGGAGCGCGGCAGAGCTGGCTGCCGTCGCGGCCGGTGAGAAGCTGGGGGTTCTGCGGGAAGGGTGCCCTCCGTACCCGATACGCCCCGGAAACGGTTCGAAAGTGCGAGTCTTACGCGGACAGGGTATAATAAGAACAAACTTGTGGAAACAGGATCTAAGATTCAGAGGGTCGCGTTTCTCGGTGACTACTTGCCGCGCAAGTGTGGCATCGCCACCTTCACGTCCGACCTCCTCACATCGGTGGCGGCGGGGCACCCCCAAAGCCAGTGCTTCGCCGTGCCGGTGAATGACATCGAGGGCGGCTACGAGTATCCGGACGTAGTTCGCTTCGAGATTGAGGAGCAGGATTTAACGTCCTACCAGCGCGCCGCGGACTTCATCAACATCAGCAACGTGGACATCGTCTGCGTTCAGCACGAGTTTGGGATTTACGGCGGGCCCGCCGGCCGCCATCTGCTGGCGCTGGTTCGCGACCTGACCATGCCCGTGGTCACCACGTTCCATACACTCCTGCGCGAGCCCAACGACACCCAGCGGCGCGTGATGCAGGAATTGATCGCGCACTCGACCCGTCTCGTGGTCATGACCGAACGCGGACGCCAGATGTTGCAGGATGTTTACAACGCGCCTGCCACCAAGATCGATCTCATTCCGCATGGCATTCCTGACATACCGTTTGTCGATCCCAATTATTACAAGGATCAGTTTGGGGTAGAAGGAAGGGTTGTGTTGCTCACCTTCGGGCTGCTTTCGCCCAACAAGGGAATTGAGCATGTCCTGAACGCTCTCCCGCAGATTCTGGAGGAATTCCCGGACGTTGTTTATGTCGTCCTGGGTGCGACGCATCCCCACGAGTTGCAGGAGCGCGGTGAGGCATATCGTCTCAGCCTGGAAATCCTGGCCAAGAAGAACAAAGTCGAAAAAAGCGTCATTTTCTACAACCGCTTCGTAGAACTCGAGGAGTTGAAAGAGTTCATTGGTGCGGCGGACCTCTACATTACGCCGTACCTCAACGAGGCGCAGATCACGTCGGGCACGCTGGCTTACGCGTTTGGCGCGGGTAAAGCCGTGGTTTCAACTCCTTACTGGCACGCCGCGGAATTGCTGGCGGAAGAGCGCGGTATTCTGGTGCCATTTGGAGACTCCAAGGCCATCGCGCGCGAGGTCGTCGGCTTGCTGCGCGATGCGACCCGCCGTCATGCCATCCGCAAGAACGCCTATAGGCTGGGCCGCGAAATGGTCTGGAACAACGTGGCGCGGCTCTACATGCACTGCTTCGAACTGGCTCGCCTCCAAGGCTCCTTTTTGTCCCGAAGGTTATTCGCTACGAGAACTCTCGACCAGCAACCGCGGGAGTTGCCGGAAGTGAGACTGGACCATCTTTCGCGGATGACTGATTCGACCGGCATTTTCCAACACGCCATTCTCACGGTGCCGAATTTTTCCGAAGGTTACTCCACGGACGACAACGCCCGCGCCTTCATTCTCGCGCTGCTGCTCGATGAGTTGAAAGAAGAACCGGAGCGCGCGCGGACCCTCGCCACAACCTACGCAGCTTTTCTAAATCACGCCTTCGATTCCAAGACGAAACGGTTCCACAACCAGATGAGTTTCGATCGACGCTGGCTCGATGAGCAGGGGTCTGAGGATTCTCACGCCCGGGCGCTCTGGGCGCTGGGCGTGGGCGTAGGACGCTCCCCGCATCGAAGTTTTCAGATTATGGCCGGACAACTCTTCGCGCGGGCATTGCCGGTGGTGCGAAAGTTCACTTCACCGCGCGCATGGGCATTCTGCCTCATCGGAATCCATGAGTATCTGTGCCGGATGAGTGGCGACAGCTTGGCCCAACAGACTCGCGAAGCGCTCATCGCACGGTTGATGGATATTTTCGACAGGGCCTCCCATCCGGATTGGCCCTGGTTTGAAGAGGAGTTGAGTTACGACAATGCCAAGCTCGCGCACGCCCTGATTCTCAGCGGACACGCCACCGGACAAAAAGCTGTGTTTGAACGAGGCCTAAAGGCTTTACGGTGGCTGGCGGGGGTGCAAACCTCCGAGAGTGGGTACTTCCGGCCCATCGGCACTAACGGATTCTATCACCGCGGCGGAATACCCGCGACCTTCGACCAGCAGCCTATCGAGGCTCAAGCGATGGTGTCGGCCTGTCTTGAGGCCTACCGCGCGACCTCGGACTCCTGGTGGTACGAGCAGGCCCAGCGCGCCTTCGACTGGTTCTTGGGCTGGAACGACCTCGGGTTGGAACTTCACTCCGTCGGTAGCGGCGGCTGTCGCGATGCTTTGCACGTGGATCGAGTCAACGCGAACCAGGGAGCCGAATCGACGCTGGCCTTCCTGCTCTCGCTGGCGGAAATGCAGCTCATGCTAAATGCCGTCACGGTGTTCAACGAGCCGGCTTTGTAGCCCCGATCATCATATGAAAACCATCAATGTCAAACGCACCACCGTCACGTTGCTTCCGGACCGCAGGCGTGTGCTGGCCCGGCCGTTTCGCCCCATGAGCGACCAGCGCGCCGTCAAAATCTGCGCGCGGGTCATGGCTCTTCCCGAAAGCGAAGTCCATGCGCTGCTGGAGCAGGTGCGGGCCGAATTTGGTGAACGCCACCCAAAGGTCCGCGAGTTCCTCAAACGGCAGTTCGACGAGGTCCGACCCTATTTGCTCAATGGCCAGCGACTCTCCGAAGAACGGGAGTTGTTACTCGGTGGATATTTCACTCACGAGTGTTCACTCGAAGCCGCGGCGTTATTCAATCCCTCCATCGTGCCGCACCCGAATCAGTCGGACCTCCCGCCCGGCTCACTGCGCTTCATTCTGAGCCTGCGGGCCACGGCCGAAGGGCACGTTTCCTCCATCACCTTTCGCACCGGACGCCTGGACGCTAACAACAACCTCAGGATCGACACGCCAGCCCGTTACAGCCTTGAGCCGGTGCAAGTGCCCAATGCGATTTATGAGAAGCGCCTGTTCGAGCGGAAGCTTCAGGAACTTGGTCTGGTTGGCGACTTCAACCGGGAGGTTCTCAAAGGCTTGGGGGACGCATTCACGTTGGAAGAACTGCGCACCAGCGTCAGTCTTGTCATGACACGGCTCCACGTACCTGACCAAGAAACGCAAAGCGTAGCCAGGGAAACTCTGATGCTGGCCCAATCGAATTACGAAGTGCAATTTCCAGCGGACTCGCGTTTGTCCGAACGCGTATTGTTCCCCGCCACACCCGCGCAGAGCAACGGGATCGAGGACGCCCGCTTTGTTCTATTTCAAAACGAGGACGGCACGGGGACTTATTACGCGACTTACACGGCTTACGACGGCGAGATGATCCTGCCGCAGTTCCTCGAGACATCCGACTTTCTTCATTTCAAATTCATCACGCTGAATGGCCCGGCCGTCGTGAACAAAGGCATGGCGCTCTTCCCACGAAAGATCAAAGGCCTCTATGCGATGCTGGGCCGGCAGGACGCCGAAAACATCTACGTGATGTTCTCCGATAATCTGCATTTCTGGCACACCATGCAGCTTGTCTTGGAGCCGTTGTTCCCGTGGGAATTCATCCAGTTGGGCAATTGCGGCTCGCCGATTGAAACCGAAGGCGGCTGGCTCGTGCTCAGTCACGGAGTGGGCCCGATGCGGAAATACTGCATCGGCGCTTTCCTGCTCGATCGTGATGACCCTGCCAAAGTCATTGGCCGCCTGCGTGAGCCACTCCTCAAGCCCAACCCAGACGAGCGCGAAGGCTACGTCCCCAACGTCGTTTACTCCTGCGGCAGTCTGCTGCATGGCCGACAACTGATTATTCCCTACGGGGCGGCCGACTACGCCACAACGTTCGCAACCGTGGCGCTCGATGAAATCTTAGACGCGATGGAATAGCGCGGCCTGGGGAATCTCGAATCTAGTGGTTTCCGGCATTCGAAGTTAGAACGATCTACGGCGTGGAGAGTCACTAGCGGTCGAAACAGCGATCCTGTGCGCGCCGCCATCGATCTCCTCCTGTCTTTGCAATTGAGCCTGGGAACGTCGGCGCCCACCCTTACCGACTCCAGTTGAAAGCTCCCTGCCTGCGCTCCTCGCGCTTTCCCCTTCTCGGCTTTTCTCCCCCTGCTCCAAGTTCTTCCGGACGTGTCGGCCAACCACAAAAAAACGGCTGGGAAACTAGGCATCGGTGGGCAATCCCGCCGCCATCAGCCGTCCCATGCCTTCCATGCACCGACCCAACTCTGCCCCTACATAGGGATTCCGAAGCTGCTGCCCCCCGAAACAACCCCTGGCGCAAAGGGCGCAGGGCGTGTATAATGATAGTGCTTGATCAGTTTTTGTGACCCAAGTCCACTAAGAAGGCGGCCACAGAATCTTTGATTTTGTGGCCTTTTTTGCTTTTGGCGAGTGGTTGCGAGAGCGGAACAAGAAAATCCCAAAACAAGAGGTTTTGAAACTGAATATGGAAAAAGAACAAGGCAAAGTGAAGTGGTTCAACGACGCGAAGGGCTATGGATTCATCCAGCGCGCTTCCGGCGACGACGTTTTCGTGCACCACTCGGCCATTCAGGCGACCGGATTCAAGTCGCTGAGTGAAGGAGAGACCGTCGAGTTCACCGTCACCAAGGGTCCCAAGGGCTGGCAGGCTGAGAACGTCGTGAAACTCTAGAAATCTGCGAAGAGCTCCCGTCTGCGCTCGCGCAGACCGCGGGTCGCGGATGGGAGCCGATCGAATCAAGCCCATTGTCCATGAGCCGAAGCGCGATCATTCAATACATCGGATTCCAGCTCAAGCCCCGCGGGCGGGACTATTCCTACCGGGTCGTGGACATGACGAATGAGCCGCGGGAGTTCATCCTCACGATTTCCAACCAGGCGTTTGTGGAACGGCATGTGCCCTACCAGGATGCCGCCGGCCTTTGCTACCAGAAGCTGCAAAGGGAACTCTCCGCGGAAACTGCCGAACACCCGCTGCAGCGCCACTTCACGATTTCCGATCAGGAACTCGACGAGTACCGCGCGAGAACCCGTCCTGAAAAGAGGCGCCGCTAGATTTGCCCCGTCTGCGCGCTTCCCGTTGTACTCTCTATCTGCCTTCATCCCCCAACTTGAGTTTTCGGGGCTTCCTCCTTATAGTCACGCACGGGCTCCGAGATGATGGTCCTGGAAATCCTCCTCGCCGGCGTGCTCGTCGCCTGGATCGCTCTGGGCCTCCGGAGTGTCTGGGGTCTCGCTGGCGCCAGCATTCTCCGTCCGGGGCTGCCTTCCGAGCTGCCTTTCCCTGCGCACAAGGTTTCCATCCTGGTCGCCGCGCGCAATGAAGAGGAAACCCTGCCGGCGGCCCTCGAATCTCTGCTGGCACTTGACTATCCCGACTACGAAGTGATCCTCGTCGATGACGACTCGACGGATCACACCGGAACGATCGCGGATGACTGGGCGCAGCGAGCGGCCGCCGCCGGGCGGCTGAAAGTGATCCACAACCACGAGTTGCCGTCGGGCTGGCGAGGGAAAGTCCACGGGCTCAGTCTTGCGGCGGGCGCCGCGACGGGCGAGTGGCTGCTGGCCACCGACGCTGACGTGGTGTTTCATCCCCATCTGCTCCGTTTGGCGATGAGCTGTGCCCTTCGGGAGCAGGCGCGGTTGGTCTCGCTTCTTCCCGAGCTTGAGCTGGAATCGGTCGCTGAGCGAATTGTGCTGCCCGCCTTTTCGTTTCTGCTCGCCACCCTCTTTCCATTGCGGCTCATTAATAGCCCGAAATCCACTCGCGCGCTTGCCGCCGGCGCCTTCATCCTGATGCGGCGTGAGGACTACGAAGCCCTGGGGGGCTATGCGCGGCTGCGGGATGTTCTGGCTGAAGATCTCCGCATGGCGGGGACCTTCAAGAAAAGCGGCCGGCGCATCTATGTCGCGCTGACGCGCGGACTTTTCCGCACCCGGATGTACAAGGGCTGGGGGGAGATATGGGAAGGCCTGGCGAGGAGCGCCTTCGAAGGCACGGGGTTTTCGTTGCGCCGAATCGTTAAGGGAATCGCTCTTGGGAATCTTCTGGCGGTTTTGCCCTGGGCTGCGACGGTCGTCCTCCTGGTACGGGACCTGGCGACGGGCTTGGCGTTTGCGGCTGACTTGCCTCTGCAACTGGCTCTGGCCGCGTGCCTCATCAGCGCTGCGGTGTACATGCCCGTCCTCATTTTCCTCAAGGTATCTCCGTTGTATGCAGCCACCCTCCCCATCGCCTGCGTGTTCTATTCTGCCGTGGCGATGGCTTCGACATGGATGAGCCTGCGGGGGCGAGGCATCTCCTGGAAGGGCCGCTACTACCGGCCGCCCGCCCCGGCGCAGTCCATCCGGGTTCCAGGAGATGCCGACCCCGGACGCTCTCGCCGCGATGACTCAACGGGCTCTGCCTGACCGCCGTCGCTACTTCGGCGCTCCGGGATGCTTGCTACCCAGCGGTTTGTGAAAGTCGCGGGGCTTTGGGGGCAGGCACCAGGCAGGGTGAGAGCCGGATTTTTGGTAAGATAGGCGCTGGACAAACGATTGGGAAGGCTGAGAAGTTCGACATGTTCACACGCCACAAGCGCATCCTGGGCAGGCTCTACTTGGCGGGTGACGCGCTGGCCGCGCTCGCCAGTTTCGGGCTTGCCTATCTGATCCGCGCGCACCTGATTTCCCGGCCGCTCTATCCGGTTTCCTACTATGTTTGGATCGTCCCCGTCACGCTGGGGATCTGGTTGGGCGTCGGAGTCGCGCTGGGGATCTACCGCGACATCCGTGAGGAGGAATTGCGCCGGGCGTTCATTGACCCGATCAAGGTGACGTTTCTGGCCACGACGCTGCTCTTCGCCGTCACCTTTGCCTTTAAGCTCGATTACATCAGCCGCTTGCTTCTGGGCTTCTATGGGGCGAGCGACCTTGTCCTGATGATCCTGTTTCGGATTGTGGCCCGGCGTCTGAGCGTGGGCGAGCCCCGGCATTTGCTGCTGGTGGGTGTGACGCCCGAGGCGATGGATATTGCGCGCACTCTGGAGGCCAACGAGCAGCGCGGCCTGCGCCTGGTCGGTTTTGCGCGCGTGGGTCCTGCGCCCGAAGAGGAAATCCTGCCGGAGGTGTCGGGCCTGCGCCGCTCCTACCCGCTCTCGGAGCTGAGCCAGCTTCCTGAGATGCTGCGGCGGCACGTCATCGACGAAGTCATCTTTGCCGTCGGCAAGGAGGATCTGGACAAGCTGGAAGAGACTTTTCTGAAGTGTGAAGAAGAAGGCGTGAAGACCCGCGTGGTGCTGAGTTTTTTCCCGCACCTGATCTCCAAGGTATATCTCGAGCGCCTACGCGACACGCCGCTGCTGACTTTCTCCACCACTCCGGAAGATGAATCATTGCTGGTGCTCAAGCGCGTCCTGGACTTCGTGATGGCGCTCGCGCTGCTCATCGTGTTCTCGCCGCTCCTGCTGATTCTGGCCGCGCTGATCAAGCTCACGTCGAAAGGGCCGGTCTTCTACAAGCAGACCCGTTGTGGGCTGGGGGGCAGGAAATTTACCCTGCTCAAATTCCGTTCCATGCATCCCGACGCCGACTTGCGCCGCGAAGAGCTGGACGCGCTCAACGAAATGGATGGCCCGGTGTTCAAGATCCGGGACGATCCGCGCTGCACGGCCGTCGGGCGGTTCATGCGCAAGTTCAGCCTCGACGAACTGCCCCAGCTCCTCAACGTCCTCGAAGGGGAAATGTCCTTTGTCGGCCCGCGACCGCCCCTGCCTGAAGAGGTGGAAAAATACGAACCCTGGCAGCGCCGCCGCCTGCGCATGCAACCGGGGCTGACCTGTCTGTGGGCCCTCGAAGGGCGCAGCAAACTCAGCTTCCGCCGCTGGATGGAGCTCGACCTTCAGTACATCGACCACTGGTCCCCTTCGCTCGACTGGAAAATCCTGCTGAGAACGATCCCCGTCGTCCTTCTCGGCCGCGGGGCGTCATAGGGGCATCCCGATGCGGTCTATCGGGGCCGTGCCGTCCTTGGCGCGGGCAAGCCCTGCCCCTACTTCAGCGCCGCGTCGTAAGCCGCAAGGAGAGTCTTCTTCTCGCCTTCCCAGTTCAGTTTTTGCTCGATCCGGTGGCGGCCGATTTCGCCCAGTTGGGTGCGGAGCGATGGGGAGTCGAGCAGCTTGAGGATTTGTTCCGCGAAGTCAATGGGATCGTTGGGACGGGCATAGAGCGCGGCGTCGGCGGCCGAGCGGCGGCCTTCGGTGAGGTCAAAAAGTACGACGGGCCGGGCATAGGCCATGTATTCCAGAACCTTGTTCATGGTGGACTTGTCGTTCATGGGGTTCTTCGGATCGGGCGCGACGCAGACGTCGGCGGTCGAAAGGTAGGCGGCCAGCTCGTCATCGGGGACGCGTCCGGCAAAACTCACGAACGCTTCTACCCCCTTATCGGCGATCATGGCCCGCAGGCGGGGAATCTCGGAGCCTCCGCCAATCAGGACAAAGCTCACATCCTGGCGATTCCGCCGTTTCACGATGTGCGCCACCGAGTCGATGAGCAGATCCGATAAGACTCGCTGGTGGCCATCGAGACGGCGGCGGTTCGAAACGTCCAGCGCTCCGCGAGGAGAAGCAGCCAGTGGAACAGCCAGTGCCGGCTGCCGAACTTGGCCTCCCAGAGCTCCGGGTTCAAGTCGTGGTGATCGAAGATGAAGCGCACGCCGAAGGGCTTGAAGAAAAGGGCGACCAGAAAGATGGTGTCGGGGGGATTGCAGGCATGCAGAACGCGAAAGCGGGCCTTCCCATAGATTCTGAGCGCCAGCAAGAGTTCCGCGACGAGCGCCCAGGCGTATTCGATGAGGTAGCCCATCGGCCCGGAAGCCTCCCCGAGGCTGTGCCGGTAGATCTCGATTCCTTCCAGCGTCTCGCGAGGCTTCTCAAATCCCCGGCTCTTCGGACAGATGATGGAAACGCGGTAGCCGGCTTCGACGAGCGCCCGCGCCTCCTGCCAGACCCGCCGGTCGAAAGGCACGGGGAGGTTTTCGACGACAATCAAGACGGGCGTGCCGTTGACGGTCACAGGTATCTCCTAACTCCGGAGAACGGGAGTAGGAAGTAGGAAATAGGGAGTAGGGGAGAAGGCCCATTCCCCACCGTGCAACTCCTACTGACGCGCCACCTGAAGCGAGCGAATCAATGCCCGGAGCATCCTGCCCACAGCTTCACAGCGTTCCAGAATGGCTTCGGAATCTTTCGGCAGCATCGACCCAATTCGTTCGGCCAAGAGCAGATGGGTTTCCAGCTCCTTCACCGAGCCCTGGGCTACACGAAGAAACTGAATGAATTCTCCTCGCGTTTCCCGCCCACGCCCCTCCGCAATATTGGCCGGAACGGAAGCTGCGGAGCGGCGAATCTGGGACGTCATTCCGTAGAGTTCATCCTTGGGAAACTCTCGAGTTGTCCGGTAACATGCCTCCGCGAGGTCCATCGCTTGCTGCCACACTTTGAGATCTCTGTACGAGTGTATGGCCGCGTCGCCCATGTTGCCTCCAGGTGCCTTTTCTACTCCCTACCTCCTACTTCCGCTCTTCTGCCTACACCACAATTCAAAATTCACCAGCGCCCAAAGCTGCTTCTGGCGGTCGCGGACGCCGTCGAAGTGTTCGCGGACGAACCGCTCCATGGCGGCAGGGTTGAAGTATCCCCGCCCTTTCGCTTCCGGTGAAAGCACCACGTCGGCGACGAACGATTTCAGCGACTGCCGGAACCAAAGACCGATGGGCACCGTAAAGCCCACCTTGCGTCGCCGCAGCGTCTCCGGCGACAGATAAGGTGCAAGGGCGCGCCGGAGCAGCGCCTTGGTCCTGAAGCCGCGGGTGAGCAGCGGACTCGGGATACGCGCCGCAAGCTCCACGAGCTTGTGATCGAGGAAAGGGACGCGCTCCTCGATGCTGGCCGCCATTGTCATCTGGTCGCCGCGCAGCAGGAGGTTGTCCGGCAGCCAGATCTTGAGGTCGGCGTAAAGCATGCGTTTAAGCGGCGAGCGGTCGCGCACCTTCTCAAGCTGCTGCTCGAAAACGCGCGCCGGATGGGCCACATCCACTTGCCGGAGGAAGTCCGGCGAGAACAGCGCCTCGCGCTCTTCGCGCGAGAAGGAAGCGAACCATGTCGCCGAGCGCTCCGCTTCGTCTCGAATGGCGAGCGTTTCGAGAGCAAGCTTGACGCGCCTCTGGCGATACGGCAGCCAGCGCGCGAGGGCGCTCGTAACCTCCTGCGGCAGCGCCGAGACGAATCCCGCCAGGCGGTCGGCGGCGTACTTGGGGTAGCCGACGAACAATTCGTCGCCACCCTCGCCGGCCAGGACCACCTTGACGCTCTCCGCGGCCAGGCGCGCGATCCGGTAAAGTGCCACGTCGGTGGGCTCGGCGACGGGCTCGTCGCGAAAGGCAATCAGGCGCGCCAGATCCTCGGCCATGTCCTGGGGCCGAAGCAGTAATTCGCGGTGCTCCGTCGAAAAGCGCTCGGCGACCCGGCGCGCGTAGGGCAGTTCGCTGAATCTCTGCTCCGCGAACCCGACGGAAAAAGTGCGCAGCGGGCGCGCGCCCAGTTCCGCCATGAACGCCACGACCGCGCTGGAATCTGTGCCGCCGCTCAGGAAGACGCCCAGCGGCACGTCGGCAATCAAACGCAGACGGACCGACTCGCGCAAATGCGCCACGACCTCCTCGGCATATTCGTCGGCCGGGCGTGTTGCCGCCTCCTCCGGGGGCACGTCCCAATAGGGTGTGATGCTCACGCCGCGTGCGTCGGCCACAAGGTAATGGCCCGGGAGGAGTTTCTCAACCCCGCGGTAAAACGTGTGCGGCGCGGGGATGTAGCGGAATCCAAAGAAGTCGTAAACCGCTTGCGGATCGATTTCGAGCGGCGGCTCGATGAGCGCCCGCAAGGCGCGCAACTCCGAGGCAAAGACCAATCGGCCCGGCTCAGAGCGGTAGAAGACCGGCTTGATGCCGACACGGTCACGCGCCAGGAACAAACGCTTCGCGCGCTTGTCCCAGATGGCGAAGGCAAACATGCCGCGGAGGTGAGCAAGGCAGGCCGTGCCGTACTCTTCATAGAGGTGGACGATCGTTTCTGTGTCGCTGGAAGTTTTGAAGCGGTGCCCGCGCGCTTCGAGCCCCGGGCGCAGTTCGCGATAGTTGTAGATTTCGCCGTTGAAGGTAATCCAAAGGCTTCCATCCTCGTTGGAGATCGGCTGGTGACCGCCTGGAAGATCGATGATGCTCAGGCGTCGGTTGCCCAAGCCAAGCTCGCCGTCAAGATAGAAGCCCTCATCGTCCGGGCCGCGATGCGCCATGGCGTCGGCGGCGCGCTTCAGCGCCGCGCCATCGGCGGGTTCCTTGGTCCCGAAGTTGTAGATGCCGCAAATGCCGCACATAAGGAGAAATCGAAACTAGAAATTGGAAACTGGAAATTCGCACGGGGCCCACCAGTTTCCAGTTTCCAATTTCCAGTTTCTTCTCCCTACTGGACGCTCAACTGTCGACTTTCGCCGGCCTCTCAAATCCATCCCCGCAAAACGGATAGAGCAAATGAAACAGCGTCATGACGAGCGGCCGAGGATAGGACCGCGAGTCCCGCAGGAATCCATAGTCCCCTGTCGAATACGCAAAGCTGCCGTCCGGCCGCTGGCGGTCGAGCAAGCGAGCATAGCAGCGGTCACTCAGTTCTGGCGAGGGCAGCACGCCCCGGCGGGCGGCTTCGAAGAGTGCTGCGGCCAGCGCGGCGGTGTAGTAATCCACTTCGGGGTTTTGGTGTGAACAGTCCGCAGCACTGGCGCCCGTCGCAACCACCCCTCCGGCCAGAAAGCGCGCCAGCGGTGACAGCAGCGAATCCGCGCGCGTGCCGGGCTTGAGCCGCGCCGCCCAAGCCAGCTTGAGAAATTGAAAGGCATTGTACTGGTAGCAGAGGTAGTGCGTTCGCCCGCGCTCATGCAGGCTTTCGACGATATACGGCAGCTCACCGGAAGGGAGTTGCACGGCAGCGATGAAATCCAAGAGGTCATGGAGATGTTCGAGGAAGCGCTCCTCACCAGTGGCTTTCCAAAGGCGCAGGAACAGCCATGCCGCCTCGACGGAGTTGTTCGGCACCTTGCCGCGCGGGCGGTCAAAGTAGTTGATCGCCTTCCCCGGCGCGTGATTCTGAAAGCCAATCCTCGTCACGAGAAACTCGTACCATCCTACCGCTGCCTGCAAGAACTCGGCGCGCGGTTCGCGCGCGTAACTGGCCAGTGCCGCGATCGCGCCCCAGTCCCCTTCCACCGTGGCGATCAAGTGCTTACGCTCGGGCAGAGGATAGCGCCAGAAGCCTTCGGGTTGCTGAAGTTGGAGTGAGGCGGCTGTGCTCTCGAGCGCCAGTTCGCGGTAGCGAGGATCGCCGGTCGCCTCGTGCAGCATCCAATTCGAGAGGACCCAATAACCTTGCGTCTGCAAGAAGACGTAGTCATCGTGCCAGGGCAGAAAATCGAGCGCGCTCTTCGCAAACCTCCACAGGCGGAGATTGAGGCGCACTCCGGCATCCGGGCCCCACACCAAGCCACGGTTGTAATGGCGACGCAGGATGTGGGCGTGCAAACGTTCGGCAGCGTGGAAGAGCGTGTTGCGGCCCGGCATGAAGATAAATGAGCTTAATCGAAAGCGGCAGGACGCGCGGAGGAAATGGTGCCGGGGCGGTGCGGTTGGGGTCGCCCCGGCATTCTATCGTCCGCTTGAGGACTTGCCGCGCGAAGCGCGCAGGGCCTCCGCTTCGTGGCGGATTTCGTAGAGGTCGCGTTTCATCTCCGCCCAGCCATACCAGTGCTGATAGTCGGGATTCATGTGAAACGCGCCCTGGAAGCTCCGCATGCGGTGTTCGAGGAACATCGTGTAGAGCTTTTGCTCGATCGGGCACTTCACCTCGTAAAAGCGCAGCAGGTCGGGGTGGGGCGGCCGGTCCTTGGGCCGCTCGAGGATGCCATCGCGATAGAGGCCTTCGACAATGTCGATGGCTTCCGCCATCAGCTTGTCGGATTCCTTGATGATGGAATCGGCGGCTTCGAGGTTCTGCTGGGCGAAGGTCCGCGCATGGCAGTTGGCGCAGACGGCGATCATGCGGTCGCGTGCCGCCTGCCACTCTTCGGCGCTGAGCCGCGCGACCTTCCCGACCTTGACCACGTCCAGGCGGGCCGTGGGCTGGCCCTCGGGCGTCAGCACACCGAGGCCGATCAGGATTTTCTGCCGATAGCCCAACCATTCGGGATCCTTCTCGGGCAAGCGCAGCGCAAGGAATCCCCAGGCCGTCCCGACGGTGTGATCGCCTTGCGGCATGTGGCAGGAGGAGCAAACGGGAGCGCGCGGCCGCTCCAGCGAGGCTTTCTCGGGATTGTCAAACCAGTTGGCTAGCTTGAGGTTCCAGTCCCAGCGCGCGCCCTGTGTGGCGTAGATCGAACCGTGTTTGGAAGTCGAGTACATCTCCCATTGCGGGTGATCGAAGCCCATGTGACAGGTCATGCAGGCTTCCGGCCGGCGCGCTTCGGCCGCCGCAAAAAGGTGGCGGGTGTGACAGGAATCGCATTTGCCTTCGTCGCGCCCGATGCGATGGCAGCCGCCGCAGCCCTTCTCACCTTCGATGATGGCCTTGGGCTGCTCCGCCGTGGTAGGCATAGCGGTCATCGCCAACCAGGCTGCGGCATGCTTGCCCTGGGAGAATTGGCCGAACTGGTCCGGGTGGCAGACCGCGCAGTTGCGGGGAGAGACAGCGCGCCGCACCCGTTTGTCCTCGCATGCGGACGAAGCTCCGGTGATTGCTGGCGCGGCATCCTTGGCGGGAAGATGGCAATCGGCACAGGCAACGCCCGCACCGAAGTGCTTGCTCAACTGCCAATCACGAATCGCGCTGCCGGTAATGCCTTTCGAGACGTGGCACTTCACGCAGCCGCGGCTGTCCTCGGAGACTTTGCCCCAATCGATCTCATAAGGTGCACGCGGGCTGCTGCCGATGCGGGGCAGAGCGGTCGCCGAGCTTTGCGCGATCGCGACGCAGAACGCGAGATTCAAGAACAGGTGGGGAAATTTGCCCCATATGAAGGCACGCATGCTTTTCCCTCCGAAGGGAAAGCTTTCGACCCCAGCAAGAGACCTTCGCAGCTTTCCAGTGGGGAGAATTCTAGCCTTTTCTCGGGTGGTTGGGTAGACGAGAAGAGATTTTTCTTCGCACGCCCTTCGGCCGCCCGAATCCTTCCCGCGAGCCTTGACGGAGCGCCTTCAATCGTCTACTGTCATCTCTACTTGCTGCCTGGGGTGCGATTAAAGTGCGGGTCGGCTGTCGCAGCCTGCCAGCAGGGGTTTCGACAGAGATCTTGCGCCTTGAGCCAGGGGACCAGTAATCCGTCTGAGAAGGAGGACGCAAATGCCCAAGCATTCGAAATGGATGGCCATGGTGATCTGTCTGCTAGCCGCTTTTCTCATGGGCTGCGGCCCGAGCACGAATCAGCCCGAGACCACGGGGACGGGTGAGACGGGCGAAACGGGTGCAACGGGTGCACCGGGACGTGCTGGTACGGCTCGGAGGAAGCTGGCGGCGCAATCGGTAAGCGTCACAGCACCGGCGGGGACCGAGTTGGCGGTGCGCCTGGGTCAGGAGATCAGCTCCGGTGCGGCGTCAGAGGGAACCCCCTTTGAGGGCACGCTTGCCGACGCGCTCGTGGTGAACGGCACGGAAGTCGCTCCCGTGGGAAGTGCAGTGACCGGCAAGGTGACTCATGCCGTCAGCTCCGGTCGGCTCAATCGCCCGGCGGAACTGTCGCTCGTGCTGACGTCTCTCACCGCGAAGGGCGGGGAGAAGGTTGACATCTCGACCAGCGCCTGGAGCATGAAAGGTGAGTCCCACGCGAAACGGAACCTCGAAATGATCGGCGGCGGCGGGGGAGCCGGGGCGCTGATCGGAGCCCTGGCGGGAGGCAAGAAAGGGGCGGCGATCGGCGGCGCCGTCGGCGCCGGAGGAGGCACCGGGGTGGCAGCCGCGACTGGCAAGAAGGAAATCGTCCTTGCCCCGGAAACCAAGCTGGCGTTCAAGCTGAGCGAGCCCGCGACAGTCACCGTCAAGAAGTAGGCTTCAGCCCGGATTGTGGAGTCCGGAGCGGTCTCGTCAGGAGGACGAGGCTATCGTACGCCCTGTGTGAGGGGCGGATTCCTGGGTCAGAAGTTGCTCAGGGTTCGGCGTCGTAGGTGAATCGTCGCCGGTTGACGGATTTCCCTTGCGGGCCGATCTCACGTAGCGTGCGCTAGGAACTCGATTGCCCGCCCAGTTGAAGCTTCTGCTTCAGCTCCTCGAGTTCCTTGCGGAGCCGCTTCTGTCGTCGGGAGAGGCTCCAGGCGTAAGCTGCGAAGATCAACCAGACGAAGCTGAAAGCCAGAAAAAGGAAAATGTTCACCGCTCGACTCTCCTCACCACGGAAGCGCTAGCGGCCGAGCGCCAGCTCTCGCCGCAGGCCGCGCAGGTCACGGCGTAGTTCCGCGAGAACCAGCCGCTGCCGGACGAGATACGCAAAAAGGCACAGGAACGCGCCCCAACTGATCATCACCGTGAGCCACATGCGGGGGTCGAGTCCTGACCCCGGCCCGCCGGCGATGACTGGCTGAGGATGCTGGGTGCGCCACCAGCGAATCGCCATGTAATCCACAATCGCGTCCACAAATCCGATGATTCCCACCACCGCCGCCAGGACTTCGACGCGTCCCGGATTGGTCACATAGGCGCGCAGCATCAGATAGCCGGTGTAGAGCAGCCACAGGATGAAAGTCGAAGTCAGCCGCGCGTCCCACGTCCACCAGATGCCCCAGACCGGCTTGGCCCAGAGCGGGCCGGTCACCAGCACGCCGCAGCAAAAGACGAACCCGACTTCCGCACACGCGTGCGCGAAGTCGTCCGCAAGTTGCGACCGTTTCCAGAGATATCCGATGCTTCCCAGGAAGACGAAGAAGTAGCCGAGCAGCGCCGTGACAGCGAGCGGAAAATGAATGTAGAAGATCCGCTGCACCTCGCCCATCGTCATCTCTTGTGGCGCGTAGAGAAAGATCATGTAAAGCGCGAGGATGATCCAGGCGACGGTGACCGCCAGATGGACGTGAAGAGGGAATTTCATAGAATCTCTCGAAGCCAACGACTACTCTTCGAGGACGTATTCGAAGAGCAGGAACGATACCACGGCAAAGACCAGACTGACTCCCGCCACGCGAGCCGCGCCGGCTGCGAAGGCGGCCGTATTCCCACGGAGGACGTCGGAGGTTGCGTCCGTCCCGAGGATCAGGATCCAGAAGGCAATCGGGAATTGCAGAATCGGCAGCATCACCTCGCGCATGCGGGTGTTGGCCGCGATGGCGCCGAAAATGGTTCCCAGCGCGACGTAGCCGACAGTACCGAAAAAGACGATCAACGCAAACCGCCCCAGCGACGGCAGGAAGGAGAAGTTGTACCAGAGCGCGGCGGCGAACACCACCAGGGCTTCCGTGACAGTGAGGAACAGCAGGTTCGCGAACATCTTCCCCAGGAAAATCGCGCTCGGATCGATGGGCGCCAGAATCATGCCTTCCAGGCAGGCGTTTTCCCGCTCGGCGGCGAACGAGCGGTTGAATCCCAGGATGCCGGCGAAGGCGAACGCGATCCAAAGCAGTCCGGGAAGAAGGCGCAGGGTCTCCTCACGCGCGGACTCGAAGGCGAAGTTGAACAGAAAGACGATGAGCAGCGCGAAGACGCACATCGAGGCCAGCGTCTCGCGGCTGCGCCACTCGACGCGCAGATCTTTGACGAAGATCGTCCAGGCGATACCTAGTGTTCGCACGGTTTGCCTTCAGGTTCCGGACGAGCCCGGAATCGTCCTTCTCTCCTCAACGCGCCGGCGCAATGTGCAGCGACGCAAGGGGCGCGAGGTTCAAGGGGCCGTCGTAGCGAATCCTTCCGGCCTCCATGGCGACAAGCCTCCGCGACAGGCTCACGCCCTGGTCGAAATCGTGGGTCGAAAAGACCACGGCTTTCCCCTGCTCCGGCAAGCGGCGAAGCAGTGATTCCAGGTTCTCCCGCGATGCCGCGTCCAGGCCCGTGAACGGCTCGTCCAGCAGCAGGAACGTGGGATCGTGCAGGAGGGCTCGGGCCAAAGTCACGCGCTGCTGCAGGCCGCGGGAGAGCCCTCGCACAGGCTCGTCCGCGCGCTCCCGGAGCGAGAAAAGCTCCAGAACGGCCTCGATCCTCTTCACTGGTTCGCGCAAGCCGAAGAGCCGGCTCGTGAATCGGAGGTTTTCGCGGGCGGTCAGCTCGCCGTACAAGAAAGTGGCGTGGGAAACAAATCCCATCGCCGCCCGTCCGGCAGCGGCATTTTGGTGGAGGTCCTGGCCTGCAAAGAAGACCTGGCCCTCGCTCGGGCGCGCCAGCGTGGCGAGCGTGCGAAGCAGGGTCGTCTTGCCGGCGCCGTTGGGTCCGTACACGAGAACCGTATCGCCGCGCTCGATCCGCACGCTGACTTTTCGCAGCGCAGCCAGGTCGCCAAAGTATTTTGATACGCCGCGAAGTTCCAGAGCCGTTTCAGCGCGGGAGGTTTCGGGTGGCATAGGACTCGAGCAGTGCGGGTGGGCTCTTCTTGAGAATCGCCACCAGTCGGGCTCTCAATTCCAGCTTTTCCTTCCAATAGGTCTCGTCGGTGATCTTGCCGCCGACGAGCAGGTCCTCCAGGTCGGCAAGAGAATTTAACAGCGTTTCGGTCTTGGCCTCAAGTGCCTTTTGCGCGGGACTCGCCGGGCGCCGCTCTTTCCAGCGCGGCCATTCTTTCGCAAAACGCACGCCCAGCGCCCAGAGGAGGACGAGCAGGAAGCACACACCCAGCGGCACACCAAGCCGCGTGAGGGGATTCGGCGTCGTCTGAACGTCCCCTTCGCTTGGCTCGCTCGTGGCGGCGGTTGATGGAGTTGCTTCTCCACTCAGACGGGCCTCCAGCATAGTCCCCCCCGCCAGGTTTTGCGCTATGAGATCTCGCGTGTCGTTTGTGGGGTCGACCCCCCCGAATTTGAACAGCGGGGAATCGACCGCCAGGCCGGAAGGCGAGACATGGAGCTCAGCTTCCGCGATGGGATACTCCACCTGGTCGCGCAGGGTGAATTGGCCGGAAGCGTAGTCTGCCTCGTAGGACACGAGGATGGTCGTGGTGCCTGGGTGCAACGAGTAATTGATGGAGAAGTCGCCAGGTGAGTTGCCGTCAAGAATCCCCTGCGAGATCGGCATGTTCATCTCACCAATGATGGCGGCCTGAGGCTCGGCCGCTCCCTCGCCAAGGTGGAAGCGAAAAGTCCCGTCGGGATTCATGTAGGTGCGTGGCGGCTGCGATGCGTTCTCCACGGTGAAGAGTTCCTGGACCCGGACTCGCTCGCCCTCTGCTTGCGCCAGGATGCGCGCCGACGTGACGTGAAGCGCGGGGGGCGTGCGCGTGGTTTCGTAGACGGAAACCTCGGCTGGTTCACCCGGGGTTACCCGCGTGCGGTAGTTCACGTCCTGGTAGACGGCCTGGACCATGGTGATGGGTGCGCCCAAGCTGCCTTGCGGGTCGAGGGAGAAGTGTCCGCCGGCGTCGGTAGTGGCCGTCGCAACTTGCTGCATTCCTCCCCGCGGGACAAGCAGTTGCACCAACTGGTTGGCCACAGGCTGGTGGGTCGTGCCGTTGATGACCCGTCCGGTGATTCTTGACTGCGCTCGAAGGGCTACGGCGGCCGAGCCGCTCGACAAGAGGGACAATGCAAAGATCAGGATGGCTGTGCGGAGTCTCATCAGTCGCGTCGCCAGCACTTCTGCTTCAACCCTGCTTCTTGGCCGGCCGAATTCTCGCCCCGCATTCGCCGCAAAATTTCACCGGCAGCGGATTCTCGAAGCCGCATTTCGGACAGGTGTAGTCGGGCGCCGGCAGGGCATTCCGTCGGGCGCGTCTTACCGCCACTTCGCGCTCGATCCAGGAGTCCTCAGCGGTAGCAACCTCAAGGTCTTGAGAGGTCGCCATGAGTTGCGCGGCCTCCGCGGTGTAATCGCGGCGCAGCGCCTGGTAATCACCCGGTGCGAGCTTTCCGGCCTTGTACTCGAACTCCAGGTCCTGCAAGTTGTCGTAGATCACCAGCCGGCGCCGCTTCAGGTCGGCAAGGGGCGTTACGTCCACCGGCAAGCCTGCCTCGCCCGCCGCCTCGGGCGCGAGGAGCGGCGCCACGACAAACATCACTAATCCAGCCGAAATGAGTAACGCAATTCCCAGTAACATGCTGCTTGTAGCGCCGGGCGGGGAGCCCAGCATGCCTCGATGAATCGGGGCGCTACTTCCGAATCCCCATTCCTGAAGTTTTCATCTCTTCTTCCACCGCGGCCAGCAGTTTTGGGTCGACATCGTGCCCGCCCGCCGCAGTGGCCGGTATCTCGCCCGGTTTGCGCCAGCGACGGACAATCATGACCACCAGCGCCAATCCCACAGCTAATCCCAGGCCGGGCAGAAGCCAGGCCGCCAGATCGAAGCCTTGCGCGGGCGGCGCGGCGAGAACCTTGACTCCGTATTGCTGGACCAACAACTGCAAGATGGCGTTCTCGTCCTTACCCTCGGCGATGGCCTTCTGAATTGTGGCGCGCATCTCTTCGTGCATCGAGCAGTTCTGATGTGGGCAGTGGTTCAGGATGGCGACGCAGCCGCACAGGCACATCACGCGCTCGCCGATCCGGTCCACGGTGGGCGGCGGATCGACGGCTCGCGCCCGGCCCGCGCCGAGCGCGAGCGTGGCGAAAGCGAACAGCGAGACCAACGCCAGTCTAGAGCGCATCGCTCACCCCGACGCCAGCTTCCTGGGCCTGGCGCATTTCCGCCATCTGACGCTCCACGCGGCTCGGCACCATGGCGAGCAGCGTTCCGAGGAAGGTCACGAAACCGCCGATCCATACCCAGGCCACCAGCGGGTTCACGAAAACTTCGACGATGGCTTTGCCGGTGTCCGGATCCTGGCCGGCCAGCACCGCGTAAACGTCCTCCGCGAGCGAAGAGCGAATGGCGACGTGGCTCGTGGGTTGCTGACTGGCCTTATAGAAGCGTCGGTCCGGTTCCAGCGTCCCGAGCGGCTGTCCGTCCTTGCTCACCGCGAGCCGGATCTTCTGAAAGGTATAGTTCGGCGTGTCACCGGAGACGACGCTGATACCACGGAGAACATAGTTCTTCACGCGCAGTTCGTCTCCGTCCTGCATCAGCCCTTTGGTCTTGGCTTGGAAGGCCTGCCCGGCAAATCCCACGAAGAGCAGCACGATCCCCAGGTGCACGACATAGCCGCCGTAGCGGCGCGTGTTGCGCATCGTCAGGTTATAGATGGCCCGCAGGAAATTCTCGCCGCCAGTCTTCTGGCGAGTGCGCGCTCCCTTGAAGAACTCTTGCAGGATGGAGACTGCCACAAACGCGCAAAGGAACAGGCTCATCCAGGCGTAGAAATGACGGACGCCGCTCAGGAAGAGCGCCACGCCCACCACGACCGCCGCCGCGAGGGGCAGGGTGAAATTCCGCCTGAGACTTTGGAAGGAAGTCTTGCGCCAGGCGAGCAGCGGCCCCGCGCCGGTCAGAAAAAGCAGAAGCAACCCGATGGGGACCGCCACTTTGTTGAAGAACGGCGCGCCCACGGTGACCGTCACCCCTTGAACGGCCTTCGAGATGATGGGGAAAATCGTTCCCCACAGGACCGCGAAGACCGCGGCAAGCAGAATCCAGTTGTTGAAGAGAAAGCCGCTCTCCCGCGAGACGACCGAGTCGAGCTTGTTCTCGCTCTTCAGGAATTCCACACGCAGAAAGAGCAGCGAAACGGAGAAGAGCAGCACGATGCCCAGAAAGACCGCGAAAAATGGCCCGATATTCGATTGCGCGAAGGCGTGCACGGAGGAAACAATCCCACTGCGGGTGAGGAAAGTCCCAAAGATGCATAGGAAGAAGGTCGTGATAATGAGGACGACGTTCCACACCTTTAACATGCCGCGTTTTTCCTGGATCATCACCGAATGGAGGAACGCGGTACCCGCGAGCCAGGGCAGAAGGGAAGCGTTCTCGACGGGGTCCCAACCCCAATAGCCGCCCCAGCCGAGCACCGAGTACGCCCAGCGACCTCCGAGCAGGATGCCGGTTCCCAGGAACATCCACGGCACCATCGTCCAGCGGCGCGTCGTGCGGATCCAATTGTCGCCGAGTTGCCTGGTGATCAGCGCGGCCATGGCGAAGGCGAACGGCACGGCAAAGCCCACATAACCCAGATAGAGCATGGGCGGATGAATCACCATCGAGTGATATTGCAGCAACGGGTTCAAGCCGTTGCCGTCCGCGGGCTGGAAAGGCCGTGGGCCCGCGGTGGAGGCCATGAAGAGTTCGCCGAATGGATTGGCAACAAAAAACGTGATGGAAGCGAAGAAGGCTCCCGTGGCCATCAGAATCGCTACGACGTAGGGCATAAATGCGCGGCGACGTAGGCGTTATGGAAATTGTCTCTGAGGATCTGGATCTCCAGGGCGACGATGGCGAGCGTGATCATTACAAAGAAGGCCGCCGCGGCCCGTTCGGCGCTGCGCACCATCCGCAGGCTGCGGAGCTTTCCACCCATGGCGCCCGCGACAACCCCGTAAGCTGCGAACGCCAGGGCCGCGATCAGACCAACGCTTCCGACCTCGTTCATCTTCTCTCCCAGCGGAGCAGTCGTTTACCGCTCCGCTGCACCCGCCGCGACGGAACTGGCCGACTAACGCGTCCCCTCAAGGGCTGAAACGTTCTGTGTAGCTTGAGCCTGTCCCTGTGGCTTCGCCTGGTATTTCGAGGCGCACTTTGCCTGAATCTTCTCGGCGCGGAACTCCCCTTCGGCGGTGTAGTTGCCTTCGACGATAGCTTGCGCGCCGCCGACAAACGTATCAGGAAGGGTATCCGTGCCGACATAGACGACCGGAACGGATTTAGCATCCTGGGCGAGACGGAACGTAACCTGTCCGCCGCGCCGCGCAATCGAGCCGGGGGCAACGACTCCGCCTACGCGCACGCGTTCGCGCGCCGCATGCCCAGCGGTGAGTTCGTTGACAGTCACGTAATACGTCTTACTTTGCTGGAACCCGGAGATGGCCTCCCACGCCACGATGGCAAGAATGATCCCAATGCCGATTCCAAACTTCAGCCTCTTATTTCCCATGACCTTCCTGGAATTTGAAAACGCCTCGATTGGGCAGGCAGGAACTAGCCCCTGCCTCGCGCCCTTAGCCCCAACTTCCATTCTGCATGCGAGCGGTTGGCTAGTCAACCGAATCCGCTCGTGCGGGTGGTGGTCGGTTTCCGGGTGAAGCATAATGCCCCACCCGCGCGTCCCACTCGGCCATTCCGAAACTGTGGCGCCTTGTACGGGGGGTTTGACAACCCGCCGACCTTCCCCTAAACTAGCTGGCTTCGGCACGAACGCCCCGGACAATCTGTGTACTTCTGCTTGGTCCGCACGGACCGGCGCCCCCGAAGCCAAATCGTAGAGGAAGGGATCTCATGCCCGGAATCATCAAGGAAAGACTCTACACTCCCGGCCCCACGCCGTTGCTGATGCAGGCGCAGGCGCGGACGCTCGCCGCCGCGAACGTTCATCATCGGACGGAAGCGTTCCGCAAGATCCTGACGGAGACGCTGGAGCTGCTGAAGTACTACTTCAATACCAAGAATGATGTTTTAGTGTTCGCCAGTTCCGGGAGCGGAGCGATGGAAGGCGCTGTGTCCAATCTGCTTTCCCCCGGCGAGCGCATCCTGGTGGGGACGGCGGGCAAGTTCGGCGAGCGCTGGCTGAGCCTGGCGCAGGCCTATGGAATTGAGGCGGTCAAGGTCGAGTCGCCCTACGGCCAGCCGGTCAACATTGAGGAAATGAAACAGAAGCTGGCCCAGGACGGCCCCTTCCGCGCCGTGTACATTCAAGCCACGGAAACCTCCACGGCGGTGATGAACGATGTCGAATCGCTGGGCGAAGCGGTCAAGGATTATCCGGAGACCTGCCTGGTGGTCGACGCCATCACCGGCCTCGGCACGACCGACCTGCGGCCCGACGAGTGGGGTCTCGACATCGTCATCGGGGGCTCGCAGAAGGCGGTGATGATTCCCCCCGGCCTGGCGTTTGTGAGCGTCAGCGAGAAGGCTTGGCACCTGATCGCCCAGGCCAAGTTGCCGCGCTTCTATTTCGACTTCGCCAAGGAGCGGAAAAATCAAGCGAAAGGGGAGACCGCCTACACGCCGGCGACGACGCTGATCCTCAGCCTGCACGCGGCGCTCGAATACATCCGCGAGCTCGGGCGCGAGAACCTCATTGCCAACGCCGCGCTGCTGGCAGCGCTCACCCGCGAAGCGGCCAAGGCTTTGGGCCTCCCGTTGTTCGCGGCCTGCTCGCCGGCGAATGCGGTGACCGCCGTGTGCGCTCCCGAAGGGATGGATTCCGGCGCGATCATCAAGGAATTGCGCAATCGTTTCGGCGCCATCGTCGCTAATGGTCAGGGAAGCATGAAAGGCAAAATCTTCCGGCTCGCGCACCTGGGCTATTTCGATACGGCAGACCTCTTCGCCGTGGTCGCGGCGCTGGAAATCGCGCTTCTCAAGCTCGGGTATAAGTTGGAACTCGGCAGCGGGGTGCGCGCCGCTCAGCAAGCCTATCTGCGACTCGTCAATTAACTCTGTAGGGGCGATGCCTCGACCCCCCTTTTGGGCGGGGCAAGCCCCGCCCCTACAAGATGGAAGAGTGCCCTCATGAAAATTCTGGTTGCCGATAACGTTTCGGAACGTGCCCTTGAGGTTCTCAAAAGCGAGCCATCCTTCGAGGTCATCTACTTGCCCGAAAAACCCGGGGCGTCGGTGGCCGAGGAAATTCAATATGCCGATGCGCTGGTGGTCCGCAGCGCGACGAAGGTTACGGCTGCCTTGCTGGAGCGGGCCGGGCAACTGCGCGCCATCGGGCGTGCCGGGGTGGGCGTGGACAATGTGGACCTCGATGCCGCAACGAAAAAAGGTGTCGTGGTGATGAACACGCCGGGCGGCAACGCCGTCGCCGTGGCGGAACACGCTCTGGCGCTGATGCTGGCGTTGGTCCGCCGCATCCCACAGGCGGATGGGGCGCTCAAGCAAGGCCGCTGGGAAAAGAAGAAACTGATTGGCACGGAGCTGCGCGGCAAAACCCTCGGCCTGATCGGGCTCGGCAAAATCGGCATGGAGGTCGCGCGGCTGGCGCAGGCTTTCCAAATGGAAGTAGTGGCCTACGACCCCTATATCTCCTCGCTCATGGCACGCGAGCAGAATGTCGCTTTGGTCCCCTTGGAAGACTTGCTTAAGGCGAGCGACTTCATCAGCGTCCACGCCTCGGCGACGCCGGAGACGAAGCACATGCTCAACGCGCGGGCGCTGGCACTGGCGAAGCCGGGGGTCCGCGTGGTCAATTGCGCGCGCGGCGAACTGATCCAGGAGGCGGACCTACTCGCCGCGCTCGAGAGCGGGCAGGTGGCGGGTGCTGCGCTCGACGTCTTCGAGCAAGAGCCGCCGAAAGATTTCAAGCTGGTCGGGCACCCCAACGTCGTGGCCACCCCGCACATTGCCGGCTCAACCGAGGAAGCGCAGGAGATCGTCAGAGATCTCGGGATGGTCGGCCTGCTTCGCAGCGACCGGGAAGCAGATCAGGTCGCCCTGCATGAACTCGCCGATCATTTTCTGAAGGTCTCTCGGATCCACGTCTCCATCGCCGTTGAAGTCGCCG
>JAIQGH010000021.1:17774-61834 GCA_020072655.1 Terriglobia bacterium | reverse complement strand
AAGGCCTTCCCTTGTGGGGTTAATCGGGCGCCCCCTCCTTCCTTACCTCCCAATTTCGTATCGACAATTTTGAACCCGGCCCTATTTTCGATCCTTCTAATCGCGCCCCAAGCGTGCCGGTACGACATCCCAAATTCATCCGCGGCTTGTTGGATAGAACCCAGCCGATCCACCGCCTGAAGCAAGGCCGCTTTTCCACTTGCGGCCTGCTGGCTCCGCGGCGTCTTGCCTGCACCGGGCACGGCTAGAAACAAAGCGAAGAGGGCAACGGTCAAAACGAACTTCGCCTTGATAGTCAGCATCGGTTTGGGCTCCATTTCCGCCAGCCTCTTCTTGGTGGCGGGGAATTTGACATCCCTTCTGCTTGATTCGCGCTGCCGCTCCACCCGTCTTATATCACACCTACCGAACCTGAGCGTGGGGGCGGGCCCCGGCGGGGGCGGCCCGCGAACCCTGAGCTTTCACAATCCCCCGCCCCTCGACGATGGTGATGAGCTGATTGGCGCGGACGCTGCGGAATGATTCCTTGAGGCCGGAGGGCCAATCAACCTCCAAGGAGTCAGCCCCCGCCGCCTGGCCCAGCCCGAAGTGCAAGCGCAGATCGCTTTGGGAAAGGAAACTGGACCCGCTCATGACTTCCTCGGTCTGGGTGTGCTGGCCGGCCACCACTCGCACCCGGGCGCCCAAGGCGCTGCGGTTCGAACGGGTGCCCACACACTTCACCAGCAGCCAGTGGCGTTTGTTCCCGCCTTCGTTGCGCAGCAGGTTAGGAGGCTCGTTGTTGTTGCTGACCAGGATGTCGAGATCGCCGTCGTTATCGTAATCGGCGAAAGCAGACCCGTGGCTCGAAGCCACGATCTTCAGGCCGGGACCCGCGGTTGATGACACATCCGCGAAGCGGCCGTGCCCCAGGTTGCGAAACAACAGGTTGGGCTGTTTGAAACCGGCAATGCCGGGGATGCGGTCTGCCTCGGGATAGACATGTCCGTTCGCCACGAAGATGTCCGGCCACCCATCGTTGTCGAAATCCAGGAAATCCACCCCCATGCCGACGTACTTGGTCATCGCCCCGAGGCCGGCCTGCTGGCTGAGGTCGCTGAAGCTTCCATCCCCGTTGTTATGATACAGAGTGGTCCCGTCGCCCGCGAAATTCACCTTGACGATGTCGAGCCAGCCGTCGCCGTCGTAGTCGGCGGTCGCGGCTCCCATCCCGCCCTGCGTGCTCCCCTGCCCGCTCAGCGCGCAACCGGCCGGGACGCCGACTTCGCGAAACGTGCCGTTGCGATTATTGTGGTAGAGGAGGCTGGGAGCGGTGTCGCACGAGACATAGATGTCCGGCCAACCATCGTTGTCGAAATCAGCGGCGAGGGAGGCGAAACCATACGATCCTACCGACCGCCAGGTTCGATCCGCGGCCAGCGTAAGCTCCTTCGTCCCGCGGGGGTGGCTCACTCCCGACCTCTCGGAAACGTCCTCAAACGTGCCATCGCCGCGGCTGTGATAGAGAAGATTCGTCCCTCCTCCCAGGCCTTCGGGACCGCACGCTACAGGGACTTCCATGAACGCGCAGTAATAGCTGGCGCCGGGCAGGGGCGCCACCTTGAGGTCAAAGGTAACATAGTTGGAAACAAATAAATCTAGAAAACCATCTCGGTCATAATCTACAAATGAACAGCCGGTGGACCATCGGCCTGCGGTCCCGGACAGGCCGGCTGGCTCGGTGACATCAGTGAAGGTCCCGTCGCCATTGTTGCGGTAGAGAACGTTGTCGCCCCAATCTGTAACGAAGAGATCATCGGAGCCGTCATTATTATAGTCGCCGACGCACACCCCCTGACCCCAGCCCGAGTGGACCAATCCCGCCTTACGGGTTGCATCCGTAAAGGTTCCGTCCTGGTTGTTGTGGAATAGGTAGTTGGAGGGTTCCTGACCCTTGGGGAATCCTTCGAGTCGGGTGGCGTTCACAAGAAAGATGTCGGGCCATCCATCGTTGTCGTAGTCGAGAAAGGCGACCCCGCCGCCCATCTCTTCCAGGATGTAGCGCTTGCTCTGGACCCCGCCGCCGACAATCAGGGCGTCCCCCAACCCCGCTTCCTTGGCAACATCCACGAAAGAGACCCCGGCGGGCAATTGTTTAACCGGGGCGGCGGCGCGAGGCGGGGTGACGAGAGGGGCGGGTTTTCGACCCTGCCCGAACCCCCACAGCAACTCGCCCAAGCAGCCCAGGCCTACCGCCAAGGCAATGGTCTCGACGGCGAGCCATAATCCCCGAAGATGGCAATTTAACCTTGCAGGATCAGTCCACACCCCATGGTGGTTCGCTCGCATGCCAATCGGTTGAAACCGCGCCGCCGGAGTTGGGTGCCGCCTCCGCATCATAGGTCAGGGGGTCAGTGTCTCACATTCGCGGGATGTTCGGGCTGTTCAGGAGCCTCCTGCCCCGGTGGTACCCCACTCTGTGCTGACAGCTCTCGGAAAGTCGCCATTTCCCTCTCGCTCTCTGTTCGCTTTCCGAGCTTCCGGTATACCGTGGCCAGCACGTAATGGAACTTCGGATATCGCGGATTGAGCTCGACGGATCTTTGGAGAGCCTTCGCCGCTGCGTCCCAATCTCCTCGCGCCATGTGCGCCTTGGCCGTCTCGAAGAATGCCGAAACGGACTTGGGGTTGATGGCAGTGGCGTTCTGGCAGTATCCCAGCGCTCGAACAGGTTCGTTCCGACGGTTGTACATCGCACAGACGTTGATGTAAGGCCATTCCGATTTCTGTCCCTGCCGCGCCATGAGCTCGAAGGCTTTTTCATAGCTCGCCAGCGCCGCGTTGTCGTCGCCCATGCCCTCCATCGTCAGACCCAGGTTGTCATAAGCCTTGGCGTACGAGGGGTCCAACCGGATCGCCTCTTCGAACTCCTGCTTGGCAAGCTGGAAGGCGTTGTGGGTGTAGTGAATCCTGCCCAAAAAGTAGTGAATCTCGGCGGAGTTGGGCTTCAGGCGGGCGGCCTCTTCCAATTCGAGTTGGGCCTCGTCGTATTTCCCCACCATGGTGAGATCCAAACCCAGGATCTTGTGAGCCTCCGCGTCGCCGATGTTCAACTGAAGGGACTTCGACAGCGCCTCGACCGATTCGCGGATGCGGTGAGTTCGGAAGAGAACGTACCCGAGGTCGTAGCAAGCCCGGGCCGAATTCGGGTGGGTTTTCAGATAGGTTCGCAGGAGTGGTTCAACCTCTTGGAACTTTTCGTCGCTGATGTAGGCTTCCAGGCGCGTAAGCTCCTTCAGGTCGCCCGTGGCAGCCCGGCCAGCCTCTTCCCTGGCGGCCAGTGGAAGGCTGGGAAGACTCGCAGGTGATCCCCGAGGAATGGACAGAGCAAGGCTGGCTATCGCGACGATCCCGCCCCGCCCGAAAGCGTGGGAAACTCGTTGGCCCAAGTACACCTCCCGGCCTTCCCGCATCCTTATACGTGCTCGCCCGCCGTCGGCTTAGGCAGCGCCAACTCGCCGGCCTGTTTCAAGATCTTCTCCAGGCTCTCCTGGGCCAGCGTAGAAGTGGGATCAAGCTCCAAGGCTCTCTTGAACGCCGCGATGGCGGCCTGCTTATCCCCCTTCTTGGCCAGAGCCACGCCCAGCTGACTGAAGGCTTCGGCGGAGGACGGACGCAGAGCGATGGCCTGCTTGAACATCCCGACGGCTTGGTCCAGCTCTCCCTTCCCCATCAGGGCAAGCCCCAGACCGTAACAGGCGTCGAAGTAATTCGGCCGGAGCTCCAGGGAGCGTTGGAATTCGGCGATGGCCGCTTCCGTCTCACCGTTCTGGAGCAAAGCTCGGGCCAGGCCGCTGTGACCGTTGGCCCAATCCGGCTCCGCCCTCGTCACCTCGCGGAAGTCTCGGATGGCATTCCCCAAGTCCCCCCGCTTCAACTCGACTTCCGCCTGACCCAACTTGTCACTGGTCAACTGGGCGGTTTCCGCACTGGAGATCAGTTGTCGGGCGAGCTTTAACTCGGCTTCCGCTTCCTCCCGCTGGCCCGCGCGGACCAAGGCCAAGCCCAACTGATGATGAGCTTCTCCGAAGTCCGGATTCACCTTGATCGCCTCCCGCAGCGGAGCAAGGGCCTCTTGGACCGAGCCCTTTTTCAGGAGCGCTCTCCCCAAAGAATACAAGGTCTGGGAATGCCCAGGATCGAGAGCAATTACTTTCCGCAACTCTTCGATCTCGCGGTCGAGGTCGGGCTTGGCCTCGTAAGCCATCGCGAGGTTGTAGCGAGCCCGAACCGACTCCGGCCGGAGTTCAATCGCCCGCTGCAACTCCCGCAGGGCCTCATCAATATTCACCGAGACCAGAGCGGCGCCCAGATTCGCATGGGCCTCTTCGTCGTCGGGCCGATCCTTCACGGCTTCTCGGAACTCGGCAATGGCTTGATTCACCTGACCGGTCTGCAGTAAGACGAGACCCAGATTGTTGTGCGCCTCCGCGAAATCCGGGCGCAGCCGGACCGCCTCGCGAAACTCCGCCAGAACTTCTTCCGAACCCATCCCGCTCACCCCCAGCAGCTTTCCGAGCGTGTTGTGCGCCTGGCTCGCGTCGGGCTTCCGCGCGATCACGCGGCGCACTTCGTGGATCGCCTCTTCGATATCGGCGCTCGGCGGGGCGGATGGCGGAGCAAGCTGCAGGGCCACGTCGAGCTGGTTAAGGCCCTCATCCTGACGTCCCATTCTGAGCAGAACAATACCCTGATCAATATAAGCTGGAAAGAGAAAGGGACCGAGGGCGATGGCGCAGCTCAAACTATCCAGGGCGGTCTCGAAATCACCGCTCTCTTTCGCCGTCATTCCCAAGAAAAGGTACCCCTGGACAAAAGTCGGGTCGAGATGGACTGCCTCCTTCAGCTCCGTCAAGGCTTTCGTCCGCTGGCCGTGGAACCAGAGCGCGGCGCCGAGGTTATAGTGGGCTTCCGCGAAGGCCGGGTTCAACTGGATAGCCCGATTCAGATGCTCGAGCGCCCCGTCAAAGTCGCCTTGCTGGCCGAGCACGTAACCGAGGAGGTTGTGCGCCTCGAGATAATCCGCGTCGAGCTGGAGCGCAGCCGTCAGTTTCTCCCGAGCGCCCGAAAGCTCTCCGCTGGTCAGCGCCGCGACGCCCTGTTTGTACAACTCCTGAGCGGGGTTGGGTGGCTGATGGGTCGGAGCTTTGTGCGCAGCGCGCCGGGACGCTGCCATCGCTTTCAACGTCGATCCCAGACCGTAGTAACCCTCCCGGAGGTCCGACCGCAGCCGCAGCGCGGCTTCGAAGGCGCGGAGAGCGCCTTCGTGATCGCCTTTCTGCCGCAGGATATCCCCGAGGCTATACTGGGCCTGGGCGTTGTCGGGTTGAAGGCGCGTGACGATCTTCAAGTAACGCTCCGCACCGTCCTGGTCACCTTTCATCCGCAGAGCCAGCGCCAGATTCAGGTTCAGTGAGGGGTCACGAGGCCGCAGTTTCAGAGCTTTCTCGTAGATCGCTACAGCCTTTTCCACTTCTCCCGCCCCGATCAGCAGTGCGCCCAGATTGTTGTAAGCCCGCAGGTAATTGTGATCCAGGGCGATGGCCTGCTCGAATTCGTGCATGGCGGGAAGTGGCTGGCTTTTCACCTCGTACACGATGCCCAGCCAATTGTGCGCGTCAACGTTGCGGGGATTGATCTTGAGGATGGCGTTGTACTGCTCGATCGCCTTGTCCAGCTCGCCCGCCCGATAACAGAGGAGACCCAAGGCGAGACGCGCCACCTCGAAGTTCGGCTTGAGCGCGACCGCCTTGGCAAACTCGTCTTTCGCTTGCTTGGAATTCCCCTCGACCCCCACGGCCATGCCCAGGTTGTAGTGGGCCTCGGCGTCGGAGGGATTAATTTCGATCGCCCGCCGAAACTCCTCTAGCGCCTTCTCGCGCTCACCCAGCCTGGCCAGGGCCAGCCCCAACTTGCTATGGGCTTCCACGCGCTGAGGGTCAAGCTTGATGACCGCACGGAACTCGTCTGCGGCGGCTCGCCAGCTCTGCTGCTTCAGTAACTGCATTCCCTGCTCGAAGTGCAGATCGGCCGGCTTCCGTGATGGCGGCCGTGAAGGGGCCTGCCCGGAAAGGAGGCTAGCCGCGCAGAGGGTCAGGCCACAGAACAGTAAGAGGATCGCTCGCTTCCGGCGCGGTTGCCTCGTGTGTGCAGCTTGAAAGACCGTATTCAACAGCCGTTCGGGCATCCCGGTCCATCCTCGGCGACCGCTCGGGCAGCGGCCCCAGGAATTCTGGTCTACTTGCAGCACCTTTTCAAGCACGCGTTGAGGTTCAGGGGAACTCCCTTGCTTCTAGGCAATTTACAGCCCCTCTCGCGGCCCGGCTGAGCCACAAGGGATCGGCCCCCCTCGAAGAGCGACACGAGTATCCGGATTACCTGCGCTAATGTGTCGGAGACTTTGCCTTAAGGCTTCCTCGCCCGGTTCGCTCGGTTGACAAGCCCGGATAGAAAGGCTACAAGCATGGCTTGCCTTCTGGTAGCAGAGGGCAGCTAAATCATATGTCCGGGAGGCCCAATTGAAATCACGATTCCTGGCGTGTGCAGGGGCGCTGGTCCTATTCTTCATGGTGGCGGCGCTCGGGGCAGAGCAAGCTACAACGGACAATAAGAGTGAGGCAGCGCTGGCGTCTACCCGGAAGGAGCGTGAGCCCCTGTCGCGAAGGGATCTGCAAGCTCTTCTGAAGGCTGGCGTTTCGCCCCGGCGAATGGAGGTCCTCGTCCGACAGTACGGTGTCTCGTTTGAAATGACGGAGGTTGCCGAGGACCAGTTGCGAAGGGCAGGTGCTACGGAACCCCTTTTGAAGGTGATCCGCGATGTCGCTCCCAAGCATCCCGCTCCGGCAGCGCCTCCTCCGGCGACGCTGTTAGTCATCGATTCTTCCCCCGTCGACGCCCAGGTCTATGTTGACGATGAGCCCGAGGGAACGACTGGCCCCGAAGGGATGCTGAAACTGTCGCGACTACCTCCCGGAAACCACAAGATCCGGCTCTCTGCCCCGGGGTATGCTGATCGGATGCGGAACGTTCAACTGAGCCCGGAAGGGAGCACCCACTTGGTAGTGAGGTTGGAATCCGTCAAGCGGCAAACTGCAGCAGCCCTGGAGCCCAAGCCAGACGTCGAGTCCGCTCCTGACCGCGGGTTGGCATTACCTGTTCCCGCTTCCGGGCGCGTCTGGAAATCCGTGACAACGGGTAAGGAGTACCGCGTCCGGTTGGAGCGCGACCTTTTGCACGCTGAGTGGATCAATATCTCTCCCGCGCTGGCGAAAGGCGGCGCCTATATCCGCAGTGAGCTCCGCCGCGCAGGCACAAAGTGGGCAGGGACTTCCCGCCTTCATCTACCTTGTGAGTCTGTGGAGGACAACAAACCGGTCCGTAACTGGTGCTTGCTCGAGACGCGGATCGAGATTGATGCCATCACTTCCGACCGGATCACCGGACGCGGCGAGAGCCTCAGGCGCTTTGACTGTCGGGTGTGCAAGATCCTGGAGACACGTTGGGCCAAGTTTGAGTGGGTACCTGAAGGACAGAAGGCAGGGGGCGGAACACGGTAGATGGTAGATGAGGGAACACAGAGGGGGGAAGCCGACAGCAAGAAGCTGTAGGTCGAAAGAGGACTCTGAGGTGTGAAGTGTAAAGTCTGAAGGTTGCAGACTCAACCCCGACTCGCGGCTCCCGAAACCCGAGCCCCGCGTCCCGAGTCCCGAACCTAGCCGGCTTTCGTCTTCCTGATTTCCTCGATGAGCGGCGGGACGACTTCGAAGAGATCACCGACAATCCCATACGTGGCGACTTCAAAGATCGGTGCTTCCTTGTCCTTGTTGACGGCCACCACAATGCGTGCACCCTTCATCCCCACCTGGTGTTGAATCGCCCCCGAAATGCCGAGTCCGATGTACAGCTTGGGGGCGACGGTCTGGCCTGAGCTTCCGATCTGGCGGTCCATGGGCAGCCAGCCACTATCGCAGATGGGCCGCGAGGCGCCGATTTCCGCGCCCAGTGACTCCGCCAGTTTTTTCGCCAGTTCTAAATTCTCGGGAGCCTTGATCCCCCGCCCCACGGCGACAATCACTTCCGCCTGCGTTAAATCCACGGCCTGTTTCGCCTCGCGAAATCGCTCGCCAGGTTTCGCGCGGATGGCCTCTGCCGACAGGCTTACCGTGAACGGTTCAACTTTCGCCGGAGCGCCACCGCGGATTACGGAGTCCTCACGGAAAGCCGCGGCCTGAAATGAGACGAGGTAAGGCGGCTCGCCGGTGAACTCAACGTCCGCGCAGAATTTCCCCTGGAAGACTTGCCGCACAAAAATCAGGCGGCCGCCCTCTTTGCGATAGCCCAGACAGTCACTTACCAAGCCGCGGTCGAGCGCGGCGGCGAGCTTGGGCGCGAAGTCGCGGACCTGATAGGTGTAACTGAAGACGACGAAGCGCGGCTGGCGGCGGCGGATCACTTCTCCAAGCGCCAGGCTGTAGGCGTCCGCCGTGTAGTCGGCGAGGAGCGGGGAGTTGACCGTCACCACTTCTTGAAGCTCCGCGGCGGCCAATTCCGAGGCGAGCGCGGAGACCTCGCTGCCGGCGAGGACGGCGGCAACCGGCGCGCCAAGCTCCTGTCCGAGGTGTTGCCCGGCCGCCAGCGCTTCCCATGCGGGGCGCGCGAGCTTTCCGCCCTGATGTTCTGCGAATACCAGGATTTCGTTGGGCATGGTGAGAAGTGTAAAGTCTAAGGTGTAAAGGATAAAGTACTACCGGGCGCCTTGTGGTTTAGCCTTTAACCTTCACCCTCTACCCTTGGTTACTCCCCTTCCACCGTGGGGGCGACAAAGGCTTTGGCCGGACCCTCGTCCTTCGGCGGCTTCTCGGCCTTCACCGCTTTCTCGGCCTTCTCGACTTTCTCTGCCTTCTCAACCTTCTTGGGCTTCTCGGCAACGGCCCCAAAGCTGCCGAGCGACTCACAGACCAGTTCGAGTGGGATTGTCTTATAGAACTTCCCGGCTTCGAACTTCCTGATCTGGTCTTTCCAGACGGGATTATTGCGGGCGGCTTCCAGCGCTTCCTGGTCTCGCCAGAAAACCAGCCACAGGTACTCCGGTTTGCGTGCCTCGAAGACCCTAATGAAATGCGCGTCCACGCATCCATCCAGCTTCTTCAAGGCCGGCAAGGTGACCTGGCGGCCAAACTTCTCGTAGTCTTCCGCGCGCTTCTTGCGTCCTCGCATTCTCCAAATATGGACAAACATGGTTCCCTCCTCTGCCCCTCAGAGCACTCGCGCTTCGTTCTTGAGTTTATCGACAAGTCGAGCAGCAATTTCTTTGGGATTGCCTTCGAGGAATTCCGTCTGACCTTTCTTCGCTGGAACATACACTCTGGAAATCTTCTGCCGCGGCGCCAGATCCTCGGCCGTCAGCGCCAAGTCGGCGGTATTCAGTTTCTGCAGCGGCTTGTTCTTCGCCGCCAGGATGCCTTTGAGCGACGCATAGCGCGGCTTGTTGATGCCGGACTGAATGGTCAGCAGCGCCGGCAGCGGCATCTCGATCCATTGGAACCAGCCGCCCTCGAGTTCCCGTTTTACCTTGAGGCGCCCGCCATCCACCTGAATCTCCATGATGATCGTAGAATGCGGCAGGCCGAGGAGTTCCGCCACGAGCACGCCGGTCTGGGCGAAGCCGGAGTCATCCGACTGCAAGCCGGTCAGCACCAGATCGGGATGCTCGCGCCGGATCGCCGCGGCCAGGGCGCGCGACAAACCCCGTGGGTCGAGCCCGTCGAAGGCGGGATCGTCGAGGTGCAAAGCGCGGTCGGCGCCCTTGGCAAGAGCCTCCTTGATGGCCTGCTGTGCGCGCGCCGGGCCGAGCGAGCAAACCACCACTTCGCCCCCGTGCTTTTCCTTGAGCCGGAGAGCCTCCTCCAAAGCGTAAATGTCAGGTTCATTCACCTCGAAGCTGATGTCGGAATCCTGCACCCAGGTTTCCGCCTCGTTGAGGCGGAGAACCGCGTCGCGTGACGGAACCTGCTTCAGGCAAACGACGATTTTCATAATAAGTCGCGCTCAACCGTCGGCAGGAGCGGCAGGCCTCAGGCCGGCATGCCCCGCGAATCGGGGCACTACTCCTTATTCGGCGTATCGCTTCAGCAGTAGCGCCGCGTTGGTTCCCCCAAATCCAAAAGAGTTGGAGAGCACATACTCCACTTCGGCTTGGCGCGCCTGATTGGGGACGTAGTCGAGGTCGCAGTCCGGATCGGGGTTCTCATAGTTGATGGTCGGGGGCACGATCTGGTCGCGCAGGGCGAGCACCGCGAGCCCCGCTTCCAGGCCTCCCGCCCCGCCGAGCAGATGCCCGCTCATCGACTTGGTAGAACTCACGGCGAGCTTTCTGGCGTGCTCGCCGAAGACCTTCTTGATGGCCACGGTTTCCAGGCGGTCATTATACTGGGTGGAGGTCCCGTGCGCGTTGATGTGCTGCACCTGCTGCGGCTCGACCTGCGCGTCCGCCAAGGCATTTCTCATGACGCGGACGGCGCCGTCAGCATTCTCATCCGGCTGCGTGATGTGGAAGGCGTCGCCCGACATGCCGTAGCCCACCACTTCCGCGAGGATCGGCGCGCCGCGCCTCCGGGCGAACCCCAGTTCTTCGAGGATCAGGATTCCCGCTCCCTCGCCGATCACGAAGCCGTCGCGCCCAGCGTCAAACGGGCGGCTGGCCTTTTCCGGGGCATCATTGCGGGTGGAGAGCGCGCGCATGGACGCGAATCCGCCCACGCCCATGGGCGTTATGGCACCCTCGGCCCCGCCGCAGATCATGACGTCGGCGTCGCCGCGCTGAATCAGCTTGAAGGAGTCGCCGAGCGCGTGCGCACTCGAGGAGCAGGCCGTGCAGGTCGCCGAGTTCGGCCCCTTGGCGCCCCAACGGATGGAAACGAACCCCGAGGCGAGGTTCACGATGGCGGCCGGAATGAAAAAGGGAGAGATCCGGCGCGGCCCGCCCTGCATGAGCGCCGTATGTTCGCGTTCGATGACATCGAATCCGCCGATCCCCGAGCCGATGTAGACGCCGGTGCGTTCGGCGATGTCCGGCGTGACCTTCAGCCGCGCGTGCTCGACGGCGAACTGCGACGCCGCCAGCGCGAACTGAATGAAGAGCCCCATCTTCTTGAGTTCTTTCTTCTCGACATAGGCGAGCGGGTCGAAGCCCTTGACCTCGGCGGCGAAGGTGACGGGAAATCCGGTCGTGTCAAAATGCGTGATGGGCGCGGCGCCGCTTTGCCCGGCCAGGGCGTTCTTCCAGGTTTCTTCCGTCCCAATGCCGACGGCGCTGACCAGACCGACGCCGGTCACGACAACTCGACGTAACAAGCGATGTCCCTCCTGTGGAGACTTCGAGGGGGCCACTCAGTTCTTGGAAGATTTCACGTGGGACTGGATATAATCGACGGCATCTTTCACGGTGGTAATCTTCTCCGCGTCCTCATCGGGAATCTCGATTTCGAACGCTTCTTCGAATGCCATCACGAGCTCGACGATGTCCAGCGAATCGGCCCCCAGATCGTCAATGAAATGCGCGGTGGGGGTTACTTCTGCCTCGTCGACGCCAAGCTGCTCCACAATAATCTGCTTAACCTTCTCATCCAGTGAAGCCATCCGTCTCTCCTCCTTGGATTTGGTGGGGCGGCCATTCTAGCCGTGCCCCGGCCAAGTTGCAAGAAGTACAGTGAAAAGAAGAATTCAGAAGCCAGAAGTCAGAATGCAGAAGGCCAGAGACCGGACAGCATCGGCGTGGTCGTTGAGCTGGCTGCCGACCTCCTCCGGATTCCCCAACACCCGCGCCGACTTTCTTTCAGGGCTCAGCTGCTCCTCCCGCTGCTTTTCTTATTCTGAATTCTGGATTCTGGATTCTGACTCCTTGCCTCGCCTCTCGTCACTTGTCACTCGTCACTGCATGTACATTCCGCCGTTGATATTCAGCACGTGTCCCGTAATGTAGCATGCTTCGTCCGACGCCAGGAAGCGCACGCCGTGAGCGATGTCCTTATCCGTCCCCATGCGGCCGAGCGGGATCAAGGTCAGCATCCGCTGCTTGACCTGCTCCGGCAGGTTCTCGGTCATGGCGGTGGCGATAAATCCCGGTGCGATAGCGTTGACGGTGATGCCGCGGCTGCCCACCTCCATCGCCACGGCCTTCGTCAAGCCGATGATGCCCGCCTTGGAGGCGATGTAATTGGCCTGGCCGGCATTGCCCGCCTGGGCCACGACCGACGCGATGTTGATGATTCGCCCGGAGCGCTGCTTGACCATGCCCGGCAGGATCGCCTGGATGCAGTGGAACGCCCCATCCAGATTGATGCGCAATACCCGGTCCCAATCTTCGCGCTTCATGCGCATGATGAGGTTGTCCTTGGTGATCCCCGCGTTGTTCACGAGAATGTCGATTTTTTGCCAGGCTTCGAGGACTTTGGCCACGGCTTCTTTGACCGAAGCGGGGTCAGAGACGTCCAGCTTGAGCGCCATCACTTTATTGCCCAGGGCCTCGATTTCTTTGGCCGTCTTCTCCATGCCCTCCAGGTTAACGTCGCCGCCCGCGATGTCCGCTCCGACTTCAGCCAGGGCGAGCGCGATGCCTCGGCCGATTCCTTGCGCTGCGCCGGTCACAAACGCCACGCGTCCTTCCAGGTTCATGTCGTTGACTCCTCCCGCCGTCTAGCAAGCTGCTGAAAACCGATTCGAACATGTCATCCTGAGCGCAGCGAAGGGTCTAGCTTCGAACACGGAAACGCAGATGCTTCGCTCCGCTCAGCATGACAAATGACCTGTTTGGCCGACCTGCCGGGCTGCGGCTGACTTCGTGCGCGCCAATACGGCGTCGAGGCCGGCAATATCTTCCACGCCCAAACATTCGGCCTGCCGATCGATTTGGCGGAGCAGTCCAGCCAGCACCTTGCCCGGGCCGACTTCCACGAAGAGGTTCACGCCTTCTGCGAGGAGCGTGCGCACACATTGCTCCCATCGCACCGGCGACGTGACTTGCCGCTTCAGGCCGTCGCGAACCTCGGCGGCCGATCGCACCACTCGTGCTTCAACATTATTCACCAGGGGCACGCGGGGATCGGCGATGTCCGTCGCGTCCAAGTCGTTGCCGAGCCGTTCCGCTGCGGGCTCCATCAGGGCGCAGTGGAATGGAGCGCTGACGTTCAGCAGCACGGCGCGCTTGGCTCCGCGCGCCTTGGCCAATTCCACGGCCCGCGCAACGGCTGTGGCGCTGCCGGCAATGACGATTTGGCCCGGCGAATTTAGGTTCGCGGGGGAAACGACTTCACCTTGCGCGGCATCGCGGCAGACTGCCTCGACGGTGGCCGATTCCATTCCCAGGAGCGCCGCCATGGCGCCCTCCCCCACCGGCACGGCCTCCTGCATGTACTGGCCACGTTTGCGAACCAGCCGAACCGCATCGCCAAGCCGCAGGGCGCCCGCGGCGACTAGAGCCGAGTACTCGCCGAGACTGTGGCCGGCAACGTATTGAGGTTCCACGCCTTTCTCACGCAGAGCGGCCGTGGCCGCCGCAGAAACCGCCAGGATCGCGGGTTGGGTGTTGGCCGTCAGTTGCAGCTCCTCCGCCGGCCCTTCAAAACATAGCTTGGAGAGGGGAAATCGCAGTGCGCGGTCAGCCTCCGCGAAAGCCTCGCGCGCGCCGGCAAATGACTCCGCCAACTCCCGGCCCATCCCGGGATACTGCGAACCTTGACCCGGAAAGATGAACGCGACCTTTAGCAAGAAAACCCCAGGAAATTGAGTGATTGGGCGATTGAGCCATTTGGCGATTTAGTGATTGAGTGAATTTGCCCGTCAATCCTTCAGTTCTTCAATCGCTCAATCACCCAATCGCAAAATCACTCAATCAGTCCGTGGGCTCACCAGCGCATCAGGACAGCTCCCCAGGTCACCCCTGCTCCGAAGGCCGACATCAGAATCAAGTCGCCCTTCTTAATGCGTCCGCTGCGCACGCAATCGTCGAGGCAAATGGGGATCGAGGCCGAGGACGTATTCCCGACGCGGCTGATGTTCGAGTAGACCTTCTCCGGACTGAGGCCGAGGCGTTCCCGCACCGCATCGGTGATCCGTTGGTTGGCTTGGTGGGGAATGAAGAGGTCCAACTGCTCGGCACAAACGCCCGCCTCCTTGAGGACCCGCCTCGAGACCTCCTCCATGTTCCGCACGGCGACTTTGAAAAGTTCGTTGCCGCGCATCTTGATGTAGTGTCCACGTTCCTGAATGGTCTCGCAACTGGTAGGCTTGGCGGTTCCCCCCGCGGGAATGAAAAGATGCTCGGCGAATGCGCCTTCGGTGTGCATTTCCTCGGCGAGGATTCCCGAGGGTGGATCTACCGGCCCCATGACCCCCGCCGCCACCCCATCGCCAAAAATCACGCAGGTGGCGCGATCCTGGTAGTCGACATACCGGGAAAGGATTTCCGCGCCGATCACCAGCACGTACTTGGCCTTTCCCGTCTTGATAAAAGTGTCGGCGACAGTCATACCGAAGAGGAATCCCGAGCAGGCCGCCGCCAGGTCGAACGCGCAACAGGCACGCGCCCCCAGATCGCGCTGGATCAGCGCCGCAGTGGAGGGCAGCGGCATGTCCGGAGAAATCGTGGAGCAGATAATCAGGTCAAGGTCTGGGGGCTTGAGTCCCGCCATGTCGAGCGCTTTTCGCGCCGCTGAGACCGACAGCGACGAAGTCGTCTCGTCCGCTCCGGCCTGCCGACGCTCCTTGATGCCGGTGCGATCCGTGATCCATTCATCGGAGGTGTCCACCAGTTTCTCCAGGTCGAAATTGGTGATCACCTTCTCGGGCAGCGCTGCGCCCGTACCGAGGATTCCTGCCGACGTCATAATGTCTGCCTCAAGAAGAGAAAGACGAAATGAGAAATTGGGAACTCGAAGATCGCGGCCCCATCCAATAAGATGATGTGCCAGTTTCTAATTTCCAGTTTCGAGTTTCTAATTTCCAGTTTCCAGTTTCTAATTTCCAGTTTCCAATCTCCAGTTTCCCGCCTCGCCTACTTCCGACCCAGGGAGACTCCTGCGAGCTCGTGCTCAATTTTCTCGTTCACTTGTCCCAACGCAAACTCCGAGGCCACGCGGACGGCATTCTTGATGGCGTTCGCATTCGATCCGCCGTGGCAGATGATGCAAACGCCGCGCACCCCGAGCAACGGGGCGCCGCCGTATTCGGAGTAATCCACACGTTTCTTGAAGGCTTGGAGCGCCCGGCGCGCCAGGACATAGCCCACCTTGGCGCTCGTGGTGCTCGACAGAGCTTCCCTCAGCATGCTGGAGATGACCTCAACCATCCCCTCGCTGGTCTTCAGCACGACATTGCCCGTGAATCCGTCCGTGACGATGACGTCCAGGCGGCCATTGTAGATGTCGCGCCCTTCGACATAGCCGACGAAATTCAGGGGCAACGCTTTCAGACGGGCGCACGCTTCGCGCGTCAGGGAGTTCCCTTTGTGGGTCTCCTGTCCGTTGGAAAGCAGGCCCACGCGCGGACGTTTTGCGTCGAAAATCACGCGGTAGAAGATCTCCCCCATCACCGCCGACTGCTCGAGGTTGTGCACCTCGCAGTCCACATTGGCGCCCACGTCGAGCAACGCCGTCGCCGTACCCTTGGAGTTGGGGAGAACCGCGGCCAGGGCCGGGCGCTCCACCCCTTCGAGGACACCTAGAGTGATCTTCGCCGTCGCCATCACGGCGCCGGTATTGCCAGCGCTGACCATGCCATGCGCCTTGCCGTCCCTGACGAGGCGTGCGGCCACGCGGATGGAAGAGTCGCGCTTCAGCCGGAACGCCTTGGCCGCGGCGTCCTCCATGGTCACGACTTGGCTGGCATGGGCAATCTCGATGCCCAATCCTCGCGCGTCGCGCCGCGCCAGTTCCCTCCGGAGCAGGTCCTGGGGGCCCGCCAGCGTCACCTTGGCCCACCCCGCGCGCACGGCCAAGATTGCGCCTTCCACTTCCGGCGCGGGCGCCGTGTCTGTTCCCATGGCATCTACGACGATGTGTCGCATGATAAAAGCAGGGACAAGGCGCTAGGAATCAGGGTCTAGGCATTCGGCCTCCTGGGCCCGCCGGAGGTGCCTGGGCCCCGAGTACTGGCAGACCCGCCCCCTAGCCCCCAGTCCCTAACACCTAGCCCCTGTTCTTTAGGCTTCTTCCTTCACCAGCACTGCTTCGCGGCCGCGATAGTAACCGCAGTGCGGACAAGCCTGGTGGGGCAACTTCGGCTCATGGCAGTGCGGGCACTCGGCCATCGACTGCGTTGCCAGATGGTCATGTGCACGGCGGCGGTTGCGGCGCGCTTTGGAATGTCGTCGTTTGGGATTTGGCATGACTCTTTCTTTCCAATCTCTGAGACCGTAGAAGCCTCGGGATGATTTCCTGATCCAGACCGGCCAGACTTGCGGCCGAAGCAGCGCGCGGCGTGAGCCCGGCATGCCCCAGTGAATCGGGGGGCTACTCCTTGAGGCGTGCTACCCTAACCTCCCTTGAGGGAAGTGAAGGGAGAATTCGCCTCCGGCGGCGGGCACCCGCAGTCTCCGCGGTTAAGGTCCGCCCCGCAGTTAGGGCAAAGACCCCGGCAATCGGGACGGCAGATGATCTTCATGGGCAAAGAGAGGATGACCTGCTCCCTCACGATATCCGCCAGCGCGATGCCCTCCCCCTCGTAAAACCCGATGTCCAGTTCGTCCTCGGGAATCTCGATTTCTTCTACGCGGGCGATGGTTTTGACCGAGCGATAGAACAAATCGAAATCCCGGGCGATAGGGATTTCTGTCCGCCGCAGGCACCGGTCACACAAAGCCTCAATCCGCGTGTCCAGGTGCCCCCGAATCCGGATTTCGGGACCCACCAGTTCTGCTATCCCGTTGACCTGGAGCGGGGCGCCCTGCCGGTATTCGGCCCCATGATAGTCCAGCGCCCCGGGGGCGTAGGTCTTGGAGACCACGATCCGGTGGAGTTCCAATTCCTGCAAGGTAATCAGCACCGTGGCCTCTTCAAGCTAAATTACCTATTATAACCGGCACCGTCCGGATGTCAAGAAAACGGGCAAATGCAACGACTTGCAGCCGTTCGGCCGACCGCATGGTGTGCGCGTTTCGCCGTAGGCAGCCCGGATTCGGTGGCCAGCGCATTTCTGCGGTAGCTCGTTCTCCCAATTCCTCAGCCCTAACCGAGGCCATCGTGAATGCCGATAATCCTGGCAGGATGGAAAATCGGGAAAGAAGGCAGACCGAACGCGTGATGGTGGTAATTCCGGTGCGCGTGCTGGCCTTTGGCAGCAGCGGAGGCAGCTTCACCGAGGACACTTCCACGGTGGAGATCAATCGTGCTGGGGCGCGCATCGCCCTCAAGCATCGCGTGGCGCCGGGCGATGACTTGCGCCTCATAAATCTGGAGAATTTCGCTGAGGCAGACTTTCGGGTAGTCGGCCCCACGCGACTGGATTGCGGCCAAGTGGCCGAGTGGGGTGTGGAGTGCGCGGAGCGGGGCCGCAATATCTGGGGGATCGATTTCCCAGCCCCCATCGGCCCCGAGGAGTCCCATGCCAGTGCTCTACTCGTTTGTCAGGGCTGCAAAAGGGAAGTGCTTTCGGTTCTCTCGCTGATGGAAGTGCAAATGCTGGAGGCGACCGGCTCCCTGTACCGGCTCTGCGACCAGTGCGGGCAGCTCACCTCGTGGGTTCATGCCAACATCATCCGCCAGCCGCGGAGCCCAGAGAGTACGGCTGAGCCTTCCCCGGCGCCCGCCGCCGAACCTTCGCCGCCGCCGGAGCCATATCCAGTGGCCCAGCCCGGTGGCGTCGAGAGGAGGGCGCACAAACGTCTCCCGATCAAGCTGCGGATCCTTATCCGTACATACAAAGGCCAGGAGGAAACCTCCAAGACGGAGAATGTCTCCAAGGGCGGCTTCGCGGTTGCCCTCGGCTCGATGTTGGCGGTCGGCGAGATTGTCCGAGTCGTGTGCCCGTACACCGCGGGTGCCCAGGACCTCGTGCAAAAGGCCGAGGTCCGCCGCCGCGCTGTCCTGACTCCTGGCGAGAGATGGCTTTACGGCATGCGCTACGTGCGGTGAATCCCTTCCCGCAAGGTCCCCTGCCGCCGGTCATAGGGCTTGAATGGACAGCGCGAGAGTGTTTCGCTGCCGGCTTGTTAAGCAAAGCGTTCTTGACAAAGTCTATCCGGCGTTGTAGTCTGACTATTCTTGATTATGCGACGCGCGCTGGCACATCATCACCATCATTCGTCTCCGGTGACGTGTCAGCGGCCGCCGGCTTGAGTCCCAGCCCGGTTTCAGAAAGAAAGGTGGCCCGCTGGCACGAAGGTGCAGCGGGCTTTTTCATTATGTGCCCCGGAGCGCCGCCCCGACCCCGTCCCGGCCTCGTCGGGAGGACGGCGTCGTTCCGTGGGCAAGGGGGAGACAATGGAGTTGAAGTACGGCGACGGCCTTATTCCGGCCGTCATCCAAGATCGCCACAGCGGCAAAGTGCTGATGCTCGGCTATATGAACGACGAAGCTTACCGAAAAACGCTGGAGTCAGGATTTGTAACCTTCTTCAGCCGCAGCCGCCAGAAACTCTGGACGAAGGGCGAAACCTCGGGCCATCGGCTGAAGGTGCGCGAGATTCGCGTGGACTGCGATCAGGACGCGCTCCTAATCCAGGCCGATCTGACCGGTCCCGGCTGCTGTCATAGGGGGTACAAATCGTGCTTCTTCCGCAAGCTTACACCCGAGGGGGAGGAGATCATCCTCGAGCGCGAATTTGATCCCGCCGAGGTTTACGGCAAAGCCGGACAGGAGAACCAGACATGAAGTTGAAGCTGGGATTGCCCAAAGGAAGCCTTCAGGACGCCACGCTCGAACTCTTCCGGCGCGCGGGATACGAAATCACCGTCAACCCGCGTTCGTATTTTCCGGTCATCGATGATGACGAGATCGAGTGTATGCTCATCCGCGCGCAGGAGATGGCCCGCTACGTCGAGGACGGAATCCTGGACGCCGGGCTGACCGGCAAGGACTGGATCCTCGAAAACGATGCGAGCGTGGTCGAAGCCGCCGACCTCGTCTACGCCAAGCAGACCTTTGGCAAGGTTCGCTGGGTGCTGGCCGTACCCGAGAAATCCTCTTTCCAGAGTGTGAAGGACCTGGACGGCAAGATCATCGCCACGGAACTCGTTAAGGTCACCGAGCGCTACCTTGCGCGGAACGGTGTAAAGGCCAAGGTCGAGTTTTCCTGGGGGGCTACGGAAGTGAAGCCGCCGGTGCTCGCCGACGCCATCGTCGAGGTCACGGAGACCGGCTCTTCGCTGCGCGCCAATGGCCTGCGCATCGTGGAAACCGTGCTCGAATCGAACACCCAGTTCATCGCCAACAACGCCGCCTGGGCCGAGGCCTGGAAACGAAGCAAGATCGAGACCATCGTCATGCTGCTCAAGGGTGCGATCGAGGCGTCGGGCAAGGTGGGCTTGATGCTCAACGTGCGGCGTGCCGACCTGGAAAATGTCCTTGCCGTGCTGCCGGCCCTGAAGCGGCCCACGGTCTCGAATCTCAGCGACCCCGATTGGCTGGCCGTCAACACGATCATCGAAGAGAAGACCGTGCGCGAAATCATCCCGCGCCTGAAAGCCGCGAACGCGCAGGGGATCGTCGAGTACCCGCTGAATAAGATCGTAATTTGAATGGTGAATGCTGAATTGTGAATGGTGAGTCTGGAAATCAAGGCTGGGTCGAGGTCGAGCGCCGACAGGAGGCTGAGAGACGTGTGAGGTTGTCATCCTGAGGAGTCCCGATCTGGTCGGGACGACGAAGGATCTCCGTATTTGCCTGATTCTGCGAATGCCGGGATTCTTCGCGGAGTTTACCCTGAGCGGAATGCTGAGATCCTTCGCTTCGCTCAGGACGACAGGCGAAGGGCTCAGAATGACATTGCCCGAGGGTTTTCCAGCAAACTGGTAATCTGGCAATTCACAATTCACTATTCAGCATGCTCTGATTATGTTGCAAGTGATTCTAAGTACGGATAAACCGGCGCTAACGCGTCTCGAGCGGGCGCGGCGATCCAGCTTGAGGGACGCCGAGAGGGTTGCCGCGCGGATCCTCGCCGATGTGCGGCGCCAGGGCGATGGCGCGCTCGTTCGCTACGCCCGCAAATTTGATGGCTTGGATCTTCGCGAGGTTGGCTTCGAGGTGAGCCGCGGCGAGATCCGCGAGGCTCATCAGCAAGTCGCAAAAGGCTTCGTCGGGGCGCTTCGGGTTGCGGCGCGCAACATCCGGGCCTTCGCGCAGCGTCAAGTGCCGCGCGAGTGGCAAAGCTCGAACGGAGCGGGCATCCGTGTGGGCCAGATTATCCGGCCGCTTGACCGCGTGGCCTGTTACGTTCCCGGCGGCCGTTTCCCGTTGCCCTCTACCGTTCTGATGGGCGTCATTCCGGCGCAGGTGGCGGGTGTCAAGGAGATTGTCATCACTTCGCCGCGACCCGCGCCCGAAGTGCTGGTGGCGGCCGACGTGCTTGGCATCCGGCGGGTCTTCCGCCTGGGCGGCGCGCAGGCCATCGCTGCCTTCGCCTTTGGCACGAAGAGCGTACCACGCGCGGACAAGATCGTCGGACCTGGCAATCGCTACGTGGCTGCGGCCAAGAAACTGCTGGCGGGCGAGTGTGGGATCGACTTCGTCGCTGGCCCGTCCGAGCTCGTCGTCATAGGGTCGCGCGGGAACCCGCGCTGGATCGCCGCCGACCTCGTCGCGCAGGCTGAGCACGATCCGGATGCGATCGCCATCTTCGTGACCTCGTCGCGAGCGCTCGGGCTGCGCGTGCAGAAAGCCGTGCAGCAGATGCTCTCCGAGCTGCGCCTGCCGATCGCTCGAAAGGCGCTGGCGCGGCAAGGAGCCATCATCCTGACGCCTGATTTGGATGAAGCCGTCGAGATCGTGAACCGGCTCGCCCCTGAGCACCTGACGTTGCTCGATGACGCCGTCAGGTTTCTCGACCGCATCGAGTCCGCCGGCTCGATTTTCCTGGGCGGCTGCAGCCCGGTCGCGGCGGGCGATTACGCCTCCGGCACCAACCATATCCTGCCCACCGGGGGCGCGGCGCGGCTGCGCGGAGGCTTGAGCGCGGCGGATTTCGTCAAGGCCATTTCAGTGCAGAAATTGAGCCGACGCGGCCTGGCGCGCCTTCGCCCGGCGATCGTCACGCTGGCCAACGCGGAAGGATTGAAGGCGCACGCGTATTCCGTGGATGTGAGGTTTTCGTAGACGTAGAGACGCTCCGGTGGAGCGTCTCCTTCCGAGACGGCCCATCGGGCCGTCTCTACAATGCCTGCGGCGGCAATCTATGCTCCAACCCCGCAAATCTTACGCACGCCTGAGCAAATACCGGCCACCCCTGGAGGGCCGCGGCGGGAAACTGCGCCTCGATTTCAATGAGAACACGGTGGGCTGCGCTCCGCAGGTTGTCCGCGCCCTGCGACGAGCTATGACCCGGGATGGTTTATCCTGCTATCCCGAATACGCGGAAGGCCGCGTCAAGCTCGCGCGCTATTTTGGAGTGAAACCCCAGGAACTGGTCCTCACCAACGGGACCGACGACGCCGTCAAGGTAATCTGCGAAACTTTCGTCGAGCCCGGAGATGCCCTGCTCGTGCCTGCGCCGACGTTTCCGGTCTATCAGTTTTTTCACGAAGTGGCGGGCGGGCGCACGGAGCGCGTCTATTACGACGAGCGCTTTCGGTTGCCGCTCGATCATGTCCTGCGCGCGCTCGGCAAAGGAATCCGCTGGGCAGCTTTTGCCAGCCCCAACAATCCCACGGGCACGGTCATCCCCAAGCGCGATCTGCGGACGATGCTCGAATCGGCCCCGCAAACCGCTTTCGTGGTCGACGAGGCTTACCATGACTTCTCCGGCGAAACCGTGCTGCCCTGGATTCGCAAATACCCCAACCTGATCGTGACGCGCACCTTCTCGAAGGCTTTCGGGCTTGCCGCGCTGCGCCTGGGCTGCATTCTGACCAACGCGCAGACGGCAGACGACCTGCGCCGCGGGCAGAACCCGTTCCCCGTCAACTCACTGGCCCTCGTGGGCGCGCTCGCCGCGATTGAGCATACCGACTACGCCCGGCGCTATGCTGCCGAGGTCCGCGCCAATCGCGCCAAGCTGATCGCGTGGTTTGAAGCGCAGAAGATTCCCTACGTCCCAAGCAAGGCGAACTTTGTGCTGACCGAGCTGGGCGCGAACGCCCCGGAAATCGGCCGGCGGCTGCGCGCCCAAGGCATCCTGGTGCGCGACTGGAATTACGACCCGCGCTTGCGCGGCTTCCTGCGCTTCACCGTGGGCTCGACGGCGCAAACCGGGCGGCTGATGCGCGAGCTCCGCCGGTTGCGCGGTCTTATCGAATCACGCGATGGCCGAAAGAACTGGAGCAAGTTCGCGCGATTCTCCTCGACAGGATGGGTGTCATGAGAGGCCGCACCGCCAGCCTACACCGCCAGACCACTGAGACCGACATCCGGGCGCGGCTCAACCTCGACGGCCGCGGGCGTTATACGATTTCGACCGGCATCCGCTTTCTCGATCACATGTTGGAACTTTTCGCGCGCCACGGCGGTTTCGATTTGGAACTCAGAGCGCGCGGTGATCTGGACGTCGATCAGCACCACACCGTGGAAGATATCGGCATCGTCCTCGGACAAGCCGTAAAGCAGGCGCTGGGAGCGAAGAAGGGCATCAACCGCGCCGGGTACTTCGTGATGCCCATGGACGAGACCCTCGCCGTGGCGGCGATTGATTTGAGCGGGCGTCCGTACCTCGCTCTCCGCGCGCCCATCAAGGCGCGCCGCGTCGGCGATCTCGAGACGGAACTGCTCGAGGACTTCTTCTATAGTTTTGCGACAAACGCTGGGGCGAACCTGCACCTTAAGGTAGCGTACGGCCGCTCCAGCCACCACGCGGTGGAGGCGCTCTTCAAGGCCTTCGCGCGCGCTTTGCGCTACGCGTGTTCGCGCGACGCGCGGCTGAAGAGTCAACTTCCGTCTACGAAAGGGTTGCTGTGATTGCGCTCGTGGATTATGGCGCCGGCAACGTCGGCTCGGTCCTGAAGGCCGTGCAGTATCTCGGCTACCCCGCAACGCCGGTCAGCTCGCCGGAGCTCCTCGCGGAGGCTGAGAAGATTATCTTGCCGGGCCAGGGGCACTTCGGCGCGATGATGAAGGCGCTCGCCGAGCGCCGCCTGCTCGCCGAGTTGCGGAAGAGAATTGGCGTGGGCACCCCGTACCTCGGCATCTGCCTTGGTCTCCAGGCCCTGTACGAATCGAGCGAGGAGGCGCCGGGCGTCGCGGGCCTCGGCCTGCTGTGCGGCACCGTGATCCGCTTTCGGGTGCTGCCGAAGGTGCCGCAGGTGGGTTGGAACCAGCTTCGGATTCGAGCGGACGGCGGTTTGTTCAAGGATATTGCCGACGGCAGCTTCGTCTACTTTTGCCACTCGTTTTTCGGGCCTGTAACGCCGGAATCCGTCGCGGTCACCGAGTACGGAGAAACTTACGCCGCCGCTGTCCAGAAGGAAAACGCTTGGGCGGTGCAGTTCCACCCGGAAAAATCGGGCGATGTGGGGCTTCGCGTTTTGGGGAATTTCTTGGAGTTACCGTAGAGGGTGCTGGGTGCTAGGTTTTGGGTTCTGGGTTCTAGGTGGTGGGTGCTGGCGATGAAGCCGACAGTCATACGTTCATATCGCGACTTAGAAGTCTGGCAAGAGGCGATGCAATTGGCTGAGATCTGTTATGAGGCGACATCTCGGTTTCCATCGAGAGAGATCTACGGTTTGGCAAGTCAGATTCGCAGGGCCGCCGTGTCTGTCCCCTCTAACATCGCAGAGGGGCATAGTCGGCGCACCCTTCAGGCATATTTGAACCACCTGTCGATCGCTCTGGGTTCTCAATCAGAACTCGAAACTCAAATTGAGCTCTGTCGGCGGCAGAAATTGCTATCTGAGGAATCCGCGAAAGCAATTCTGGGGAAAGCTGCGCAGGTCGGGCGCATCCTTCATGCATTGATGAAATCGCTTGAGCAGGGAGGGTCTTAGCACCCAGCCCCCAGCACCCAGAACCTTCTGGAAAGAGAATGTTTGCCAAACGCATCATCCCGTGCCTCGACTGCAAGGATGGACGCGTCGTGAAGGGGATCCAATTCGTGAACCTGCGCGACGCGGGGGATCCGGGCGAGTTGGCCGCGGTTTACAACCGCGAGGGCGCGGACGAGTTGGTGATGCTCGATATCTCCGCCTCGCGCGAAGGCCGGGCCACGCTCATGGATACCGTCAACCGCGTGGCGCGCAAGCTCTTCATCCCGCTTACGGTGGGCGGCGGCGTGCGCACGCTTGAGGACGGGCGCCGGCTGCTCGGAGCGGGCTCCGACAAAGTAGCCATCAATACGGCGGCCGTCGAGACACCGGAACTTATTACGGAACTTGCCGAGCGCTTCGGAAGCCAGGCGGTAGTCGTGGCCATCGACGCACGGCGGACAAGAGGACAAGAAACCGGAAACTCGAAACTCGAAATTCGAAATTCGAAGATCGAGGTCCTCCACACGATACGCGATGTTGTGCCAGTTTCCAATTTCCGGGTTCCAGTTTCCGCTCCCCCCCCGGAGGGGCCTGCGGCCACGAACTGGACGGTGGTGACTTACGGAGGCACGCGCCCTACCGGGCTCGATGCCGTCGAGTGGGCGCGACGTGTCGAGAAGCTCGGTTGCGGGGAGATTCTGCTGACTTCGATGGACGCGGACGGCACGCAGGCAGGCTTTGACTGCGTGCTGACGGCAACCATCTCGCATGCCGTGCATATCCCCGTCATCGCCTCGGGCGGAGCGGGCGGTCCGGAGCATTTTGCCGAGGTCTTCCTGCGCGGCGCGGCGGACGCGGCGCTCGCTGCCTCGATTTTCCACTATGAGACGCACACGATTCGCAGCCTGAAGGAGTATCTTCGGGCCCGGGGGGTTCCGGTAAGATTGGGTTGAGGTGCTGGGTGCTGGGTGCTAGGTTCTAGGTTCTGGATGTCAGGTGCTGCAACATCGGATAACGTCGTTCGCAGCCCCCAGTCCCCAGCACCTAGCACCCAGAACCCTTACTGTTCATGTATGGTAATTCCTTGCATCGACCTGATGGGCCGCAAAGTTGTCCAGCTCGTTCAGGGGCGGGAGAAGAAGCTCGAGCTGCCTGACCCGCTGGCGGTGCTGGAGAAATTCGCCGCGTACCCGGAAATCCAAGTGATTGACCTGGACGCTGCCCTTGGCGGCCCAGAAAGCTCGACTAACGCCGACATTGTCCGCGAGTTGTGCGCACGCAAACCCTGCCGCGTGGGCGGCGGCATCCGCTCGGTCGAGCGCGCACAGCAAGCCGTCGCTGACGGCGCGCGCAAGGTGATTGTCGGCAGTTCAGCATTTACCTCGCAGGGAATTCATCACGAATTCCTGCGAGCGCTTGCGGCCGCCCTCCCCCGCGAGAAGATCATGATCGCCGTCGATTCGCTGGGCGACCGCGTGGCGATCCGCGGCTGGCGCGAAACCCTCCCGCTCCGCTCGGCCGACGCGTTGGCGGAGCTTGAGCCGTACTGCTCGGAATTTCTGTGCACTTACATCGACGCGGAGGGAAAGCTTCAGGGAACGAATATCGATTGGTTCCGTAGCTTGCGCGCGGCGACCAGCCTGCCCCTCACCGCCGCGGGCGGCATCACCACCGACGAGGAGATCGCGGCGCTCGATGCCCTCGGCATGCACGCGGCGCTCGGGATGGCGATTTATCGCAAGGTGTTTCCGAACCTTTTCGCGGAGGAGAACTTCTGAGGCGTCAGGTAGTGACTGTTGAGATAAGGTCTGTGGTCCATATTCATTGCTTTCCCGCATGCGGAAGGCGAGAGTCCAATGCCGAAGCCCCTTCATCATTTTGTGCCGCGTTTCTATCTCAGGCAGTTTGTCGATCCGACAAAGAAGCCGCGCGAGCTTCTGTGGGTATTCATGCGAGGGCAAAGTGATCCGAAGCTATTGCCGGTCGACGTTGTGGCCGCGAGGAGCGACTATTACACGATCGAACGGCGGAGCGGGGAACGAACCCAGGTAATTGAAGAGAACCTTTCAAGAATGGAGGACCTTGCAGCGCCAGTATTTGCCAAGATACGCGAAAACCCTAGCAGTCTTACCTTGGAGGAGAAAGGGGTGTTCGCGTTCTTCATTGCGTTCCAGTACGCCCGCGTCCCTAAGTTTCGAGATGAAGTCGAAAGTACCGCGTCCCATTTGTTTGGCCGTTTAGTCGAGGAGACTGCCAAGGACAAGGAAAAATTCGCCGAATCTGTCCGTGGCGCACTGTCGGAAGCGATCCCGGATGCAGAGGTAGAAGACCTCAGACAGGTCGTCCTCAAACGAGAGCTTGAACCTGTCGCCCGGCCAGAGCTGAGTCTTTACTATATGCTGCCTGCTATTGTGCAGATCATAGGCATGCTCAATCGAATGCATTGGGCATTTAGGCCAGCTCACCCTAGCGTGCCGTTGGTGACGTCCGATAATCCATGTATCCTTAACAATCCCTCCCTCCTTCCCGGCGCTGGTCCCCCGCGCGCAGAGCAATTGGAGATTACATTCCCAGCATCACCAGAATTGCTATTCATTGCCACTTGGGATCGCCATGCAGGTGAGGGCCGTATGACTCCTTTCTTGACACGCCAAGTCAACAAATTGATCGCAACAGCGGCTGACAGATTTGTGTACTCGCCCGAAAACATTCCGGCTGTCTCTAAATACTTGGCGAGTCCGTCCAAACACCAACTGCCCGACCCCGACACACTATGGCGGCAAATGACGATGAATCTGTAAACTGGCCCCTTGTCAGGTTCCATACCAGGGTCCGCTGAAATTGACAGGCATTGCGCTCTGGTTTAAATTGACCATTCCGAATCGTCGAAGGTGGCCTCATGCTCGATCTGGGATTTGTTCGCGACAACCTGGGGCTGGTCAAGCAGAAGATGCGCGAGCGCGGGCTCGCGGATTCTCTTGCGGACTTCGAGGAGCTCGACCGCGAGCGACGCAAGTTTCTCGTGGAAGCCGAGAGCGGTAAGGCGCGGCGGAACAAGGTCTCCGATGAAATCGCCGCGCTGAAGAAGCAGAGACAAGATGCCTCAGCGCTGATCGCCGAGATGCGTACGCTCGGCGACCACATCGCGCAGCTCGATGAGAAAGCCAAAGGGCTGGATGCGCGGCTGCGCGAGGTGCTCAAGAACATTCCCAACATCCCGCATGCGAGTGTGCCGGTAGGCCGCGGGCCCGAGGACAATCAGGAGGTGCGCCGCTGGGGCGAGCCGCGCCCATTCGACTTTCAGGCGAAGGCACACTGGGACCTGGGGCCGCAGCTGCGGATGCTCGATTTCGAACGCGCCGCCAAGATCTCGGGCGCGCGCTTCTCCGTTTACCAAGGCATCGGCGCCCAGCTCGAGCGCGCGCTCGCCAATTTCATGCTCGACCTCCACACGCGCGAGCACGGCTACACGGAAATTCTGCCGCCGTTCATTGTCAATTCCGCAAGCCTCTTCGGCACGGGCAACCTGCCCAAATTCGCGGAAGACCTCTTCAAGCTTGAGGGCACCGACTACTGGCTCATCCCCACCGCCGAAGTCCCGGTGACGAACCTTTACCGTGATGAAGTGCTCGAAGCCGAGCGCTTGCCCGTCAAGCTCTGCGCGTGGACGGCCTGTTTCCGCAGCGAAGCGGGGTCCTACGGCAAGGACACGCGCGGCATTATCCGCCAGCACCAGTTTCAGAAGGTGGAACTCGTCAAGTTCGCGCTCCCCGAAAATTCCTACGACGAGCTCGAATCACTGACGCGGGATGCCGAGGTGGTTCTTCAGCGGCTTGGCTTGCCTTACCGCGTCGTGGTGCTATGCACGGCGGACCTGGGCTTCAGCGCGACGAAAACCTACGATCTGGAAGTTTGGTTGCCCTCCAGCGGCGAGTACAAGGAGATTTCCTCCTGCACCAACTTCGAAGCCTTTCAGGCGCGGCGCGCCAACCTGCGCTTCCGGCGCGGCGGCAAAGGCAAGACCGAATTTCTACACACGCTGAACGGCAGCGGGCTCGCCATTGGCCGGACGTGGCTCGCCCTCCTCGAGAACTATCAGCAGGCCGACGGCTCCGTCGTCATCCCCGAAGCGCTGCGCCCCTACCTCGACGGTTTGGACCGAATCACCCCACCCGAGTAGTTCCCCGCACGTCGCGGTCGGCAATTGGATTGCCACCGGCGAATACACCACAAAGACACCAAGACACAAAGAAAAGGACACGTCAGAAAAATGGAAGGCAGAAAGCTGTTCATCCCTGGCCTGTGCTTTTTCCTTCCCGGTCTTGCTTGGTGTCTTTGTGCCTTAGTGGTGATCTTTTTCCTGAAGTCGGTGGCAGCAAGGGAAGGCCTCGACTTTATTCTCCGGCCTCACCCTTGGAGGACGCAGGCGCGGGCATGTAACGGTGGAAATCTCCCGGAGGGTGCGTGTGCTCGAACTGAATCGTCGTGTGCGTGATGCCGAACTCGCTCGCCAGCAATGCCTGCACGCGATGGGAGATGCGCTCGCTTTCGGAGGTCGGCATATCGAAGATGCAGATGTGACAGGCGAGGGCGTGGGATTCGGAGCCCAAGCTCCAGATGTGGACGTCGTGGACTTCGCGCACGCCGGGGACGTCGAGCATCGCGTTAGCCACCCGCTCGACGCTGATGCCCTTGGGCGCGCTCTCCAGCAGGATGTTCGTCGATTCGATGAGGATGCCGACAGCGCTCCAAACGATCATGCCGGAAATGAGAAAGGCCAGCACCGGATCGATGAACGTCTGGCCAGTCTCGCGAATCAGCCAGCCGCCGGCGATGATGCCCACATTGGAGAGCGCGTCCCCGAGGTTGTGGATGAAGACCGCACGCAGGTTCAGGTCGCGCCGCCGGCGGGCCAAGCCCAGCGTGATGCCACCGTTGATGACCAGCGCCAGGAGGCCGACACCCAGCATCGCGCCGCTGGCCACACGTTCGGGACGAAGGATGCGCTCGTAGCCTTCGTAGCAGATGAACGCCGCCACGCCCACCAGCAGGAGCCCGTTGACGAAGGCCGCCAGCACTCCCGCGCGGTGATAACCGAAGGTTTTCCGTCGGTCGGGAGCCCGACGCGCAAAGTGGAGCGCCCCCCAGGAAAGCAACAGGGTGGGAACGTCGGTGAAGTTGTGCCAGCCGTCGCTGATCAGCGCCAGGCTGTGGGCGAGCGCCCCGGCGACGAATTCCGTCACTACCAGGGCCAACGTCGCCACGAGCGCCACCTGGACCACTCGGTCAGCAGATCGATCATGGGTCAGCGCGTGCACACGCTCTCCGCAAGAAATTCTAGTGTAACCCCGAGCGTGCTGGCAATGCGCGGCGGCTTGGGCTGGCGAGACTCTCCATCAGACCAGGTAGCGCCGCCCTTCAGGGCGGCATCTGATTGATTCTGCGTGTGCCGGGCTTAAGCCCGGCGCTACGCCGCAAGTCAGGACTCGGCCCGCCGGAGGTGCCGCTACACCGGGGCTAGAGTTTGCGCTAAGATGGTGAGCAGCGCCGAGAGAGCTCGGGAGCGGAGTTAGAACGATGGCCCTGCCGCATTCCGAAAGGGCGATGAGTAAGAGAGGCCAGCGCTCATTCGCGCCGGCACGCACAGCGGTCTTAGGACTGGCCCTTCTTTGGACGATGAGTTTGGGATTCGCTCAGGGTCCCACTGCGGCCCCCGCGACACCCCCGGCGACGGCGAAGGAGTCCAACCCGGCGGCCGCGAAGGAAGAAGCACCCCCTTCCGGCGCGAGCTCAGTCCGGGTGCGCGTCGAGGTGGTCAACGTACCCGTCACCGTACTGGACAAGCGCGGCCGGCCCGTGATTGACCTCAACAAGGACGATTTTAACGTCTACGAAGACGGCGTTCGGCAGACGATCCGCTACTTCAGCCGCGAAATGCGCCCGCCGTTACGCATCGGGCTGATCCTCGACACCTCAAACAGTGCCCGCCCTTCCCTGCAATTCGAGAAGGACGCCTCGAGCGAGTTTGTCTTCAACATGCTCCAGGGACGGAGCAGCCCGAACCAGATCTTCCTCCAGAACTACGACGCCACCAGCTCAATCATTCAAGATTTCACGAACGAACCTGAACTCTTGAACGAGAAAATCAGCGCCCTCAAAGCGGGGGGCGGCAAGGCGCTTTTCGACGCGATCTTTAACGCCTGCAAGGAGAAGATGCTTAAGACCGGGCCGCCGGAAAACACGCGGCGTGTTCTGGTGCTGGTCAGCGACGGCCGCGATGTGCAGAGCGAGCACACGCTGGAAGAGGCGATTGCGATGGCGCGGAAGGCCGAAACGCTGATCTACACCATCGGGAACACCGCTTACGGCTTCAGCAATCCCGGCGACAAGATTCTGGAGCAAATCTCCGAGCAGACGGGGGGGGCGGCCTTCTTCCCACGGGAGGCCACGCCGGGGACCGACCTCGAAACCGGCTATTTCTCGCACGGCCAGATCGGCGACACTTCCCAGAACAAGGGCTTGGGCGCCGAGACCGGGATCTTTACCGCCATGCGTCTGATGCAGCTCGCCGACTCGCTGGAAGCGATCGGACACGAATTGGACGAGCAATACAGCCTTGGCTACACTCCCTCCAAAGCCCGGCTATTTCGCCGCCAACGAGTAACGCGTTCCATTGCCAGCGGAACCTACCCTCCGGCGGCGCGTTGAATCTTCTCCTCGCGTCTGTTATAGTTTTGAGCACGCAGGGCGAGGGAGGGCTGAGCCTTTAAGGCCCAGAGAAAGTTATGCTTTCGGCGCGTTTAGTCCGCATGATCGAGGACCACGCGGAGGAGCTAACCCGGGGTCTCCTCGACGACTTGGCGACCAACGCGCGCACGTCCGCTTACCACAAAATTCCCCGCGAGGAACTGCGCCACCGCCTTTACGATGTGTATCGAAACCTGGGGCGTTGGCTTGGGCACACCACCGACGAAAGCATCGAGGCCACTTACAGCGAACTGGGCAGACGACGCTTTGCCGAAGGGGTCCCGCTCAGCGAAGTTGTGTACGCGCTGACCCTGAGCAAGTATCATCTGCGCGATTTCATCCGCACGCGCGGTCTGACGGATTCGGCGGTGGAGCTCTATCAGGAGCAGGAATTGCAGCGCCTGGTCGGGCGTTTCTTCGACCGGGCGATTTATTATACGATCCGGGGATACGAGAGGGTGTCGACTCAGCGGGAACCGGCGGCCGCGGCCTGAATTCCTCCGGCCGCCTGGGTGGGAGCAGGGCAAGCGCCGAGATGATCGTCGGCACGGGTGTAGACATCACCGAAACAGAGCGGATTGAGCAGGCTCTCCGGCGATACGGGGAACGGTTCCTGCGGCGTCTTTATACGCCGAGCGAGATCGCCTACTGCCGGCAGGCCAGGAACAGTGCGGAGCGCTTGGCAGCACGCTTTGCCGCCAAGGAAGCGGCTTTCAAGGCCTTGGGAACAGGCTGGCGGGATGGCATTCGCTGGCTGGACGTGGAAATCACTCACCAGCCGAGCGGTAAGCCGGAAGTGGTTTTCACCGGGCGCGCGCAAGAACTGGCCCGGGCACTGGGAGTGACACGGACGGCGGTCTCCTTGTCGCACAGCAATGATTACGTGATCGCCCAGGTGATTCTGGAGTCGGATGGCTAGGATCGCATTCCATCAGGGTTTTCTCTTGGCCCCGCTGGCGCTGCTCCTGGGGCTGGCGCCGAACGTTCGTCTGGTCGCGGCGGAAACGCTGACCGACGCGCAAGACCTCACCGTGCTGACGGAGAAGAAAGCCACCAAGCTCCTCGTCAAGCAGCAGGTGCCGGAATACCCTGCCGTGGCAAGGGTAAACTTCATCCAGGGAGACGTCCGCGTTATTGCCACCGTCGATGAGGCCGGGACGGTTTCGGAAGTCCATGTGGTCAGCGGACACCCCTTCCTTGCTTTGGCGGCCCTGAAAGCCGTGGGCAAGTGGTTGTTTCTGCCGGCGCACAAGCGGCAGGGGCCCCGGGAGTTCAGGACCTATTTAGACATTCGCTTCGCGCTCCGCTCGAACAGGATCGAGGAGATGCCCCCCGAGCCCGAGCGTGATCTGAAGCGCCAAATCCGCCCACCCGTGCTGCTGGAGAGGCTCTCCCATCCGTTTCACGCCATCTCCATTCCCTTGCGGGTTTTGGTAGGCCCGAAGGGCGAAGTCGTGGATTCGGTGCCCCTCGAGGCGGCGATCGCCGGGCTTGCCGAGGCGCGGCGGATTGTAGATCGCTGGAAATTTCAGCCCGCCCGTTGGGGAGCTCTGGCCGTGCCGTGGTATCTCGATGTTGACGTCCCCGTGGAGCGCTGGTCTGCGGCACGGACCCCCGGCGATAGCCCCGGACAATTCCTTCCACGCTCAAGCCGCCTGACGCAGCATCCCTGAATTCTCCGTGCATCCGACGCAGAGGGGCAATAGAATAGAATTGCTTGTTCTCGCTGTGAAGTTCAAGGCGCGCCAGGAAAGGAAACCCATGGCATTGCGAAGCCGAGGGACGCTGTTCTGCGGTTTGCTCGCCGTGCTGCTGGCCGCCTCCGGGTCGGCGCTGGGCCGCGAGGAAGCCCCCAAGCCGCAGTTCAAATACGCCGCCGGCACCGAGAGCCTTTCCGAGGGCTGCGAAGGGAACCTAGAGGTCGGTCCCGAAGGGCTGACGTTCAAATGTGTGGAGGGAGAAGTAACGGCGCCTTTCAGTTCCATCAGTCTGATGCAATACCGCTCCGATGTCAGCAAGAAGGTTCGCCGGCTGAAGGTCCCCTGGAAGGTACAGCCGGACTATCAGTTGCACATTCTGTACGGGAAGCGGAACCGCTTCTTCAGCGTCGTTTACCGGCTGGGGGGCACGACTCACGTTATGGTTCTGCAGGTCCCGCCCCAAGCCATGCGCCCCTACCTCGCCGAGATTGATCTAAGAGCGCAAAAACGCGTCGAGGTGCAAAGCTACGAGGAGTACTGAAGCCCTCTGCGCAACGCTCGCGCCTACCCCAATCCTCTCTAATTCGCCCGATGGAGAACGAGGTCGAAAAGGTTATTTCGGCGCGTGGGAAGTTGCCGCCGCGGGGGCGGAGGCAGGTGCGGTCGGCGCCTGGTAGAAGTATCCGGCGCGCGCTCTGACTTTCCATCCCGGGCCGTTCACTTTTACCACAATCTTGTGGAAGCCTTCCTCGGAAAGGGTGTCCGGGACATAGGCCAACTCGTACTGGCTGTGGATTTCGGAAGCGATGCGGCTTACTTGGTCCTCCACGGTTTTCTTCTTCCAATGTTTGGTGTAAATCCCGCCCGTATATCCTGAGTAATACTCCAGGAGGTTGGAAAATATGGTTGACCGGACGACCTCACCGGCGGCCGTAAGGATATCCACGATCGGAATCGGCGCGTCGTAAACGCTGGTAGCAGTCGAGGGTGTGGGGGGCATTCCCGGCGGTGTGGGACGGCCCAGGTTGGCGTCGATGGGGCCGGGGCCGGAGAGTTCCCGGTTGCGGGTCAGCAAGCTTTCGACCGGGCTGAAGCCCAAGCCATACACGGTTACTTCCGAACCCGTGGCGCGCCGAATAACTTCCTTGCTGTTGCTTTCGCTTCCGGAGTCGAAGCCGCTGGAGAACGCGACGATCACTCGCCGCTCGGTTTCGGGACGGCGCTCGAGAAGCGCGACGGCCCGCATCATAGCATCATTGAGCCTCGATCCGTCTCCGTCGGGCACCATCCGGCGCAGCACCGCCGTAAGTTGGTCGCTGTCGCCGGAGAAATCCTGTGCGACGTGCACGCGGTCACTGAAAGTCACCACCGCCACCTGGCCCTGCGGCCCCACTACCAAGGAAGAAAACACGGAGCCCAGCGGGCGGACTTGTTCGAGAAGCCCCTCGACGGAACGGCTGGTTTGGACAACCACCACTAAAGCGACCGGCCGCCCCTCCGACTCGAAGCTCTCCAGGCGCTGGGCAACACCATTGTCAAAGATCTGAAAATCTCTCTGCGTGAGACCGTAAACGAATTGCCCGTCTCGATCGATCACGGTAACGGGTGTCACAACGAGTTTGGAGACGATCTTGATGGTGGGGTTCTGTTGCTTATCGACGCGCGGGTCCTGGCCTTTGGGCTCCTGCGGCGAGGAGAGGACCGGCGACATCTGCGGGGCGTTGTCTTGCGCATCCATCACGGCAGGCAACGCCGCCATCCACGCCAGCACGGCCGGTAATATGAATGCTAAATATCTTCCCTTGAATGTCTTAGGCATACCCAATCACCGTTCGCTTGCCTGGCTCTCCCCATTAAGATGAGGAGAAGCGGCAGCGCGTTGCCGCGCGGCCTCATAAAGCACGACGGCGGCGGCGACGGAAACGTTAAGCGACTGAACGGGCCCGTAAAGAGGAATCTGCGCCACGAGGTCGCAGGCCTCGCGCACCAGGCGATGCAGTCCGGAGCCCTCTCCCCCCAGAACCAGCGCGCAAGCGCCTGAATAATCGAGCGCGAGGTAGGACTTCGGGGCTGACGCTTCGAAGCCGTAAATCCATAGGCCGCGTTCTTTCAGCTCCAGCAGACTTCGAGCTAAGTTGGTAACACGAGCAACCTTGGTATGCTCGAGCGCGCCGGCCGCCGCATGCGCCACCGTGGAGCTCAGTCCCGCCGCTCGACGCTCGGGAATGACCAGGCCGTCCGCGCCCGCGGCCACCGCCGTGCGCACAACTGCCCCCAGGTTGCGCGGATCCTCCACGCTGTCCAGAACCACCAGCAGAGGCTTCTCGCGCACGTGGAGGAGATCCTCCAGGTTGTCGTACCGCCGCGCAGGGCGGACCGCAACCACATCCTGATGATGCGCCGTGCCGGCAGCGCGGTCAAGCGCCGCGCGCGGCGCAAAACGTACCGAGACACCCGCCTTGCGGCAAGCGTCGATGATTTCCTGCACGCGCCGGCTGTGCTGGTTCTGAGCGATCATCACGTGCTCGACCCGCTGAGCGCGCACCGCTTCCGCCACGGCATTGATGCCGTAAACCACGTCCGGGGCCGATTCCTCGCGGGATCTGGACATCGCAGGAGTTCCACCACAAAGGCGCGAAGACACAAAGAAAGATACTACGGGCTCAAAACCCCTTCCCTCAGGATTTGAGTATGTCCTCCTTGCTTTGCTCCTTCGTGGTTGTTCCCTTGTGCCTTTGTGTCTTCGTGGTTAAGAAAGGCCCGCCGCAGCGGCGAATTCGCGCAAACGCTCTGCGACGCTCTTCACGTGGCGCCGCAGCGGCAGCTTCGAGCCTTCTTCGAAAATGGGAATCAGCTTTTCGAGTTCAGGTCCTGATATCGCGCCCGTCAGAGCAACTCGGATCGGGTGAAACAGGTCTTTGCCTTTCTTTCCCGTTTCTTTCTGCACCGCCTTGGCGATGGTACGGAAACGCTCGTAGTTAAGATCCCGTACTTCGAGCAGCTTCGGTATCAAGGCCTTCAGCACGTCACGCGAACCAGCGTTTTCGGCCACGTGGCGCGTTTCGTCGCCGCGCAGCACGCCCTCGGCATCGTACTCGAAGATCAGTCGAACAGCAGCGGGTAGCTGGCTCAGGGTGTCAAGATTCTTGAGCACCGCATCGAGCACGCGCTCGAGCCAGCCTAGCGTGCGCTCGTCAGCGGGCTCCTCGAGATAGCCAGCCTGGGCGAGAAACGGCACGCTCAACTCCGCCAGCTTTCGCCGGCGAGCTTCCTTCAAGTAGTGCCGGTTCATCCAGTTGAGCTTTTCCTGGTCAAAGACTGCCGGGCTCTTGATAACCCGCTCCAGGGAAAACTGCCGGATGAGCTCCTGATCGCTGAAGATTTCCGTCACTCCGTCCGCCGCCGACCAGCCGAGCAGGGCCAGATAATTCCGCAAAGCCTCGGGCAGGATTCCCATCTCGCGGAAATTCTGCAGCGACGTCGCCCCGTGCCGCTTCGACAAGCGCGCTCGATCGGGGCCAAGGATTGTCGAGAGATGAGCGAACTCCGGCCGTTGCCAGCCGAAGGCCTGGTAGAGCGCAAGCTGGCGCGGCGTGTTCGAGATGTGATCGTCGCCGCGGATGACGTGGGTGATCTCCATCAGATGATCGTCAATCACCACCGAATAGTTGTAGGTCGGCTGTCCGTCGGAGCGGACGAGGATGAAATCGCCCATAACTTCGCTCGAAAAAGTCGTGGGGCCGTGGACAAGATCATTCCAGTCGAAAACTCCTTCCGGCACCTGCAAGCGGATGGCTGCCGGCTCACCCGCCGCTACTTTGCGCGCCGCCTCCTCGCGCGGGCGCGTGCGACATCGCCCCGAATAGCGCGGCTGCTGGCCTGCCTTCAGCGCTGCCTGCCGCTCGGCTTCGAGTTGCTCCGGCGAACAGAAACAGTAATACGCGTGGCGGGCGTCGATGAGCTGCATGGCATGGCGCCGATAAAGGTCAAGCCGTTCCGACTGCCGGTAAGGCGCAAACGGCCCGCCCTTGTCCGGGCCTTCATCCCAATCGAGGCCAAACCAGCGCAGGTCCTCCAGAAGCTGCCGCTCGTATTCTTCCTTTGACCGCTCGACGTCCGTATCCTCAATGCGCAGGATAAAGGCTCCGCCGTGATGACGCGCAAAGAGCCAGTTGAATAAGGCGGTGCGCGCGTTCCCGACATGGACGTAGCCCGTGGGACTGGGGGCGAAGCGGACTCGGACTTTAGGCATGGGTTATGCGCGGTTGCTCAACGCCTAACATAACATACGTGAGGGCGGGGTTGGGCGTCATCGCGGTGCCTTCAAGTGATTGCACGGCGGAAACATAACACGAACGCCCAGGTCAATTCCCGCCAGGTTAACGAAGAAGCCTTCGGACGATGTCATCCTGAGCGAAGCGAAGGATCTTTGTGTTTTCCTTTCAATGCAGGGATGCTTCGCGTCGCTCAGCATGACAAAACCGCGTCTTTCATCACCCCGCGAACGATTGCGGGGCCTTTGCCTGCACGGGCAGAATTCAGCCTTCCCGGAGTCAAGCCAACAGGCGCACAATCGCTCGGTTCCATCCCACGGGACCAACCCCTCCGGCGCGGCGCGCTTGCGGGACGGCAGCGAGCGTCTCAAGATCGTAGCGGCCGCCCGGCCGCGCAACGAGGACGGGCACGTCCACAGCGCGGAGCATGGGAATGTCGTTGGGGCTGTCGCCCAAGCCCACCGAATTGACCTGCGTGCCAAGCGCCCGCCGAAACCAGGCTATCAACTTGTGGACCGCGGCCCCTTTGTCGTTGTTCCCAAGGATATGGAAGAATCGGCTGCCCCGCGTCACGTGGAACCCCTGGCGGCGGATCTCGGCGCGCAGGCGCTTCCACGCGCGGTCCGTGCGGTTGAGCAACACGAATGGCTCATCGAATTCGCGTCGCCCCGCGCGCCGGGCTTCGAGCAGGGTCATCCCCGCCCGCTCCGCCACCTCGCGGGCGCTCATGGCCGCAAAACTCCGGACGTGCACGCCTGTGCGACGGGCCGCGCGGTTGAGCGCTGCAACCAGCCTGCGGCGGGGCGTGCCGAGCGTCACTCTGCGGAGCCCTCGCGTCGCGGGAGCTGCCTCGGGAATGCGAGAGGGAAAATAACCTTCGGGAAAGTAAATTGCCCCGCCGTTTTCAACCACAAACGGCTCGCGGCGACGGAGAGCCCGCAGGATCGGCAGCACTTCCGCGCACGTCTTGCTGGTGACGATCACCAACGGCACGCCGCGCTGGCGGAGGATTGCGAGGGCTCGCCGCGCCGCCGTCCAACGGTAGGTCGTGCTGTCGAGGAGGGTGCCGTCGAGGTCGGTGAAAATCACCCAATCTTTCGTCAATCCCTCCTCCCTAGAGGTGCTGGATCGTGTCTTTCTCGGCGTCCCGGCTGGGGGGGCGAAACTGCGCGTTCAGCAAATCGTGAGCCAGCTCCTTCGCGCCCAGGCCGAAGGCGATAGCCGCCGCGGTCACCAGCCCGCCAAACATGATGGCAAAGGCAACGATGATCGTGGTGCGGCCGATGCCCAGTTCGTCGAGCGCGGCTACCACCGCGAGCGTCATCACAAAGAACCGCACGAGCCCCGCCAGGAGCCGCGCCGAGGGCATGCCCGCGTTCACCGCGGCGATCAGCGCGCTGCGGCCCAGAAAGCGGCTCACCAGCGCGCCTACGATCAGGATCAACACCGCCGCCAGGAAGTGGGGCAGATAAAGAAAGAAGCGCTCCACCAGGTTTTGCGTCCACTGCGTGCGCATGGCGGTCAGCCCCGCAAGCAGCGCAGTCAGCACGATAATCCCCTGGACGACCTGGCCGGCGAGATAGGAGCACGACCGGGTGATCCCCAGGCGCTCGATCTCCGTGCCCAGGCCCAGACGGTCGCAGAGGCGGTCGAAGCGCAGGACGCGCAGCACGCGGTAGATAACTTCTTTGGCCAGCCAGCCGACCACGAGCCCGAGCAGAATCAGGACCAACATGCCCACCAGACTCGACAGGCTCGTCACCGCCTGCCGGCCAAGTTCCCGCAACGGTTCGAGAATAGTTTGTTCCCAGAATTGATTCATGGCCTTCACCCCTTTCCTGCGCTCCAACGGTTGAGTAAGGGAGGCTTCAATTGCTCGTAGACGAGGCAGAGGCGTTCGATGCGCTCCTCCACCTGGGCCGGGTTTTCTGGCTCGGTTTGCCGGGCAAAGGACGCCACCCAGCCGAGATACAGCGGTGTGAGCGACCTCAGCAGATGCTCGCGGGTGATCGTCCGCCGGTGGTACGCCAGGGCGAATTCATAAACCGCCGCGGCCCAGATCTCCTCGCGAATCACGAACGTCTCCGCCGGCAGCGAGGCGCAATCGGTCAGTTCTTTCAAGAGGGGCGCGGGAATCACTTGCTGGTAGACGGGCCGCAGGTCGCGGCATCCCTGGGAGAAGGCCGCTAGCATCCTGGGCAAGTCGATCGAGACGGGTTCGAGCCCAACCTCGAAGGGAAACCCGAAGAGGGGCGCCGGGAGGGACCCGAAGACGTTCCGCCAGACGTTTTCATAGGTTTCCATCAGTCCGAAGACCGAGCCGACCACCTGAGCCATCATGGCGCTCAAGTCGGAGCCGGGGTCCTTCGCGTCGTGGATTTTGGCGCCGAGGTGGACCTGGCAGGTGCGGAAGTTCTCGGCGATGGCGATCGTCGTCATCCAGATATCGATCCCATAGCGGGCGACATCCGTGGTCCAGACATCCCTCGTGAGGAGGCGTTGGAGGAAGCGACCCGAAAGCCCGAAGTCCCCGCCGATGGGCTGGCGGATGCGCCGGCCATAAAGCGCGCGGGTCAGCGGATAAACGATGCTGTTGGTGATTGTGCCGTCGTATTTGTGGCGCTTGTAATACGGCGCCACGTAATCGAAGTCATGCTCCAGGACCGGCCGCAGCAACAGGTCGAGCCACTCCGGCGCAATGCTCCGCAGGTCGGCGTCCAACACGACGCAGGCGCGCGCCCCCACCAGTTCCGCGATCCGAAAGATGGTGCGGAACGCGCTGCCCTTCCCCGGCACACCGTGGTAGGGCGTCGACAAGCGATGCACCGGTTGCAGGGGGTACTGCACGAGCAGCAATTCCCGCGCCTCGAGTTTCGCCGCTTCGACCGCCTCGCGGGTTCTGTCCTTCGAGCCGCCGTCCGAATTGACGATCAAAGCTCGGCGGTCCGGGAAGTACTTGAGCAGGCCGGCGTTCGCCGCGCGCACCACATGGCTAATGGTCCGCGCGTTGTTGTAGCTGGGGATCCCGACGACGATGTCGGCGGCCCCCAGCGCGCCCACCTGCTCCCGAACCTGTGAGGTAAGGATCTCCTCCGCCACGACGTCCTTCCTTACGCGTTGTCGTTTTCCACCGCGTCGTTCAAGCGCGCGAAGATGTCCGGAACGGCGGCCACGATGCGGTTCCAATTGGGAATCAGTGGCTGGCCGAGGGGGTCGGCCAGGTAACTTTCCGCGGCCATGCGCAGCCCGCGAGCAAAGGCGTGCACGATGTCTTCCTCCCCATGGCGGTCGAACTCGAGGCCATTGATCATGGCGTCCGCGTGGTAGCGGGTGATGATGTCCTCCGCCGTGCGCACGTACTGGGCCTGAAGCGTTCGGAAAGTCGCGCCGGAGAGCACCACCCCTTCGGCGGCCAGCGTCCGGAAAAGAGTCTTGACGATGTCCACGGTCATGCGCATCAGGCCCTTGTCCGCGTCCTTGGGCGAGAGAGCCTGGTGCTTATGCTCGTAATTATCGCAGATATCCACTTGGCAGAGCCGCTTCACGGAGAAATTACGGTACACCTCCGCCAGCACGCCGATCTCCAGCCCCCAGTCGCCGGGGATGCGGTTCAAGCGCGCCATCTCCGAGAACATGCAGAACTCGCCGGCCAGGGGGTATCGGAAGCTGTCCAGGTAAGTGAGAAAGGGTTGGTGGCCCAGCACACGCTCGAGCGACCGGAGGAGTGGGGTAATCAACAGCCGCGTCGCCCGGCCGTGCATGCGGTCCGTCACGCGCGCATAATAGCCCTTGCTGAAAACAAAATCGATGCGCACATCGGCGACCGGATAACAAAGGCGCGCCACGATCTCCCGCGAATAGTTGACGATATCGCAATCGTGGAGGGCAATGATCTTCGAGCGCCCGCCGGCCAGTACGAAGCCATGGGCCATCCAGCACGACCGGCCCTTGCCGTCCTCCCCGATGGGTAATTCCGCGGCCTTCAGTTCGCTGTAAAGTTTCTGGAGGCGCGGGCCGTCGTTCCATATGATGCGCGCGCGCGGATGCAGGCCGGCGACACGGCGGCGCGCCTCGGTGAATTGGTCCGCGTTCGCCTGGCCGAGGGTCAGCACGACCTCACTCAAGTACGGGACATGAGATACTTCTTCGAGAATCCGGGGCATCGCCTTCCCTTCAAATTCCGAGTAGAGCGCCGGCAGGACCAGCGCCACGGGCTGTGATCTCGCGAACTCCTTCAAGTCCTTCTCCAAGGATTCCAGGGGCCGGCGCCCCAAGCGATGCATCGTCGCGACCACACCCGTCTGATGGAAATCTGACATGGCGACAACCTCCGGCCCGGGCTAGGGAAGGGCCGACGGCTCCTAGCGAACCACAATGGATTGTCGGCTGCCTGGAAACGCGTCCATCGGCTCGACCCTCACCCCGTGGCGAATCAAATCCTGCGAAAGTCAAGCAGGTGCAAGAATAGGGTGAGATATCGCCTCGCATTGCTGGTAATGAGAAAGTGCTCCCGAACGTGCTGATGCCCCTGTTCGCCCAGTCGTTCGGCGATGGCGGGGTTGGAGAGCAGAAATCGAATCTGGTACGCGCAGCCCTCCACGGAATGGCAGAGCAAGCCTGTGTGCTTGTGGATCACCTGCGTGGGGATCCCGCCCACCGCCGAGGCGACGGTGGGTTTCTTTTTCCAGAGAGCTTCCGTGACGGTCAGGCCGAAACCCTCCCGCAGGCTCTTCTGGATGATGATCGTGGAGGCCTGCTGCAGGGCATTGATCTCAAGGGCGCTCCAGGGCGGCAGGTCGAGGATGTGAACGTCCGGGTCGCCTTGCGCCGCCTGGCGGACTTCCTCGAGCACTACGCCGCCTTCCGGATCGTCGGCCGCGCCCCCGCCGGCAAGAACCAACTGGCAGTCGAAGTAGCGCTTCACGATCTGATAAGCGCGGAGGACGCCCAGCGGGTCCTTGAGCCGGTCGAACCGGGAGATCTGCGTGAGGAGCGGACGCTTGGGGTCGATCGCGAAGTGCTCGAGCACGCTGCCGACGTACTCCGGCTCAAGGTCTCGGTTCTTTTCCGAGAGGGGGTCGATACAGGGATAGAAGAGGTACTGGGGAATCGAGAGTTGTCGCGAGAATTCCGGCGAAGAGAAGAGCGCGCCGTCGTAACGCAGGACATAAGGCTCGAGGAAGCTCCACACCGCCGGGTGAGGATGAGAGAGATCGATGTGGCAGCGCCAGATCCAGTGCCCGGAGCCCTCGCGTCGGGCCTCGATCAGCGCGCTGGGTTGGGGGTCATGAATAACGATGAATTCGGCGTCGAGCTGCAGGCGCGCGCGGTTCTGTTCGTTGTAGGCCAGAAAAACATCGAAACTCTCCGGCGGCATTTTATAGTCACCGCCGTGCAAGGCATTGTGGAAGGCTTTGGTGATTTCGAAGAAGTCGTTGCCGCCGGTGATGACATCCCAGCGAACGGCGAGGCCCAACTCCTCAAGGACAGGAACCAGGCGGTTGAGGATTTCCGCCACCCCGCCGCCCACCGCCGTCGAGTTGACCATTTCCACCGTCCGGCCACGCAGCGGGGCGGCGATCGCGCGCAACTCCGCGACCTCCGACTCTCCCAAAAGCTGCCCGTAATCATCGAGCCGGATCAGACGTATCCCCTGGGCGGTGATGGTCACGCGGCAAGCTCCTTGTCCACCAGGGCCACGATCCTCGCCTTGGCGGTCTCCACGGTGTTCGTATAAATATCGATGCGGTTAAGCTGCTTCGCCAAGGATTCTAGTCCCAGGTTATCCGCCAGCCAGAGAGAGAAGTCATTGGTCCGCAATTGAAGCCGCAGCCGGGAAGAGATGAAATGGAAATGGAAAGAGGCGTGGCTGAGCATTTCGATACAGCGGCGGAATTCCTCGAGGTTCCAGGCCTCCAACCCCAGAGGGGCCGTCACCCCGATCGCTTCGCAGAAATAGAAGGGCTCGAAGGAAGCCTGCTGGGCGTCCTCGGGACGAGCGCTGCAGTAAGTGCCGACGATCTTGTCGAGATCCCGGCGCAGGTCCGCCACGGCGATATAATCGCGGATGTCGAGCGCAGCGAGCTCCTCAGCCAGACTCGGGCGGTTGCACGCGGCCAGAACCCACTGTGCAAAATCGCTCGAGAACCCCTGAGTGAGGTAGTGGTAGCGGCCCAGGCTCTGGAAGGTGTGATAAAAGATCGATGCGTCGCTGCACGTTTCGAGTCCCTGGCGCAGCTCAAAAAGGTTCTGCGCTTTTTGGTTCCCAATCCGCGTCAGATAGGTGGCGGTCACGAACTCGAACGGTTGCGCGGCAACCTTCACCGTGTTTCATCCTCCAGTCTCTCCAGAAGACGCCCAACCTCCTGGGGGTTCCGCAGCCGGTATCGCGCCTTCGTGCGCCGAGCCGGACCCACGCGGACCGTGATACCGCCTCGCAAGGCCTCAAACGCGGCTTCATCCGTCGTGTCATCGCCCACATAGACGGGCAGGGCCGAGCCCCCGAGTCTTGCGAGCACGTTCCGCGCCGCCTCCCCTTTGCCCGAGACCTCGGCAGGAAGAATCTCCCACACCTTCTTCCCTCTCAGCAAGCGGCACTGCCCTCGATGGGGCTTTAGACATTCGCCAAGAAAGAGGCGCGCGCGGCGAACCACTGCCGGAGGGACGCCGCGATAGTGGATTGCCAGGCTGAATCCCTTGTCCTCAATCCAGACGCCGGGCAGTTTCGCAAGGCCTGTCCCAATGGAACGTTTGAGTCGCACCAGAACCTCCGGCGTTGCCTGCCGGGCCTTCCCCTCGCGTTCCCAACCGTGAAGGCCTAAGTAGAATACTCCCGCCACGCGGGCGCGGCGACGGAGATCCGCCAGTTGCCTCCCGCTGATAAGGCAAACGGTCACGTGGCGGCGGCGCGCGAGCCGCGCGAGCCGTCGTCGCACGCCAGTGTCCAACCAGACGTCTTCGGGCCGGCGACGAAGTGGAAGCAGCGTGCCGTCGAAGTCGAGAAACAGAGCCACGTGCCGAGCCGCCCGCAGCCGTGCCGAGACCTGCGCCCAGCGGTCAAATAGGTGGCGGGAGCCCCGGTGGCTTCCGAGCAGCGGTTTCCGCCGCCGCGCGATCAGCCCCCCGTCCCGGCGGTGGCCTTCTCCGCTCCCGGCTCGGTTCTTCATCCTGTCTTCGTGCACTCGCCCCGGACATCCT
>JAIQGH010000021.1:0-17727 GCA_020072655.1 Terriglobia bacterium | reverse complement strand
CCTCGGCGCGCGCCCCGACTGCCCATAAACCCACAGGCACCGTCCGGGGCTCGCCGCAACTGGGCCGCCTCAGCCAAGGCCGGCGTCCGTATGCGGAACATCAAGCTGTACGGCCTTTCGCCGGTTCGGGAGTATCCAGCCGGAGCTCCGCCAGCTCGGTGATCAGATCCCCGGCCCAGCGATAGATGTTCTGCTCCCGCACAATCCGGCGCATCCGCCGCATTTTGGCGGTGCGCTCCTCCGGATCCATTTTGAGGGCAAAGAATATCGCTTCGGCAAGCTGCTCGGCGTCGTAGGGATTGACGATCACCGCATCCCGGAGCTCACGGGCCGCCCCCGTGAAGCGACTGAGGATCAAAGCACCCTGCTCATCGTCGCGCGCGGCGATATATTCCTTCGCCACCAGATTCATCCCATCGTGGAGGGATGTCACCATGCAGAGGTCCGCCGCCTTATAGTAAGGTTCGATCTCCGCGTGACTGTGGTGCCGCATGAGAAAGACGATCGGCTTCCAGTCGCCCGTCTGGAAACGCCAGTTAATGCGCTCGGCTTCCGCCTCCACCTCCCCCAGCAAGTCATGGTAACGCTTGATGTGGGTCCGGCTCGGCTCGCCAATCTGCACAAGTGTGAAATGCTCCCGGTACACCGGCCACCTTTCGACAAAGCGCTCAACGCCGCGGAAACGTTCCAGGATCCCTTTCGTGTAGTCCACGCGGTCCACCCCGATGCCCATGAAGGTGGCCTGCACACCCAACTTCTTGAACAGGGCAGCGCGCTCGAGGTAGGGCGAGCCTTGCGCGGGGCGGGAAGGCTGCGTGGCCGGATCCGGAAACGCCACGCTGATGGGGAAGGGGCGCACCGAAGTCAAATGCCCGCGACGGTTGACCGCAAAGCGCTCCCACTCGATGCGGGTTTCGAGGACCTGGTCCACGGTCTCCAGAAAGTTCGTGCAGTGCGACTGAATGTGGAAGCCCACGAGGTCCGCGCCCAGCAGACCCTCGAGGAGCTCACGCTGCCAGGGGCAGATTCCGAAGGCTTCGGCGTTGGGCCAGGGGATGTGCCAGAAAATTGCCACCCGCGCGTCGGGGCGCTTCTCCTTGATGAGGCGCGGAACGAGCGCGAAGTGATAGTCCTGGACCAGCACGACGGGGCGTTCGACTCCGGCCATCTCTTCCACGGCGGCCTTGGCGAACTTCTGATTGACCTGTTGATAGTGCTGCCAGTCAGCGACGCGGAAGACTGGACGCGTGTGAGCGATGTGGCAGAGGGGCCACAGCCCTTCGTTGGCGAAACCGAAGTAATAGCCCTCCTCCTCTTCCTTGCTGAGCCATACGCGCCGCAGCGTGTAGTGCGGGTCTTCCGGCGGTACGCGAAGGTGGCCATGGGAATCAACCGTTTCATGGTCGGCGTCGCCCGACCCGTGGGCAATCCACGTCCCATCGCAGGCCCGGAGGATAGGCTCGAGCGCCGTGACCAGACCGCTCGCCGGGACGATGGCCTCCAAGCCCTCCCCCCGCCGCACGTGGATGTAAGGTTCGCGATTGGAAATGACGAAGAGCGGCCTCGATTCCAGTTTGTTCTTCACATGAACGCGCAGCCGCTCGGGGGTCCAGAGCGCCTCGCCGGCCTCTCGCAGCCGGGCTTCCTCTTCGGCCGCCGCGCGGGCGGCCGAAAGGCTCTGCACATAACGGGTGACCTCCTGGGTCAGCGGCTTGAAGAGGTCCTCAGGAGGCGGCGTCGGCCTTTGGGAGGCGCCGTTCATGCGCAGCTCCCTCATCCACCGCGCGGTTTTGGCGATGGGGCCGGTAATGCTCCAGCGCACGATGAGCAGGGCAAGAAGAACGACGAGCAAAACTTGGATCGCTACGCGCAGAAACGTGTCGCGCCACAGACGAGCCGTCTGGGCGTCGATATACCCGGCATTGTGGAAGATGGCGAGCACGCCCACCGTGGAGGTGGCATCGTGCAGTGGCAGCGCATACACGTGCAGGAGGTCCGTATCGAGCGGGAAGAACACTTGGCGCCCGGCGTCCCGTGTCAATGCCTGGCGGACGGCATCAGGAGGCCTGGCGAGGCGGTCATCGAGACCGGAGGTCATCGCCAGGAGGCCCCCATCGCTCGCGTAGACAGCAATCCCCGCCAGCCGCTCGCGGTGACCAAAGCGCTCCACAATCCGCTGCAACTCCTTCGTTGACCGTTTTCCAGCGAGCGGCGCGACGATCTCTTCCAGGCTTTCCCCTAACACCTCGGCGCGCTTCTCCAGCTCGTTCCTCATGCTTTGCTTCTGTTCCTTCACCTGCACGTAGGCGAAGGCGAGGGCCACCAGGGTGACGCCCACAATCAACGAAACAATGAGGCGCAGCTTGATTCGCATAGCATGGACCTCGAGTCAGATTCCAAAAGGCGCGGAACCAGAGACACGGCCCCCCGTCTTCTCTCACCTCGGCCGCAGGGTTCTTTCGAGAATTGCCCGCAGGTCTTTTCCAGCCCTTTCAGTCGTTCGCGCCCGCTGATCCTCGGTCGCGGCGAGAAGGATCCCGGCAGGCAGCACCTAATATGATAGCGCAGGATTCAACGTCGCCGGAAGGTATGTGCGCCCCGCGGCGCCAGCCTGAGGCTCGAGGTTAGCCTCGGCCGAAAGGATGGAAGATCACCACCCATGGGTGAACGAGGCTCGAAGGAGAGGCTGCCCCACGAGTCTCCCGCCCCGGCCTTGCACGACGCATCGGACTGCTACTCGTCGTGATTATTCAGGGGTGAGGAGGGAAGGACGCGCGCGGGCTGGGGGCTGGCCTCACGAAGGATTTCGATGCTGCCCTTGAAGTAGGCTCCGTCCTCGATGGCAATTCCGGGGCTAACCAAGTCACCGATCACCTGGCCCGTCTTGCGAATCTCGATGCGATCGCGGGCGGTGATGTTTCCATTCACCGCACCCTGGATCACCACGCGTCCGGCGCGGATTTCTGCCTTGACTTGACCGCGTGCACCGACGGTCAGGCAGTGGCTCTGCAAATCAATTGTCCCGTCAAATTGTCCCTCAATCGTCAGGTCTTCGTTCCCGGAGAGCTCGCCGTGAACCACCAGGGATTCTCCTAGGCGAACTTGCTCCTGCATGGCGGCGGGCGAAACGGATGGAGTCGGCATAAAGTCCCTCGCAAGTTGGTCAGTTGGCGGCGGCTCGGGCCGGACTACGGACGGGCCTGTACCGCCACGAACGGGCACGGGGGTCTTCTTTTCCCACCAAGTCACAGGCTTGGACCCTCCGACCGGAATCGCAATCTTGCCCCCGACCCTACAGCGCGTGTACGCTTACATGAACGAAAGCGCTTGTTGGTGATCTGCACAGCGAAGCACTGGCTACCGTCGCCGTGCCTTTCAGCATATGTGTTGCCACAGAGAGCCGCTATAAGTCCTTGCGCCTCTTGAATTCACGCACCCAGGAGCGCATCCTTTGCCAATGGGCGAGTATAGATTTCCTACCGCTGGAAGAATCTCCCGACCGGCAGGATGGTGACAAACTTACCTCGTCGCGGTTGAAGCCGGTCGCTCACGGCATGTCCCCCGCCCGGGCGCTTCCCAGTCTGCTATGATCTTGCTCTCCTTACAAGTCCGATTCTTCGAGGTGGAAACATGCAACTCCAAGATCGCACGGCCATCGTGACCGGCGGCACGGGGGCGCTGGGCAGCGCCGTCACGCTTGACCTGCTTGCTGCCGGGGCGCGTGTGGCCGTAACCTACGTCAGCCAAGAGGAGTGGTCGGACCTTCGGGCACGTGCGGCGGACTCCGGCGACAAATTGCGCGGCGCCAAGGTTGACCTCGTCCAGCCATCCGCGGTCGAGGGATTCGTTCGCGAGCTGGCTGCGGACTGGGGGCGTGTTGACTTCCTCGTGGCGGTGGCGGGAGGCTTTGCGGCCGGCAGGAGTTATGAGGCCGACGACCAAGCCTGGGAGCACATGTTTAATCTCAACCTCCGTTCAGTCGTCAATTGCCTGCGCGCCGTTGTGCCGTTGATGATTCGGCAGAACTATGGGCGCATCGTGACCATTTCCTCCGGCGCGATTCTCCGCGGCGGAGGAGCCGGCATCGCGCCCTACGCGATTTCGAAAGGGGCGGTGCGGCAGCTCAGCGAGCTCCTCGCCGATGAGGTCAAGGCTTATGACATCCACGTTCATTGCCTCATGCCCGGCACTATGGACACGCCCGCTAATCGCCGCTCCATGCCCCATGCGGATTTCTCGAAGTGGGTGAAGACTGAGGACGTTGCCCGCGTCATCCGCTTTCTGCTCAGCGACGACGCCCGCGCCGTGCGTTCCGTAGCCGTACCCGTGCTCGGTTAGAGACACCCGATGGACCCCATCGGGGACCAACAGACTTGCTAAAGGTGCGCGTGAGCAATTTTGATCTTCAAGCCTACCTAAGCCGATTTCCCGAGGTCTGCCGGAAGAAGTTTGGGCGCCTCTATAATTTTCGTGCGCTCGAAAAGGACTTCGACCAACTCCGCGCCGGCAAGCGCTGGCTGGTGGCGCGCGACGTTCTCAAGCTCTTCGACCCGGGGCGCACCCCCTTCGTCCGACCGTGAAGCCGTGCGCAGCCTGCTCGCCGTGTTGCACAACACCGGCGTGGTTTCGCTCGTCCTGCGTTTCGTGCACCCCGAGTATTTCGGCATCTTCAGCACTCCCACGATCAACCTGCTGCTGATTCATCGACCCACCACCATAGAACTCTATCTGGCCTTTTGCGAGGAACTACGTGAGTGGCGGAAGCATTTTCGTCTGGCTTCTGTCGCGGACACAGAACTCGGACTGTGGACTTTTCACGAGCTCACCAGCGGCCCCGAGCCCTTGGAGGAGGCCGAGCAGGCGCGCGCCGAATTCGATGCCGACGTCTGGATCCAGCGCCGCCGCGCGGCTCAGGTTCTGCGGCCGTTCTTCAAGAAGTATGGGGCCCTCGAACTCGCCCGCATTTTCGTCGAGGAACACCCCAAGCTCGCCGCGAAGTTCGCCGGCGAGGAGTACGAGCGCCGGTTGCGCTCTGTCGCGCGCCGCGTGGGTTTGCGGCTGGGCGTGAAGGGCGCCGTGGAAGTCCTCTTCGACCGCCTCGCCCAGTATGACTACATCACCCTCGAACAGAAAACCCGCCTGCGTCGGGTCTGGGAAATCCGCAATCGCGCCGTCCATCCTGCCACCGACCTCTCGCTCGAAGAAGTCGAGAACATGATCGAGACCATCGAGGATATCTGCCTGGGCTGGGACACGAAGTTCCTGGAAAGCCCGGGGCCGGAGAAGTGGTGACCTGCTGGACCTGCCGGACCCCCCGACATCCCCTTGCTTGAACCGGTACATGGGCAAAATCCTGCGAGTTTGGCAACAAACGTTCTATATAGAGGGTGAGAGCTAACCTATAGTATTTTCAATTTGTTGGAGCGACCGATTGGCGCATACCGCAACCTGAGCCGGAAAAAGGCGAAAAAAGTGAGGTGACGATTGGAAAATTTTGGCACCTGGGTGGCCTGCGTTGCCCTGGCGGCCTACTTGGGAAAGGAATTCGTGGATTGGATGTGGGGCATCTACTTGGACGACGAGGAGGACGAACGGGAGCCAGCGCCGCTTCTCTCGTCAACCCGGCCTCTCTGGCTGAACCTGGAGATGCTCGGCTCCCGGCTCTGGCTCTGGCTGTGCTATTGGCCGCGACGATGGCTGGAGGACACTTTCCCCGGCCTGTTCCCCGCCGAAGAGGCTCCCCCGTGCCCGCTGGACCGTGACGGACGAACGCCTGACGAGTGGCTGCTGATCTCCTTTATCGGAGTTTGGGGCCTAGAGCATCGGTACAAGGACGAGTACGACTGGCAGGTGAAGAGGAACTGGGACGAATACCTGGCCGCCCGTGGAGCGAAAGGCGCGACCGGCGCGGCGGACGAGCGGACCGGAATCCAGGATTGACTTAGAATTCGGGAGGAAGTATTCTCCGCGTATCGGATTCAGAAGGGGATTGCCTAATCAGTAAACCACGCGCGATGGCTGACTCTCTGACAAGGCGACACTTCCTGGAGCTGTCTATGGCATTGCCTCTTTTGCCCGGCACAGTTGTGGGCAGCCGGGCGGCGTCGCCACACCACGAGCAGCCGAATTTGACGCCCCAAGAATCCGTCGAACCGCCGCCGGAGTTGGCATTCGATGAGTGCCCCGAGTGTCGCGGCCTGGGGCGGGTCACCTGCCCGGCTTGCGACGGCACCGGAATGTGGACCGAAGCCAGCGAATCCGCCGGGCTCTACCAGCGCGAATCCGCCCGCGCCTCCAGCCGCTGCGCGTGGTGCGATGAGTGGGGGGAGGCAACCTGTCTTCGATGCGGTGGACTCGGCACGGACGTCAGCGCCACTTGGGATCGTGCGGACCAAGTGAGGGGATGAAGTCATGACTACTAAAGAGGGGTGCGAAGACCATATAGTATCGACCTATAAGCGACTCGGGTTCATGTCTGCGAGTGGAGAACACCTTCCTCTCCATAGGGTCTGTGCGAATCGCGACGCGTGCTGGTCGGGCGCTCTGGATCGCCTTTCACCGCCAGACATAGCGTCTATATCGGTTCCTTGGATCGGTCCGGGATACGGAGAACTGAAGTTGCTTGTTGTGGGGATCAACTTTAACGAGGCTGGAGGCGAGGGGGCTACCGTGGACCTCGTCGAGGGAGCACGAGCCGAAATGAGGGAAGGTCACTGGAAACACTTCCGGAACCCAAGCTATTCGGGCACCCCGTTTTACTCAGTGACCGGATGCTATGTGGTCGCGATCGCGGAGGCTGCGCAATTCCTGAAGCCGAGTATTGGAGATAATGGCCTCCCATCGTTGGAGGATATCGAGAAGGTATTTGATTTTGTGGCCTACACACCCCAAGTCAAATGTAATCCGATGGGCGCGGCAGGTAGCCCGACAACAGCCATGTGGAGTAATTGTGGACGACATGTGCTACGGGCTGAAATTGAAGTTCTCAAGCCTGATACGGTGCTCGTCGTCGGAGTTAGCAAGAACAAGTGGTACTTCGGCCGGAACGTATTGGATTCCCCGGCGCCGCCATGGAGCTGCGGCACAAACGTCCATTGTGCGAATGCAACGGTCGGCGGGAAACCCGTGAAGATTCTTGCCGTTCCCCATCCGAGACGGGGGGGGTACCGAGCCACCTTCCAGGAAATCCGCGCGTTGTGCCTCGCGCGTTAGCGACGGGGCCCCATGCCCGGCTTGTTCTGCTGATTACCACCCCTCAGCAGGGCTCCGTTTTTTCTTCAGGGATTCAATTGTCGGCGAGCTGCCTCGTGCCCGGACATCCTGGCGAGTCTGGCCATGCGGCTATAAGGCCACCACGATTTCCTGTTGTCCGGGCCTCTTAGGGAGCGCGGAGGCGGCCTTTTGGTCCTCAGCCCACAGCCACGCCTTGATGGCTTCCTTGATGTTCTCCAGAGCTTCCTTTTCGTCTTTGCCCTGAGAGACGCATCCTGGAAGAGCAGGGCACTCGGCGACGATCCACCCATCCTCGGCCTGCTCAAGTGTGACGTGAAAGATCATAAAGCTCCTCTTTCCTGCAATACTGCCCGATATTCGCTGGTTTGGCAAGCGCGTGCGGTGCGCACGGTGTAGTGTCGGGCGGCCGAAGGCCGCCCCTACCAAAGCGGTCAGGGAGCATCGCGATCCGCCCCTACGATTCGTTCTCATCGGCGACGCCCATTTTGGAGAGGCGGTAGCGCAGGGCGTTGCGGGAGAGGCCGAGCAGGCGGGCGGCCTGGCTCTTGTTGCCGTTCGAGCGGCGGACGGCTTCCTTGATCATCTCGTCCTCAAACTGCTCCAAGGTCATGCCGGGTGGAGGAAAGGTGCCGCCGGCCGACAGCGCAGAAGCCGCGATATCCGCCCCAGCCGGTTTGGCCGGAGAAAGGTCCAGGCGAATATCCGGCGCGTCGAGCATGTCTCCGGTCGACAATGCCACGGCGCGCTCGATGATGTTTTCGAGTTCGCGCACATTGCCGGGCCAGTGGAATTCCATCAAGAGCTTCAGCGCCGCGGGTGTAATCCCCTTGATCGGTTTGCCTGCTTCGCGCGTAAACCGCTCGATGAAATGATCAACAAGGTAAGGAATATCCTCCTTGCGGTCGCGCAAGGGCGGGATGTTGATGGGCACAACGTTGAGCCGGTAATAGAGGTCTTCGCGGAACGTGCCTTGCTCGAGGGCGGCACGCAAGTCCTGGTTGGTGGCGGCGACCACGCGCACATCCACCTTGAGAGTCTTCGTTCCCCCCAGCCGCTCGAATTCGCGGTCTTGGAGGACGCGCAGCAGTTTCACCTGGATGCTGCCGGGGACGTCGCCGATCTCGTCGAGGAAAATCGTTCCTTTATCCGCCAATTCAAACTTGCCGGGCTTGGATCCTACGGCGCCGGTGAAGGCACCCTTCTCATAGCCGAACAGCTCACTCTCCAGCAGGTTTTCCGGGATGGCCGTGCAATTGATCTTGACGAACGGTCCCGAGGCGCGGCGCGAGTGCTGATGAAGGGCGCGCGCGATCAGGTCCTTGCCGACGCCGCTTTCTCCGCCCAGCAGAACCGTGGAATTCGTCGGCGCGACGCGCTCGACGGTGGCGAGCACTTCCTGCATTCCCGCGCTGTGCGCCACGATGTTCTTGAATTCGTAGCGCCTTCCCAGCGCTTCGCGCAGCGAACGATTCTCTTCGCGCAGACGACCGACATCGAGCTCCTTGCGGACAATGAGCTTCATCTCCTCGAGCGAAAACGGCTTGAGGACGTAATCGCTCGCGCCCGCCTTCATGGCCTCGACGGCGGTTTCCACGGTCCCATAGGCGGTCATGACGATGACGGGAACGCGGGCATCGGCGCGCTTCACGGCCTGCAGGAATTCCAGGCCGTCCATGCCGGGGAGCTTCAGGTCCGTCACCACGAGATCGATGCGGTACTCACGAAATGCCTTTAGACCGGCTTCCGCGTCCGCCGCCGTGCGGACCGTGTAACCTTCCTCGGAAAGATTCAGCTCCAACAGACGGAGCATCTTGGGTTCGTCTTCGACAATGAGAATCGTGGCCATGACGCGCAAGGTGGAAAACGGAAACCAGAAATTGGAAACTAGAAACTGGAAACTAGAACATAGGTTGGGCCTACGCGGCCAAGCGTCGTTTCAAAGCTAGCGTCGAGCGAAGGTAGCCGTTAAGCAGCCGGGCTGCATTCTGGGCCAAAGCATCCAATCTCTTGCCCTCCGCAGGGGAGATGTATAGTTCGTCGACGCAAGTTGTAAGGTGGTCCCTCAGCTCATATAGCGAACCGCGCGCTTGCCGGCACATTTGGGCGTTTTCCTGGTATCCAAATCTTCCAAATCCTTCCGCAATGTTGGCCGTGACTGATGTAGCAGCACGGCGGATTTGGGCAGCCAAACCAAACCTCTCGATGTCTGGCAAGGCATTCGCCAATTTGTAGAACTCGCGACGCAAGTCCCGCGCAGCCTTCCACACCTGGAGGTCTTTGAAATCCCTGATCGAGCTCACGACCTTGCCGGCATCCACGCCTTCTGATTTTCCAGCATCCATTTTCTAATTTCCAGTTTCTAGTTTCTAATTTCCGGTATCTTGACTCGCCGGTAAGAATACTCGAAAGCAGGCCCCTTTGCCTGGGTCGCTTGACACGCGGATCCAACCGCGATGGTCGTCGATAATCTTTGAGACGATCGACAGACCCAATCCGACGCCGTCTTTCTTGGTCGTGAAGAAGGGATTGAATACCTGTTCAAGCAGTTCCGGCGCAATGCCGGGCCCGGTATCAGCAACAGCGACTTCGATCCCGCGCCGACCGTCGGAAGAGCCGGGGGCGATGGAAACCCGCAGTTGTCCGCCCTCCTTCTGCATCGCTTCGTAGGCGTTGAGAAACAAGTTTGTAAACACCTGTTCGCACAGATCCGAGTCCACGGGGATCGCAGGCAGACCATCGCTGTACTGCCGCTCGACCTCGACGCGCGCCTCCGGCCAGCGATCGTGAGCGTTCTTCAGCGCGCGATCGACCAACGGCACGATCGCTTCGGGATGCAACTGGAGCTGCGACGGCCGGGCGAAATCGAGGAACCGCGTGACGATGGTGTTGAGCCGATTGACTTCACTCGAAATATAGCCGGCCAGCTCGCCCGTCACCGGGTCGCTCGATTGGAGTTTCTTGCTGAGCATTTCCGACGAGCCCTTGATCACGCCGAGCGGATTGCGGATCTCGTGAGCGAGGCCCGCGGAAAGCTGCCCGAGGGCGGCGAGCCGCTCCGAACGGCGCTTCTCCTCCTGCGCCTGAGCGAGTTGGCGATTGGTCTCGGCGAGCGCGTCCGCGAGTTGCCGGTAGCGTTGCGCCTGCCGGCGGTTCTCGCTGACGAAACGGTTGATCACCGTGGCCGCCAGGAAAAAGAACAGAATCCGGATGGCCAGTTCCGTCGCGCCTTCCGGTGTCAGCTCGTAGACCTCCAGAGCAGGGATAAGGAACGAAAGGTACGCGGCTGAGGCGAGCGCGGTCCACAGAAGGGTCTGCGCGGCGCCGAAGAACATGGCCGCCGTGACCACGGGAAGATAGTAGATGAGGTAATAGCTGGATTCGATTCCACCCGTGCAGTTGACGACCACCGAAGCCAGCACAATCTTGATAAGGACGCTATAAGCAGGCCCGCGCCGCGGCAGCAAGCCAATAAACCGGGACTCGAAGATCTGAAAGACCCCGAGCGCCAGAAGCGTCAGTTGTTTGTGAATCTCAAAGAGGGGTCGCAGCGCCGCAAGGCCGAAGAGAAAAGCCAGCCACAGAAGATCCATCCAGGCAAAGGTGCGGCGTTCGTGTTCGGAAACGGCACTGGCGCTCACGCCATCACTCTAACACGGTTGAAAGACGCAGGCGAAGCGGGGACGATCCGCTGAGAATCACAGAAAATGTTACCTCGGGGGCGGCCGGGTACGCCGGCCGCCACCGCACGGATTTCAAATTCAAGATTACAGATTCCAGATGCCAGGTCACCGTATCGCAGATCCGAGATAACGGGCTACCTTTTTCGCCGGCGCTCGAGGGCCGGCAGCATCTCCGGCTCCGGATCGATGCCCAGCGCGTCCGCAACGCGGTTGATATAATTAAAGTAAGCGATCACCTCGACGGCATCCAGGATATCGCGGTCGGAGAGGCCGTGCTTACGCAGGGTGGCCAGGTCCTGCTGGCGCACGGCCGCGGGATGGCGCGTTACCCGTTCGGCAAACTTGGCGAGCGCCTTCTGCCGCGGGGTGAGTTTAGCGCGGAGATAGTTATGCTTGACGTGCTCGGCCAGCTCGGCGTCACCGGTTTCGACACGGAGATCCTCCCCGTGAGCTTCGATTCAATAGAAACAATTGTTGGCCCAGGAGACCACCGTGCCGAGCATCTCGCGCTCCGCGCGCGTCAGGCCCGACGGCCCTTTCATCGCCGCCAGGTACATCTGCATCGAAGCGCGCAGGACGGGCGGGTTCAGACTCTGCACCTTGAGGATGTTGAACACCTTCCCGGCGCGCCGCACCCCGTGCTCGTATTCTTCCTTCAGTTCGCCCGTGGCTTCCTTGGGCTCAATCATTTTGATCCAGGCCACAAACCCTCCTTGGCAAGAGGCTTGCATCGAAAGTTTCACAGTATCTCACAAGCCCGTGGAGGGATTGAATAATAAAGGCGACAGTGTCTATCGAGGGCCACACAAGCCCGCGGCATCCGGCACCGTAGAGCCGTCCCCGCGGCGGCAATTGTCCTGTCGCTGGCGCGGGTTTACAATGGTAATTGGCAATGAATAACTTGGTGCAAATCTTGTCTTCCTCGCGGTCCGCACGGCGGCCCGAATGGCTCAAGGTCCGGATGCCCGGTGGCGAGAATTACGCCGAGCTGAAGCGAATTATGCACGGGCTTGGCCTGCACACGGTCTGCGAGAGCGCCCGCTGCCCGAACGTCGGCGAATGCTGGGCGCACCGCACGGCGACCTTCATGATCCTGGGTGATCGCTGCACGCGGCGCTGCGGTTTCTGCGCGGTCCCGAAGGGCCGGCCTGCCGGTCAAGTTGACCGGGACGAACCGGAACGGGTAGCCAATGCCGCCCGCGAGATGGGATTGAAATACGTCGTCGTGACTTCGGTGGACCGCGACGACCTCCCGGACGGGGGTTCAACGATTTTCGCCCGGACCATCCAGGCGCTGGGGCGGCAGATTTCCGGCTGCAAGGTGGAAGTGCTGATTCCGGATTTCCGCGGCTCGGACACAGCGCTCGAAACGGTGCTCGCCGCCGGCCCCGACATCCTCAACCACAACATTGAGACCGTAGCGCGACTGTATCCTGTGGCGCGGCGCGGCTCGCGCTACGAGCGCTCGCTGCGTCTGCTCCGGCGCTCGCGTGAAATCGCTCCCGACATCCCCACCAAGTCCGGCCTGATGGTGGGTCTGGGCGAGACATTGGAAGAGGTGCTCGCCCTGCTTGGTGACCTGGCCGCCGCCGGCACGGACATCGTTACCATCGGCCAGTACTTGCGGCCTTCCGGCGAGCAGTTGCCCGTGGCGCGCTTCTGGTCACCAGACGAATTCGCGGCCCTGAAGCGCGCGGGCGAACGTTTGGGTATCCGTCACGTCGAGTCCGGCCCGCTGGTCCGCAGCTCCTACCATGCCCACGAACAAAGCGCTTCCGTCATTGAGTGATTTAGCGACTGAGTGATTGAGTGAATAGATGAAAGGCAGTCGGACTCCGCCGATAACCCAATTCACCCAATCGCCAAATCACTCAATGGCTAAATCACACAATCACTCAATGGCTTCGCCTGGGTGCATCCGCTGAAGGGCTTGGCGCGCAGCCGCATGGAGGGCTTTGTCGACCTCGCTTTTCTCGGCCTCGGTCCTCTGGAAAACATCGCGGTAACCCGCGTCGCACTCCTGAGAGTGACCCGTGCGGCATTGCAGGCTGGCAATGAGCATGGGCCACAGCGGGTTGTGGGGATACTCGCGTTCGAGCTCGCGGAAGATCGCCATCGAGCGCTCGAATTGCCGCTCGTTCTGGCGGGAGTAATCTTTGGCGAGAAAAAACTTCGCTTCGGCCGGCGTCAGGTCGCCCTTTTCCGCCGCCAGGTGCATCTGCTTCAAGCCTTCGATCCGGCTGCCGCCCGGCAGCCCGATGAACCAGCGCAGGATTCTGACGATGCCGGAAAGCGTGTCCACGAAGTAGTTATAGATCCCTAGTCCGAGGTAGGGGTCCGTCAGGCGGGGATCGAGTTCGCCCGCTTCGAGCAACAGAGCCCGCATTTTCTTGCCAGCCCGCGCGGTGGGCAGAGCCCTGTCACGGAGACCTTCCAGGCGCGCGCGCAAAGCATAGGCCATCCCCTCATAAAGGTAATTCCGCGCCACGTCTTGGTTACTTTGGATATTTGACTCCGACTTCGATATCGTCGTGTTGAGAAGGTCCTGGAAGTGCGCATCGTGGGGCGATGAATCTTGATCTGTGGAAGAGAAGACATCGGGGTCGATAAGATTGGCGGTGGAGTAATAGATGCGCCACCAGACGGCGTCCGCTTCCAGCAGGTAGCCGACGGGTGACTGTGGGTCTTGCTTCTCGATTTCCCTGAATACCGCGATGGCGCGGTCGAGGTCACCGTCCATCATCAAGTCGAGGCCGCGGCGGCCCATCGCCCGATCTTCCTCGTCCCGAGACGCCTGGCCGGGCGCCATGGCGCTCGAACTACCTGCCCCAGCCAGCATCAAGAAGAGAAAGCCGACGAGCGTCTTCGCAACTGTCTTCAGATTCTCCCGCCTGCTCCGGGACCGCAATTCATACTCCCTTGTACCGATTAGCGTGAGAAAAAGCCTCGAGGCGGTCACGAGGACGGGCGTCTGAGCCAGCCGACGAGAATGTCATCGCCCTCCACGCGAACTTCGTAAGTGGAGATGGAGTGCCCGCCCGGGTGGTCCGGCTGGCCCGTCCGCACGTCGAACGTCCAGCCGTGCCAGGGGCAGGCGATAACGGGACCTTCCAGCCGACCGCTCGTCAGCGGGCCGCCCATGTGCGGGCAGACGGCATTGATGGCATAGAAACTTCCTTCTACTCGGCACAGAGCCATGGGCTTTTCATGCACCACAAGGTGCCTGACCGTTCCCTCCGGGATATCGTCCACACTTGCCACCCGAATGAACGACGGGCGCTTGCTCATATCACCTCGAGCGTGTCTCCAAAGTTCAACTTTATGACCAACTCCGCCGCCCCGGCCGTATCAATTGCTGCGCCGACGAGGGGCGTCCCTTCTCCCCAGGAAGCATAGCCAAGCCACTCTGGAAAGGCAAATTGCGAAGGCGAGACGGGTAAATTCCTGGGGAGCGCCGCGGCTCCGGAGATTCTGAAGGGGGCGCTCCATAAGCGCTAGCTTGAGCTATCTGGTAGAAGCCGCCTGCAACCTACCGGAACGGGTTTCTCAGCAGCCGCAACACCTTCTCCACTCCACCAGGGGACCCGTCTTTGCGGTCGCGATTACTTCCGGTTCGCCGACCACTCGTCCAGAATCGGTCGAAGGCATGATGAAGCGGTGGCTGATGAGCCCAGGCAGGCACTTGCACCAGTAGCGCGTCGGGACAAGATCGTGGCCTATTTCGGGAAGCTCATTGCTGAGAAGGGCGAAAACGCGGTCCTCTATTGATTTCGGGGGCGGCCGAACGCCCCTGCGTGCCTGTGGCCTTGGGTCACCCGCGGGTAGACGGAGCCCATTCCTTCCACGGCGCCAGCGGGGCAAGAGAGCGGCGCGAGTCCGGCTCGTCACTCGTCACCTGTCACTCGTCACTGCTCTTAGGGCGGGAAGTTCATCCGGCGCAGGAGGTCCTGAAAGCGCGGGTCGGAGCGGAGCGGGTCAAGGTCCGGCCCGACCTTCGATATGGTCAGCCACCCAGCTTCTCCAGGATGCGGTAATGGGAAATTGTATGACCGATCATGAGGAATGAGTCCTCAACTGCGATTCAAGTCCGCTTACTTCTTCCCAGTGGGGGCGAGGCGCTTGAGTTCCTCGAGCCAGTTCTCGACGAGGGTCAATTCGGTTATGGGTTGGGGCTTCCTTTCCTCCATTTTCACCGCGAGAAAACGCTGACCGTCGGGGGAGATGTCCCAAGTGCGGGTCGGAGCCATACCAATATAGCCTGGATGCTCAAACAAAAGGCGGGGCTTGCTGGCGGAGAAGCCGGACCCAGTCTCTACGTCGACCTCAAAGACTTGGTTCTGGCGCCAATAGAATAACTGTCTGCCATTCCGTGACCACAGGGGCGCCGTACCGCCCTCGTTGGAAACCTGCCACTTGCCCCCTGGGCCGGGAAATGCCTGGACATATACTTCTCGGCGCCCTGACTCGTCTGATATATAGGCCAGCCAGCGCCCGTCGGGTGAGAATTCGGGAAAATCCTCGATGAATCGGGAGTTCAGAAACGGCGTGACCCGGCGGTCACGGAGATGAAGGAGTTGGATATCATCTCCGGTTTCCATGTCCGGGTGGCTTTCCACAAAAGCCAGCGTTTCTCCGTCCGGAGTCCACGATTCGGGCCACTGAAAGTACTCGCTCTGAGTGAGCTGCTCCATCGGCGAGCTTCTGTCAATAGGTTGCCAATAGATATTGGGGACACCTGCCTTCACCAAGTCAAACACTGCATGCCGACCATCCGGAGTCCATACCGCAAACTCTGACATGCCCTCGGAAGTCAGCTGTGTGGCCGTGCCTCGATTCAGATCGTAAACCCAGATGTGGCCTTCCATTCCCAAGCTCGAGTAAGCGATCCGCTGACCATCAGGTGAGAGGCGGGGAGCGTAGAACGGAGCTTTGAACGACGCAATCGGTTCCGTTTTCCCCTTATGATCCACCCAAACCAGTGAGTTCTCCTGGTCCGGGAGGATTCCCCCCGACGCATAAACCAACGATCCTGAGGTGGAGATGCAGAACTGACCGGCGGCGGTGTCCATTCCAGAATTCGTGGTATTGAGCGCTTGCGAGATATTCGCGACGGCGGGAACGGGCTGCCCAATCACCTTAAGTCTGTCCGGATCAAAAGGGACTACCATCAGCGTCCCCCGCCGGAGGAAGGCCAGATGGCCGGTGGCGACATACCGGGCATCCGCGGCATCTTCAAGCAGGACATGCCATTTTCGGGTGCCAAGCTCCAAGACGGCCACAAGGGGCTCGTGGTCCCAGGCATTCCGCTTGATGGTAAACAGGATGCCCTTGCCCGCGGGTAAACAATGGGGCAGGCGATGTGAAAATTCCCCCTTTGATCTATCAGGCGTTGTCAATGTCTCCGGCTTGCCGCCGTCGGCGGAAACCCTTGTCAGCCCGGAGCCACGAGCCGCCGCAAAGACGATCTGGTTGTCGCGCCCCCAACTGAAGCCGAACGGAAAATGCACGTCGCACAAGGCTACCGGAACCCCACCCTCAATCGAAACCCTCATCAACTTGCCGTCTGCCCAGAATCCCACCCATCGGTCATCGGGCGAAAGGAATGGACTGATGCCGCCTTCCGTTCCGGCGATGGCTTTGGCTTCCAGTTGGTCGAGTCTACGCAGGTACAGGCGAGGCTTCTCCTGCGTGCCGGGATCCTCCTTGACTGCCGCATACAAGATGAAGCGGCCATCGCTGGAAATGGCCATTGCTGTCCGGGTCGGAGTGTCGAATCCGTAAGGAGGACTCAATCGCATCCCATCGAGCCAGTGTCCCGGCTCTACCTTGATCACAGCCTTCACGGTCGGGGCCTGGGAAGCACGCTCGGGATACTTCATCAGGACGACCCCGATCAAGGCACCGGCGATGACCACCATGGCCGCGAGCGCGACCACCCACCGCTTACGTAGGGGCGCACCCAGGTGTGCGCCCTCCGCCGGGCGGACACGCTGGTCCGCCCCTACCGCCAGGCCCCCCCCCAGCTCGCCGGAATCCGAGTCGCGCTTGAGACGCTGGAGGTCGGCGCGCAACTCCGAGGCGCTCTGGTAGCGCAGCTTGCGATCTTTCTCCAGCGCCTTGTTGAGGATGTGTTCCAACTCCGCCGGGCAGTCAGGATTCAGCCGCACCGCAGAGGTCGGCGCCTTGTGCAGGATGCCGTCAAAGATCGTGCCCGGCGAGTCGCCCGCGAAGGCTCGGTGCCCCGTGGCCATTTCGTAGAGCACCAAGCCGAAGCTGAACAGGTCCGAGCGTGCATCAACCTCCTCGGCCCGCACCTGTTCGGGCGACATGTAGTCGAACGTGCCCACGGCCATGCCGGTGCTGGTGAGTGATTCCTCGGGCGGGGCCGCGGCCCCCGCAGTAATCTCTGCTTCCTTCCCGAGTCCCGAACCCCGGGTCCCGAGTCCCGCCCGCTTCGCCAGCCCGAAATCCAGAATCTTCGCCTGGCCCCGCTCGGTGATGAAGATATTCGCCGGCTTGATGTCGCGGTGCACGATACCTTTCGCGTGTGCGGCCTCCAGCCCGTCGGCAATCTGGATGCCCAGCTCCAGCACCTCTTCGGTCTTCAGCGGACGGCCCGTAATGCGGTACTTGGGGGTTTGCCCCTCCAGATACTGCATCGCGATAAAAGGTTGGCCTTCGTGCTCGCCAATCTCGTAAACAGTGCAGATATTCGCATGGTCAAGCGCCGAGGCCGCGCGGGCCTCGCGGCGGAAGCGTTCGAGGAACTTGCGATCTTGGGCCAGTTCTTCGGGCAGGAACTTGAGCGCCACCG
>JAIQGH010000020.1 GCA_020072655.1 Terriglobia bacterium | reverse complement strand
CCCGACATCGTCGGGACAAGTTCCGTCCCGCGCTACTGTCCCTTTAGAGGGATTGCTCCTATAATGGGCTTGCAAGTGTAGCGCGGCCCTTCCCCGGCCCGTTCCCGGACCGAAGGGCCCGGGCGGGCAGGGCGGCATTTGGCACGGCGCCGGGCTCCCGACATCGTCGGGACAAGTTCCGGCCGGCGCTACCGTGGAGGGGTGTGCATGTTTAGGTTATTCAAGAAAAGGCCGGAAGCGGTCAAGAAATGGATTTTGGCCTTCATACTGGGTATCACGTCCGTCGGCATGGTGGTGACGCTGGCGCCGATCTTTCCGGGCAGCGACTCGGAATCCCTGGAGTCCAACGTTCTCGCCAGCGTGGGCGGCGCGCAGATTACTTCCACGGATCTGGGGCGCAGTATCCAATCCCGCCTGCGCAATTCGCCGCTCGCCAACGACCCGCAAATCATCTCGCGGATGGCGGGCACTGTCCTCGATGACATGATCCTGCGCCGGGCGCTGTGGGGGCAGGCGAAGAAGCTGGGTATCGACGTGTCCAACGCCGAGGTCCAGGAAAGCATCCGTACCTCCATGCCGTTCCTCTATCCCAACGGGACCTTTGTGGGCATGGACCGCTACCGCGATTTCATCTCGCAACAGGCGGGCCTGTCGGTGCCGCAGTTCGAAGCCCAGTACCGCGAGAGCCTGCTGCTCGAGAAGATACGCGCCATCGTCACCGACGGCGTGCGGGTCTCGCCCGACGAGGTGCGCGACGAATTCGTCCGGCGCGATACCAAAGTGCGGATGGACTACGTCCTCTTCGACCCGAGTCAATTCCTGAAGGCCGTGGAGGTGACGCCCAAGGCGCTCGAGGAGTTCTTTGAGAAAGATCCTGCCAAATACAAACTACCCGAGGAGCGCCGGGTTCGCTACGCGTTGATGGATACCGACTATGTGCGCGCGGGCGTGAAAGTGACCGACGCCGATCTGACGCAGTACTACGGCCAACACCTCGCCGATTACCAGGTTTCCGACCGCGTCAAGGTAAGCCACATCCTGTTCAAGACCGAGGGCAAGACGCCGGAGGAGATTGCGACGCTCGAAAAGACCGCACGCGACGTTCTGGCTCAAATCAAGGCGGGCGCCGACTTCGGGGAGATGGCCAAGAAGTATTCCGAAGACTCGAGCGCCTCGAACGGGGGTGAAATCGGCTGGATCGTTCGCGGGCAGACGGTGAAGGAATTCGAAGACGCGGCCTTTTCGATGAAGCCCGGCCAGGTGAGCGACCTCATCAAGACAACCTATGGATTTCACATCATTAAAGTCCTGGACCGGCAGACCGCGCATCTCCAAACCTTCGATGAGGTGAAGAACCAGATTCGCGAGCAGCTCGACAAGCAGCGCCTGGCGGACGCCCAGCAGACCATCGCCAGCAACATCGAGCGGCAACTCCAACAAGACCCGCAGAACTTCGCGGCCGTGGCTACGAAGAACCGCCTGGAAGCGAAGGAGACCCCGCTCTTCCGCTACAACCAGCCCGTGACGGACTTCGGCACCAGCGAGTCGTTCCATAACCTGGCCTTCCAGCTCCGTCAGGGCGCTATCGGCCAGCCCATCTCGGTCCCCAAAGGGACCGCGATCATTCAGGTGGTCGAGATCCTTCCCGAGCACACGCCGAAGTTCGAGGAAGTCCGCGCCGCGGTCGAGGAGGATTATCGCGCGGCGAAATCGCAGGAACTGGCTGCGCAAAGGGCCCAGGAATTCGCCGCCAAGGCAAAAGCTGGCGACTTCAAGAAGGTGGCGCAGGCGATGGGCCTTACCGTTAAGGAGAGCAAGGACTTCACCGAGCAGGACTACGTCGAGGGAGTGGGCTCAGGCACGCAGCTTGCCGCGGCTTTCGGGCTCGCTGCCGGCCAGACAAGCGAAGCGGTGCAGGTGGGGGCAAACCGCGTGGTCTTCCGTGTTACGGCGCGCACGCCTGCGCCCGAGTCCGAACTCGCCGGGCAGCAGGACCAGATCGCTGAAGAGCTTCTGGAGCGGAAGCGCAGCCTCGCCTGGGAGATCTATCAGCAGAGCCTCAAGCAGCAACTTCTTGCCTCCGGGAAGCTGAAGGTAAACGAAGCGGCCATGAAGAAATTCCTGGCGACCTATCAAAAATCGTGAACAGTGGATAGTGAACGGTGAACAGTCCACTGCGTAAAACGGAGGTCGGGAAGTTCGGGGTTCTTTTATTCAGCATTCACAATTCACCCTTCATAATTCCCCCTGCCGCGCTTGACCGGCTTTTGGACTGTCCGCCATAATGCCTTCGAGGGCTTTGACTACCCATCCGGAGGCAAGTTGTGCGCGCCATCCGCAAAGTCGCCGTGTTAGGCGCGGGCACCATGGGCTCACGCATCGCCGCGCATCTTGCCAACGCCTCGATGCCGTGCCTTCTGCTCGATATGAGCCCCGGCGCGTTGACGCCCCAAGAGCAGAAGCGGGGGCGCACGCTCGCCGATGCGGAGGTCCGCAATCGCCTCGCCCAGGCGGGTCTCGAGGCGGCGCTCGAATCCCGTCCCCCAGCCTTCTTCCTGCCGGAAGCCGCGCAATTGATCACCGTGGGCAATTTCGATGACCACCTCGCGGGCGTCAAGGAATGCGACTGGATCATTGAAGCCGTCACGGAAAATCTGGAGATCAAGCGCGCGTTGTTCGGCCGCGTCGAACCGCTGCGAGCGCCCGGCGCCGTCGTCAGCTCAAACACCTCCGGGATTTCGCTGGCCAGCATCGCGGAAGGCTTCAGCGACGATTTCCGCCGGCGCTGGCTGGGGACGCACTTCTTCAATCCTCCCCGCTACGCAAAGTTACTGGAAGTGATCCCGACGCACGAGACGCTCCCCGAAGTTGTGGAGCGAATTTCGTGCTTCGGCGATAGGGTGCTTGGAAAGGGCATCGTCGTTGCCAAAGACACGCCCGGATTCATTGCCAACCGCATCGGCACCTGCGTCATGCTGACTGTGCTGCGCATCATGCAGGAAGGCGGCTACACGATCGAGGAGATCGACGCGCTCACTGGTCCGGTGATGGGTTTGCCCAAGTCCGCGACGTTTCGCACGCTTGATCTGGTCGGCTTGGATGTGCTCGCGCGCGTGGTCGAGAATCTCGCTGCAACGCTCCCCAACGACGAACGCCGCGACCTCTTCCGAGTCCCTGATTTCGTCGCGCATATGATCGAACGGCAACTGCTCGGCGAGAAGAGCGGGCAGGGTTTCTACAAGAAGGTCGAAAGAGCCGGGGGCGAAGGTCCGGAAACCGAAATCCTCACCCTCGACCTTGGCTCGTTCGAATACCGCCCCCGGCAACGGCCGAAGCTCGCCGCGCTCGACTTGGCGCAGAACATTGATGACCCCGGTCGGCGTCTCGCGTCGCTCGCGCAGTCTTCCGACCGCGTCGGCGAATTCTACCGGCGTCTTCTCTCCTCCACATTCCATTATGCAGCGTGCCGTATCCCGGAAATCTCCGACGACATCGTGGCCGTCGATAATGCCATGAAGTGGGGCTACAACTGGGAGCGCGGCGTCTTTGAGCTGTGGGATGCCGTGGGCGTGGAGGACATCGTTGGGGAATGGAAGAAAGAGAATTGCCCGGTTCCACCGCTCGTCGAAAGCGTCCTCGGGGCAGGGAAGAAGGTTTTCTACTCGCAGACAAACGGTACCGTGTGCTATTTCGACCTTGCGATTCGTGACTATCGCGCGATCCCGGAGCGCGCAGGCGTGCTGATGCTGGCCCCGCTCAAGGCCGGCAGGCGGGAGATCAAGCGAAACGCAGGCGCAAGCCTCATGGACCTTGGGGACGGCGTGCTTTGCCTGGAATTTCATTCCAAAATGAACACGCTCGGCCCCGATGCCGTCGAGATGGTGCACGCAGGCCTGAGGGCACTTGACGACAGCTTCGATGCCATGGTGATCGGCAATCAGGGGCAAGTGTTCTCGGCCGGCGCGAATCTCATGCTGCTGCTTCTCGCGGCACAAGAAGGCGACTGGGAGGAAATCGACGAGGTGCTGCGGAGCTTCCAAAATGCCAACATGGCGCTGAAATACGCGGCGAAACCCGTGATCGCCGCGCCACACGGCGTGACGCTCGGCGGCGGAGCCGAGATCGTGCTGCACGCCGCGCGCGTGCGGGCAGCAGCGGAGACGTACATGGGCTTGGTGAAAACGAGTGTCGGACTCATTCCGGCTGGCGAGGGCACAAAAGAAATGCTGGTCCGTGCCCTGGACGCCGTGCCGTTGGGCCAAGACTCCGACCTGTTCCTCTATCTAAAGGAGGTGTTCACAAACATTGGCATGGCCAAGGTTTCCTCCAGCGTCGAAGAGGCGCGCAAGCTGGGCTACCTTCGGCCGCAGGATTCCATCAGCATGAACCGCGATCGGCAAATCGCGGACGCCAAGCAGATGGCGCTCGACATGGTGCGCCTGGGCTATCGGCCCGCGAAACGACGCGAGGACGTCGTGGTGCTTGGCCAGGCGGCGTTCAGCAAACTGAAGCTCGTGCTCCAGGACTCACCTGGCCAGGATTCTCACCGGCGGCGGGGAGTTCACTTCACCGCAGCGCGTGTCCGAGCAATTCCTGCTCGGCCTGGAGCGGGAGGCCTTCCTAAGTTTGTGCGGCGAGAAGAAGACCCAGGAACGCATTCAGCACATGCTGAAGAAGGGGAAGGCGCTGAGGAATTAGAGGGCAGGATTCAAGATTCAGAAGGCGGAGGGCACAGATCCTCGGTGACTTCATTCCGTGAGGGGCCGGAAGCATCTAATGATGACGAGGCTCGAGGTGGAGTGACGGCGTGTGGATGTTCCCCTAGTCCTTAGCCCCCAGTCCCTAACACCTAGCTTGTGGAGAGACCATGCGTGAAGCTGTAATCGCCTCAATTGCACGAACTGCGGTGGGCAAAGCGCCCCGCGGCAGTCTGCGCTCGACGCGGCCCGACGACATGGCCGCCGCGGTCATCCGCGAAGCGGTTCGGCGGGTACCAGGGCTCGACCCAACCGAGATCGAAGACGTCATTCTTGGCTGCGCGATGCCGGAAGCCGAACAGGGAAACAACGTGGCGCGTGTGGCGTCGTTGCGCGCGGGCTTGCCGGTGAGCTGTTCGGCAATGACCGTCAATCGTTTCTGCTCTTCTGGGCTGCAAGCCATCGCGCTGGCTGCCGAGCGCATTATGGCGGGCTTTGCAGAAGTCATGGTCGCGGGCGGAACCGAGACGATGAGCATGATTCCCATGGGCGGCTACCATTTTTCACCGAATCCCTACTTGATGGAGCACTATCCGGACGCTTACTTGAGCATGGGCCTGACGGCGGAAAACTTGGCGCGCAAGCATGCGATCACACGCGAGCAGCAGGATGAATTCGCGCTACGCAGCCACCGCCGGGCCATCGCCGCGATCGGGGAGGGGAAGTTCAGGGAGGAAGTCATGCCTCTCGAAGTTGTGGAAGTCAGCCTGAACGGCCACAACAAACCGCAGACCCGCACGATTATTTTCGATACCGATGAAGGCCCGCGCGCCGACACCTCGCTCGAAGCACTGGCGAAGCTCAAGCCTGTTTTTCACGCGCGGGGCACGATTACTGCCGGGAACGCTTCCCAGATGAGCGATGGCGCGGCGGCGGTGGTCGTCACGTCGATGGAAAAAGCTCGGGCGCTGGGTGTGAAGCCGTTGGCGCGATTTGTGGCTTTTGCCACCGCGGGCACGTTGCCGGAGGAAATGGGCGTCGGACCGGTCTACGCGATTCCCAAAGCCCTGAAGCTCGCCGGGCTGAAGTTGACGGATATCGAGCTGATCGAGCTTAACGAAGCCTTTGCGGCCCAGGCGCTGAGCGTCATCAAGCTGGCGGCACTGGATCCGGAGAAGGTCAACGTGAACGGCGGGGCCGTGGCGCTTGGCCACCCGCTCGGCTGCACGGGGGCCAAGCTCACCGCGACGCTTCTCTACGAGATGAGGCGCCGTCGCGCTCGCTACGGCATGGTGACGATGTGCATTGGCGGCGGCATGGGCGCCGCAGGCATTTTCGAGAACCTGCAATGATCCCGAGCGTCGGTCACGGGCCCGAATCCCGAGTTTCGATTTTCCAATTTCCAATTTCCAGTTTCCAGTTTCGAGTACACCACACGAGGGTTGAATGGAGACGGCATCCACCACGCCTGCGCATATCAAAGGCGGAAACTTCCTGATCGAATCGCGCCGGCCGGAAGAGATTTTCACGCCCGAAGACCTGACTGACCAGCATCGGCTGATCGCCCAGACAGCGCAGGAATTTGTGGACAAGGAGATCGTCCCTCGCATCCACGATTTCGAGAGGAAAGACCCTGCCCTGATGCGCGGCCTTCTCAAGAAGGCAGCAGAACTCGGGCTGACGACCACCGACGTTCCGCAACAATACGGCGGCCTGGAGCTTGACAAGATCTCATCCATCCTTGTCTCGGAGAAGATGGCGCGCGAAGGTTCGTGGGCGACCGTGGTCGGCGCGCAGGCCGGCATCGGCATCCTGCCCATCGCGCTCTTTGGTACCGACGACCAAAGAAGCCGTTACGTGCCGAAGCTCGCCAGCGCCGAATGGCTGGGCGCCTATTGCCTGAGCGAAGCGACTTCCGCCTCCGACGCCTTGAACTGCAGGACGACGGCGCGGCCCAGCCCGGACGGAAAGCATTACCTCTTGAACGGGACCAAGATGTGGGTGACGAACGGCGGCATCGCAGACGTGTTCGTGGTTTTCGCCAAGGTGGACGGCGAGAAATTCACGGCCTTCATCGTCGAGCGAACCTTTCCGGGCGTCACACCCGGCGCCGAAGAGCACAAGATGGGCATTCGCGGTTCTTCGACCACGCCCCTCGTTCTGGAGAATGTCCCGGTTCCCGTCGAGAACGTCCTGGGCGAAATCGGCAAGGGACACCTGATCGCCTTCAATATTCTCAACATCGGACGGCTGAAGCTCGGCGCGGGCTGCGTGGGAGCGTGCAAATACTTGCTCGCGGAGGCGCTCCGCTGGGCGAAGGAGCATCTCCTATCGCACGGCGGGCATGGTGGACTTGCGCCGGGAAGGGATCGATCAGGGTGCGCCGTCGGCGGCCAAACAAATCCTGGAGGCGCTCGCGCAATACGCGGTCGAATGTTCGATCCTCAAGGTGATGGGCACTGAGACGCTCGATTTCGTCGCCGACGAGACCGTGCAGATTTTCGGCGGTTACGGCTTCTCGAGCGACTACGAGGTGGAGCGCGTCTATCGGGACCAGCGCGTCAACCGGATTTTCGAGGGGACGAACGAGATCAACCGCCTGCTCATTACCGACATGCTGATGAAACGCTCGATGAAAGGGGAGCTGGACCTGATTCCCGCCGCGCAGCGCGTGCTCGACGAAGTCCTGGGCCCGACGACAAGGGAAGAGACCGACCCGGGCCGGCCTCTCGGCGAAGAGATGGAGCTGCTCGAAGGTGCGAAGAAGGTGGTGCTGCTCGTGGCGGGCAGCGCCGTGCGGAGGTATCTCCAGGCGCTCGCCGAGGAGCAAGAGATCGTCGGCGCCCTGAGCAACCTGGTGATGGAAGTCTACGCGACCGAGAGCATGCTGCTCAGAACCCAGAAATCCCTCGGCCGACGCGGGCCGGAAGCTGTTGGAAGCGAATGTGACGCGGCGCGGATCTACCTCTTTGCCGCGCTCGACCGCATGGAATCTGATGCCCGGCGCGCACTAGCCCGCATCGCCGAGGGCGACGAGCTGCGGACACAACTCTCCCTCCTCAGGCGCTTTTTGCGGCGCACTCCGCGCGATGTGATCGGGCTGCGGCGGCGCCTGGCCAGCTGCGCCCTGGAGCTCAACCGCTACCCGTTTTCGTAGGGGAGGGCCTTCACGGCCCTCCCGCGGGAGCTTCTACAATCCGCGCAGGGCTTTGGCAGCGCCGGCGAGATCCGAGGCCGCCAGCACCACATCCGCCTTCTTGGCGCCCTTGGCCACCGATCCGAAGGCGTAGTCCACGTTGATGCCGGCCTTCCCGAGCCGCGACGCCACTTCCGCAAGAATGCCGGGTTTGTCCGCCAGAGTCACGCGGAGCACTTCCTCCTCAGTGATGCGGAGCCCCAAACCTTGGAGCACCCTCTTGGCAGTGGCCGGGCTGGTGACTTGCAGCCGGATCGGGCTTTCACCGCCGGTACCATAGGCCGTGAAGGCTGTGATGTTCACTTTCGCATCGCCCAGTGCCTTGGCGATTTTGGCGAGTTGGCCCGGAGTGCTCTCCACCCAGACTGTGATTTGTTTTGCCTTTGCCATAATGATTCCTCCTTCGCGCCGATGAGCTCCATCGGGGACGATGAGCGTGGGAGCCTCCGCGCCCCAATGGAGTTCATCAGGGCGCGGCAAAGTGCCTTACCTCGAAAAAGAGAGAGAACCTGCCAGCCGGGCCGTGGTCTTGCTTGGCAACGGTCCAAGCCGGGTCAATCTCCTGGAATTCGAATACGAGGGGTCGATTGCAGGACAAAAGATAGCGCAGCCAATCCCGCCTGTAAAGCGCCTTGGCGCTCGTGCGGTCCGGGGGCTGCGGCCGTCGGAACGCTCTTCAAGGGCGTGTATCGAACGGTGATACGCGTACCATCTTGACAGTATCTCCAAAAAGGTGCGAACTGGTCGAAGCGGACGAAGACCACCTTGCACAGATTGTCCGAGAGGAGGTCCGATGCCTCGTCGAGGGGAAGTTCAGGTCGTCGTAGTTGGCAGCGCCAACTTTGATGTTGTCGTGAAGGCGGCCCGCTTGCCCCAAGAAGGCGAAAGCCTGCTGGCCAGCAATCTGAAGTTCTTTCCCGGCGGGAAGGGCGCGAACCAAGCCGTGGGGGCCGCACGCCTGGGGGCAAAGATCACGTTCATTGGTTCCGTCGGTCAGGACGTGATTGGCGATTTCCTCATGCAGGGCCTGGAAGCGAACTCGATTGATACCACCTGGGTCAAGCGGGACCCGCAGCGCAGCACCGGCACCGCCTTCATCATGCTCTTCCCCAACGGCAACAACTGTATCACCGTCGACCCCGGGGCGAACATGTCCCTGACGCCTGCCGATGTCGAGCGGGCCGAAACGCTCATCGCCAAGGCGGACGCCCTTTCGACGGTGCTCGAAGTCCCGCCGGAAGTCGTGGAAGCGGCGCTCCGCCTGGCGCGCAAGGCGGGGAAGCTCACCGTCCTGGATGCCGGGCCGCCGCGCAACTGCCCGACCGAGATCCTCAAGCTGGCTGACATCGTCTCTCCCAATGAGACGGAGTTAGCATCCCTGACGGGGGAGGAAGTTTCCGGACATGTCTCGGCCCGCGAGGCCGCGGGGAAGCTCCTGGAGCTGGGGGTGAAGACGGTGGTTCTGAAGTTGGGCAGTGACGGCTCGATGCTGGTGACCGGAAAGACTTCCAAGCACTTTCCCGCCTGCAGAGTGAATGTCGTTGACCCCACCGCTGCCGGCGATGCCTTTACGGCGGCACTGACCGTACAACTTGCGTCCGGCGCCAAGATCGAGACGGCGATTCGCTACGCGAACCAAGCTGGGGCGCTGGCCGTCACCAAGCTCGGCGCGCAGCCCTCCCTGCCGACTCACGAGGAGGTTGAAGCCTTCGCGGCGCGCCTGGCGAAAAATCTCTGATGCTTCCTTATCTCCGGACCGCGCGATTGCGGAAATCGGCTAAGTGTTGGGAGTCATGGAGGTCTACATGAAGAAGCGATTATTCCTCCCGGTGCTCTGCGGCGTCGTTTTCGCCGGGGCAGTGCAAGCGGCAAATCCTGACGCGGTGCCGGACGCAGCGACTGCCACGAGCCAGTTCCAGCGCATTGTCGTAGTGAGGCTCAAGTACCAGACGGATATGCTGGCGGGGCTGCGGCAGGCGGTGGCGCGGGAAAAGATCAAGAACGCGGTGATCCTGAGCGGGGCGGGATCGCTGGTGAGCTATCACGTCCACGTGGTCAGCAACACTACGCTTCCGGCCACCGAAGCGTTCACGAAAGATGAGGGTCCATTCGACCTGCTGGCGACAACCGGCTACATCATCGACGGCCGCGTGCACGCCCACATTACCTTCTCAAATCCGCAAAAAGCCATGGGCGGGCACCTCGAGCCCGGCACGCGAGTCTTTACCTTCGCCATCGTCACCTTGGGAGTACTCGAAGACGGAGCCAGTCTCAAGCGGTTCGACGATGCAAGTTGGCGGTAGCGTCGTGCGCCTCAAGAGGAAAGGCGCGGCACCGGTCTTGTGCCGTGGGCTCTTGCGCCCCACGGCTTTGCGAACCCGGGGCATGAAAGGACCAGGACGTAGCTGCTGCCCTACCGGAGACCTATTTCAGAATGAGGTTCCCCAGAAAGCCGCGATTCTCGCCCTCCGCATCGCGCACGTAAATACTCACTCGATAGGCCTCGGGAGGGACGGCCACAGACGTTTCCAGCTTCACGACCTCGCGGGGATCAGCCGCCTGCAGGCTCTCGTGGCTCAATTCCTCGCCCATCAAGCTGTAGAAAACCGCCTCGAGGGTGCCCGGTACGAAGACCCCAAAACTCCCGTGCAGGGTGACCCGCCCGGCTTCCGCTTTGCCGGAAAGCGGTTCGCTGATGAGGCCTGCCGGAACGGCATCGTGGACCGGATTCGTGACGCGGGTTGGCGACCAATAGATGGGGTGCGCGTACTCTTCGCCTGGCTCGAGCGTGGCGTAAGGGCTCATCCCTTCCGACTCGAAGAAATAGGGGGTTTTCTTTGGATCATCAGCCAGGATTTGGTCAAAGGGGCCGCGTGAGATGATTCCCGGGCCATCGTTCCAGGATTCGATGGATCCGCCGTCGGGGTACTCCCGGTCGGGAAAGTACTCGAAGTTCTCGACTAGCCCGATGTTCTTCTGCCCGTTCACGACGGCGAACCACCCTTGGTTTGAATCCGCCACGATCTTGCCGACGCGGTACAGGTAGTGAATGCGCAGCATCCGCCCGTCGGCCACTACTTGGTAGCTCGGATGGCGCACATCGCCGAACATCACGGCGTAACCACCTGGGTGCTGACTCTTCGGGTTGAGCGGCACGTACATGTAAAGCTCCGGATTGGGTTTTGACGGATCGCTCGCGTCGGCGGCATCGTTCTGAATCACGTGCCAGATGCCCCAACGGATCCGCCGCTTGCTAATGTTGCGCATCACCTGCTCGACCTTGATGCGGGTCGTATTCGCGAAAAGGTGGAAGGTCCGCACGAACTGTACCCCCGTGCGTGGGTCCTTCGGGCTAGTGACCTTCACCGCGACTTCCGCCGCGTGGTTGACGGTGATCTCGGAATCGAACTTGCTTCCGTCCAGGATGTAGTAGGGAATACTCGGCCACTGGTTATCGCTCGTCCAGCCTTCCGGTCCCGGCCAGACTTTGTCACCGCCGTAATTGGCCCAGCCGGATTTGAGATTGTTCTGCTCGGGCGGCAGAACCTTGCCGGCCAGGTCGCGGTTGATGAAGAAGTATTCCTGGTCGCCGAGCTGGAGCTGGATCGCCCGACCGCCGATTTCCGGGGCGATATATAGAGTGACCAAGCCATTCGTCAGGCGATACGCGCTCCAGCCTCGGTATTGGGTCTTCTCGATCTTTGCAGGGAAAGATGCAACAGGTGATGCCATGGCAAGCCTCGCTGAAAGTATTGGAATCCCGCCCCAGCCAGCCTGAAAAGCTAGGGGGACGGCGGAAGCAGCGATCAAAACCGCGAGAGCTACACCTTTGAAATAGGTCATCGCGTATACCTCTTTCTGTCGCGCCGGCTCCCCGCCCGCCGGGGCAGACTCCGGCCGGCGCTACAGGGGTTCCTAGCCGAGCGCGGCAAGCTGGTGGGCCAGCTCGCGGACCGCGGGGTAAAGGTTGCGGTAGATCGCGTATTGGCGGTCGTAAATGCCGACATTCGCCGCCAGCGGCGCCATCCGCTCGCGAATCTGGATTGCCTCGCGCGCCGATTCCTCCACGGAGGAATAGATCTTGGCGCCGACGCCTGCCAGCAGCGCGGCCCCGAATGCCGAGCCTTCGGAGGTCCGCAACGTGACGAGTTCTTTCCCATACACGTCGGCCTGAATCTGCCGCCAGAGGGGACTCCGCGAGCCGCCGCCGGAGGCGCGAATTTGCTCAACGGGAATCTCCAGCTCTTTGAAGATTTCGAGCGAGTCGCGCAGGCTGAAGGCGACGCCTTCGAGAATGGAGCGGATCAGGTGGCCGCGCGTGTGCGCCGCCGTAAGCCCAAACCACATCCCCCGCGCCCGGGCGTCCAGGTGTGGCGTGCGCTCGCCCATCAGATACGGGAGCCAAAGCAAGCCGGCGCTCCCCGGTGGAATCTTTTCGGCTTGCTGAATAATCAAGTCATAGACGTCCATGCCGGTCTCGTGCGCGAACCAAGCTTCCGATTGCCCAAAATGCTCGCGGAACCAGCGCAGCGAAAGTCCCGCGCCCTGCGTCACTCCCATCACATGCCATTTGCCGGGCACGGCATGGCAGAAGGTGTGGATGCGGCCTTGCGGATCGAGCTTGGGCTCGTCGGTATAAGTGAAAATCACGCCCGAGGTGCCCAGCGTGGCCGAGGTCAGCCCCGGCAGCACGATGCCGTTGCCGACGGCGCTTGCCGCCTGGTCGCCGCCGCCTCCGACCACCGGTGTCCCCGGCTGGAGCCCGGTGACGAGGGCTGTTTCGCGCGTGACCTGGCCGGTGATTTCCGGTGACTCGTAGACGCGGGGCAGCAGCTTCGCATCGATTTCCAGTGCCCCCAGCATTTCCTGCGACCAGCGGCGGTTCGTGACGTCGAAGAGCAGCGTGCCCGAGGCGTCGGAAACTTCTGTAGCGAACTCGCCGGTCAGGCGGAAGCGGACAAAATCCTTGGGAAGCAGGAATTGCGCGGCGCGCTCGAAAACCTGTGGCTCATTGTCGCGCACCCAGAGCAGTTTCGGCGCGCTGAAGCCGGTCAGGGCGGGATTCGAAGCCAGGCGAATCAGGCGGTCGGGACCGACTTTTTCCGTGATCCAATCGCACTGCGCCTGGCTGCGCTGGTCGCACCAGATCAAGGACGGCCGCAGGACGGCGTGGGCTGGGTCGAGAAGCACCACACCGTGCATCTGGCCCGACATGCCGATCGCGGCGATATCACTGCCTTGCAGGCCAGCGGCTTCGAGCGCGGCGCGCACGGCCTTGATGGATGCTTCCCACCAGTCGGCCGGATCCTGCTCCGCCCAGCCGGGCTTCAGCATCCGCATCGGCTGGTGATCGCCCGTCGCCGCGCCCACTACGTGGCCGTCGGGCCGCACGATCACTGCCCGCGTGCCGGTCGTGCCAACGTCAATGCCCATTGTGTAAGACATCAGATTCCACCTCGGAGAGAAGGAGTCAGGAGTCAGAAGTCCCGAACGAGAAGCCAGAAGTCAGAAGCCAGAATAGCCTTTGAATAAGCGTCGAGAAGTCTGCTGATTTCTTCGACCTGGCGCAAGATGGCTGCCGTCTGACCGTAGCCCAAATCCTGGGCCAGCTTCAAGTAGTAGCGAGTTTCCTCCAGCGACCCTTCGGCGGTGTTCATGAATCGAGCCTTATCAGGTTTACCGCGTTTTCGGAATCCTTCGGCGATATTGGCCGGAACAGATACTACCGCACGCCTCATCTGAATCGAGAGACCATACGTTTCGGATTTGGGAAAAGTAGCCGTCAGTTTGTAGACAGACAATACGAGTTCATGAGATTTCTGCCAAACAAGGAGGTCCTCGAAAGTCCTCGCCATTCTGCGATCAGCAGCCATTTCACCTTCCCTTCTTCTGACTTCTGGCTTCTGACTTCCCTCTGCAAATCAGACGCGTACCCTTTCCCACCTCCTCGATTTCGCCGAGCGCTCCACGGCATCGAGCACGGCCTGCACCTTCGTTCCATCGCGGAAGCTTGGTTCCGGCACGCGATCTTCTTCTATGCAGGTCAGGAAATCGTAGAACGCATGGACGAAGGGGTGCTCGTAGCCGATGATGTGCCCCGGGGGCCACCAGGCGCGGACGTAGGGATGCTCGGCCTCGGTCACGAGAATGGTCTTGAAACCTTGCCGGACCGACGGCTCGGTTCGATCGAAGAACTGCAGTTCGTTGCACTGTTCCATGTTCCAGGCCAGGCTGCCTTTGCTGCCGTGGATTTCGAAGGCGTGGTAATTGCGCCGCCCGCCGGCGAAACGCGTGGCTTGAAAGACGCCGATGCTTTTATTCTTGAAATGCGCCAGGAAGCAGGCGTCGTCATCAACTGTGACTCTGCCTTTCTTGGTTCCCGCCGCTTTGGAGCCCCAAGCGCCGGACGGGTCGGCGGGGCGCGGGCGCTCCTTGATGAACGTGGTTAGTGCGCCCGCCACCTCGGCAACGTCGGAGTTGAGGTACTGAGACATGTCCGTCGCGTGCGCGGCGATGTCACCCAGCGCGCCCGAGCCAGCGTATTTCTTCTCCAGCCGCCAAACCAGGGGGAATTCCGGATCCATGATCCAGTCCTGAAGATAGCTGCCGTGATAGCGATAGATTTCTCCCAGGCGGCCTTCCTCGATGAGGCGCTTAGCGAAGGCGACGGCGGGCACGCGCCGGTAGCAATAATTCACATAGTGCTTTACCCCCGCCTTCTCGACGGCGCGCAGCATCTCTTTGGCTTCCGCCAAGGTGTTCGCCAGGGGCTTCTCGCAGATGATGTGTTTGCCCGCCTGGGCGGCCCGCAGGGCTATGGGATGGTGGAGGTAACCGGGCGTCGAGATATCGACGACGTCGATATCCGGGCGTGCGACGACCCGTTCCCACTCGCAGTCCGATTCCTCCCAGCCGTACTTCCGCGCGGTGGCTTCGAGTTCGTCGGTGCAGGCTTTGCCGCACAGCACCTTCATGCGGAACTTGAGTTTGGTATCAAAAAACCTGCTCACCTGGCGATAAGCGTTCGAGTGCGCCTTGCCCATAAACAGGTGGCCGATCAGGGCGACGTTGAGTTCAGTCATGCTTCACTCCTCCACTCACTCCTCAAGAAGTGACGGGTGACAAGTGACGAGCGACGGAAAACTGGCGATTGAGCCATCGAGCCATCGGGTCATCGGTTGATCTGGCCATCGATCCATCGAATCATTGAACAATTCCCAGATAGACCGAGGAACCGCTCGCCCGATCAACCGATGGCTCGATGGCCCGATGAATCGATTCTTACGCCCACCACATTTCTTTCAGTCTTTCCTTAATGATGACCTGATTGAGGAGGGTGGCGGCCTTGGCCAGACCCTCGTCGACCGACATCAGGCTGTCCTCGTGCTCGATGGAGAGCACATCGTCGTAACCGACCATCTGCAGCGTCGAGACCAGATCGCTCCAGAACTCTGCCCCGTGGCCGTAGCCTATGGTGCGGAAGATCCAAGAACGACTCTTTTCGTCTTTATAGGGCTTCGTATCCAGAACGCCGTTGACACGGCAATTGACCTCGTACATCCGCGTGTCCTTGGCGTGAACGTGAAAGATCGCGTCGCCCAGGGCGCGGATGGCGGTGCAAGGGTCGATGCCCTGCCAGAACATGTGGCTGGGATCAAAATTGCAGCCCAGATTGTGCCCCGCCGCAGCGCGCAGCTTGAGCAGCGTCTCGGGCGAGTAGGCCACGAAGCCGGGATGCATCTCGATGGCGATGCGCACCCCGTGGTCTTCCGCGAATTTGGCGCGCTTCTTCCAATACGGGATCACCTTCTTCTCCCACTGCCAGGCGAGAACTTCGAGGTAATCGGGCGGCCAGGGCGTCGTCACCCAGTTCGGGAACTTGGCATTCTCGCAATCGCCCGGGCAGCCGGCGAAATCGTTGACCGTGCGCACGCCCAGCTTCTCGGCCATGAGGATAGTCTTGCGGCTGGTCTCCACGTGCTTTTCGGAAATCTTACGGTCGGGATGCAGCGGATTGCCGTGGCAGCTTAGGGCGCTGATGGCGATTCCCTGGTCGTCGAGCCGGCTCTTGAATTCCTTGATCTTGCTCGGTGCGCTCAGCCAGTCGAGTTTCAGGTGGGGGTCGCCGGGGTAGTTCCCCGTCCCTAACTCGACGGTGCGGATGCCGAGCGGCTTGATCTTCTTCAGCACCTCATCCAGGCTGAGCTGGGCAAACAGCGCGGTGAAAAGTCCGACCTTCATGGTAACGCTCCTGCGAGATGACTTGCGGTGGCACGCGGGTCGCGCGCGTGATTGCGATGTGGCGGCCCAAAACCTCCCGATGCTCCTCGGTCGCCGGATCGAGCCGTAAGTCCATGCCCGCGGCTAGAATCTAATAGTCGCCCCCCGTGGCGTCAACTGGAAAATGGGTAGTAGCAACGATCTTCGCGTCGGCATTCGGGGAGGGTGCAGGGCGGACGTTGACAGGGGGTGGCGAGTGGGGATAGGTTATTGAAACAGCCCTCGCGGAGAGGTGGCCGAGCGGCTGAAGGCGGCGGTTTGCTAAACCGTTGTACGGCTGAATGGCTGTACCCAGGGTTCGAATCCCTGCCTCTCCGCCAGATCATACACACGCAAGCACTTACCCGCCATTGAATTGTGGCAGGTCTGACAGACGGATGTTCGTCTAGTCTCCCGACGCTGCCCGATTGGCTTTGGCCCGACAGCCATTCGATCCAGTCCTAACTGATGCCAGGCCGATAGGAGTCTGGTCCGCTTTCAAGGCGCAGTCGTCCTATTTTCCGGGAAGCCTGTTTCTCAGGACCAATCCGGCTTAAGTGCTCAGAGGGGCTATACTCCCTGGGTCAAGGAGCCAGTCGATTCCGCAATTGCGTATGTACGGAACGGAATCGCATCGGGGGCAGACGTAAGAAAAGGGGGAGCCGAAAGCCGCGGGCGGCCTTACGGCGGGAAATTCATGCGGCTCAGAAGGTCCGGAAAGCGTGGGGCGGACCACAAGTGGCCAGCGGGGGTAGAGCATTGACCCCGCACTGGTCTCACTGCGAGGGCGCGATGATCGTCATACTCACGCCTCTCAACACCGCACTCGGACATAACGGACCTCGGTAGTTCCGTTGCTAATTTGACCTGACATCTCAACCTAGCGGCGCAAGCATTTGGCCAATCAGCCAAGCTCGTTGGCGAGGCCAAGAGCGAGGACGTGATCGGGTTACGCCTCTTCTCTCGTCTTGCGTCGCGCACGCTCCTCAAGCTCCGAAGCTGCGCCGGGGAATCGTTTGCCCGCGACTGGACCTGCTGGAAGCCTTGCAGCAGAACTCACGATCGGACTGCCTTAGGTAAATCTTCAACGATCCCTCGGACACCATACAGCACCACATACGGGAGAAGTGCCGTTCAGCATTATGCAACGGAGCCGGATGAGCGACTGGACGTGACCTCCCCCAGGCGGGGCACCCGGGAGGTCGAACTCCTGACCATGTGAATGCACAACTACCAAGATAAAGAACGTACAAGAAACACGTCCGCACCTCCGATGACCAGGGAGTCTCGTCAGATCCATGGTAATCAGGTGGGAAGGAGAATTGCGAAATGAGAATCAGAAACAAGTATCTGCTCGTGTGGGTCACTCTCTTGGGGATGGCCCTGGGATCGGTTCGCAGCGCACCTGCCATTACGAACGGTCAGCCGGACGGAACCGGGCATCCCTATGTAGGCGTGCTGGTCTTCGACGTCGACGGCGAGCCTGCTTGGCTTTGCACCGGGTCCTTAATCGCACCTACGGTCGTTCTCACCGCAGGGCATTGCACCGACGGAGCAGCCGGAGCGAGGGTTTGGTTCGATTCGCAGGTCACTGACCCAAATTTCCCCTATGGGGGTGGCACCTCGATAGAGGCGACAGCGATTCACACGCACCCAGATTTCTGCATTGGGTGTGCGCGGGGTCTCCCGGGATTCGATACGCACGATGTCGGAATCGTTATCCTGAGCGAAGAAGTAACCGGCAAGGGGTTCGCCGCGCTGCCTACACAAGGCTTCGTAGACCTTCTGCCGATGAACACCGCTGTGACTCTCGTTGGGTATGGTGGGCAGGAACAAACTCGGGGGATACCGCCCCATCGGTGGCTAATTAATATAAGTCGTTACTTCGCTCCGGCTCAGTTGGTTCAGAGCAACGACCGCATGAGCGATGAATATATCAAACTCACTGCCAACCCGGCGCAGGGCAAGGGCGGGACCTGCTTTGGCGATTCGGGCGGTCCCGACCTCTTGGGAAATATCGTCCTGGCAGTCAACTCTCTTGTGACCAACGGCAACTGTGCCGGTGTTACGTATTCGAACCGCATCGACACGGCCTACGCGCTGGCGTTCATCGACTCTTTCTTGCCTTGAGAATGGCGGCCGAGTCGAATCAGAAGGGATTAGCGCAGAGCCTTGTTTCCTGGAGACTCTGCGCCCTTCTGGTGCAAGGGCGGAGTGATTCAAGAACCGCCCCTACACTCCCGGATTTCGGAAGCGGCGGATGGAGTCGGCTTCGTCACCGTTTCTGCCGCACAGAAAATCAAAATCGCAGCCTTCGGATGCCTGGAGGATGTGGCCCAAATACATCCTGCCGTACCCGCGCGTGTACTGGGGGCGGCGGGGCGCCGGTATCAGCCGCGACCGTTAATCGTGGAAGATCGGGTCTGCTGGACGCTTGCCGATGTGTTTACCGACGATTCCGCAGGGCCAAATCGAGATTGTGGGCGAGTGACGGCGTACTCGGAAACAATCCGTAACGCCGAGGCAGCTCGGCTAACCCCTGGTTATTCGGCTTACCGGAGAAGTGGACGCGAGCTTGCTTTTTACAAATGACGGGTCGCGTGGTTCAGCGCCATTCGCGGTCGTGCAATCTTAACCGTGACGTAAGCTTGGTACTTGGCTCGATTCGCTGCAAATCGCTGTTGGTGGGACGGTTGCGATCACAGCCCAGGATTCGGCCTGCGAAGTCGGCTTCCCGGAAAGGTGGCCAGCGACGGGAAGGCACGAGCGCCCAATCTTGATGCCTCTGGACAGATCGAGTTCAGGTCAGAAAAGTGCGTCCGTACACCCGGGTCGCCGGGATAGCCAGCATTCGTTCAAACTCCGTCGGCGGGCGGTAGCCCAACGCTGAGTGCAGACGCCTTTCGTTGTAAACACGCTCGATAAAGCACCCGATTGAGGCGAGAACCTCGGCCAAATCCTGGCACTCCTGGCGATAGACCTCCTCGTACTTGAGCCTTTTTATGAACGACTCGCAGGTGACGTTGTCATAAGGATTCGCCTTCCGGCTCAGGCTGATGGCGATACGGTGCTCCTTCAGCAGGTCGGTGTGGTCCTTCGAGGCATATTGGATGCCACGGTCGGAGTGATGGACCAGGCCGGGCGCTGGCGAGCGGCGGCGTAGTGCCATGCGTAAGGCCGCAATGACCAGATCGCCTTCCAGTATGCGGTTCAGAGCCCAGCCAATCACGCGGCGTGAGTGCGCATCCAACACCACCGCGAGGTAAACGAACTCGGTCTCCAGCCGGGTGTAGGTAATATCGGCCACCCAGAGCTGATCGATGTCGGTCAGCACCATGCTCCCGGCCAGGTTCGGGTACACCGGGCGGTCGTGATTCGAGTCGGTGGTCACCACGAACTTCTTGCGGCGCAAGCAGAGCAGGTTATCCTCGCGCATGATCCTCCGGACGCGCTCGTGGTTCGCCGTCCAACCGCGCCGGCGCAACTCCGCCGTCACCCGTCGCCAGCCGTAGCAGGATGACTCGAGCGCGATCCGCTGGATCTCGTCGCGCAGATCCATGTCAGGGTCCACCGCCGGCGGCGCGTCCCGCCAGCGGTAGACGCCAGCCCCGCTGACGCCCGCCTGCCGGCACATCGCTCTTATCGGGATCTGCGATGCCAGGCTTACTTCGTTCTGGATGCGGGAGTATACGAGCTGCGGGTAGTCAATGCCTGCAACTTCCGCTGCTCTTCGACACGCTGCAAGCATCGCCGCAAAAAATCGATTTCCATCGCCTGGCGGCCGACCCTGCGCTCCAGTTCGGCGATCCGGCTCTCCTCCGTCCGGCAGCGACCTTCGCCCGGAAACGCCTTCGCTGCGTATTCCCGAAGCTCCCTGCACCAGCGGTGTAACACATTCGGATTCACCTCGCACGCGCGGGCCACTTCGGCGACCGAGGCCCCTAATTAAAGCCGCCGGACGGCGCCTTCCTTGAACTCCTTCGTAAAACGTCCTTCGAGACAGACTCATGACTCTCCCTCCATTCGATGAAAGATGAGTCTAGACTCGCTGTCTCAGGTTTGGGGCCCAGTCCAGTCCTACTGTCGAGGTCGTCTGAGAACGCGAAGAAAGTGGATTCCCCCAGTTCACCACGCGGCTAAAAGCCAAATTAGTCGCCGACTTTCGCCTATCGGAGAGGAAAACCGGCGCGCGGGCCGCCGCTCTCAGAACACCGGGAACGGGGCGCTTCAAGGGGAGGAGCCCGGTGTCAGTCTTGGTGTCAGTTGGTTTTGTTTTTCGGTGCGGTGGGATGCGTTTCAGTACGCGAGGGACATTGCCACAGAAGGTGCACGAATACCGGGGATTTTCGCGGTCGTGCATCGCGTTGCGGCTTGCTGCAAAGTGCCCTAATTCGCCTTAAAGGGGCAATGCTTGCCGCTTGAGCTAGCGGCCTAGATCCAACGGCTAGTGCGGCGTCTGCTGGCTGCCGGCGCGGCCTCGCGGTGTCCCTGCAAATTACGCTACAACCCCTGCCGTCGTAAACGGCAAAAGCGCGAACAAAGGGCAGGTCATGACCAGCCGCCTGCGGGACCCCTACGGAACAATTGCATCCCCGCCGGCTTCACGGTAGCATTCGCTGTTGACTTTTGACGGCCAAAACGTTTCAGCCGGCGGAGGAGGAAGCGTGGCAAGCAACGAGAAAATCTATCTGATCTCGAACGGCGATTTTCGCGACATCACCTGTCGAGCCAGTTGGCCCAAGCAGGATGAAACGCTGCGCATGGTGAAGGCGGCGTTTGACAAGCTGGGGGTCAAGACGGAGGTCCTGCCGGCGTACAATCCCACGCGCCAACACGGCTTCTTGACGAAGCAATGTGAAGGCACGGCCCTCTTTTCGACCCTTGATCCCCAGGCCCCGATTGTCGTGGTGCTGAGCATCTGGGCGTATGCGCATCATGTTTCGGGGGCGTTACAGACCCACCAGGGCCCCATTCTGCTCATGGCGAATTTTGATGGCACGTGGCCGGGCTTGGTGGCGTTGCTCAATCATGCAGGGACACTCGATCGGCTTTGCGTGAAACACTCGAGAATCTGGTCGGAAACGTTCGCAGATGATCCGGTTTTCATGCGCCGGCTCGACACTTGGTGCAAAACCGGGGAGATCAAGTACGACATGTCGCATCTGGCTTCCGGCGAGACCCTGAAGCTTTCCGCTGACGCCCAGCGCTTGGGTGAAGAGCTGGCTCGTGACATCCGTCGCCACAAGCGCATTATGGGCCAGCTCGATCCCGGATGCATGGGGATGCTCAACGCGCTGATCAATCCCGCCAAGCTGGGCGCCATCGGCATGCCCATCGAGCTGCTCAACCAGTCGGACCTGGTCGCCGAGATGGGATTGGTGAGCGACCGCGAGGCTCAGGACCATCTCAACTGGCTGGTCAAGAAGGGCACGTGGTTCAACTGGGGCACCGACCAGTTCGAGGACCTCGTCCACGGGCAGGTGCTCACGCAGATGAAGATGTATTCGGCGGCGGCGCGGATTTACAGACGCTTTGGCCTGAGCGCCATCGGCATTCCCTACCAGCTCGGACTTGTGCGCTTGGTGCCCGCCTCGGACCTAGTGGAAGGAATGCTCAATAATAGCGACCGCCCGGACGTGGTCGATCCGGCGAGCGGCGAAGTGGTCGAGAAAGGCAAGCCCATCGTCCACTTCAACGAAGGCGATATGGGCGCGGGCGTGCCGCAGACGCTGATGCGCGACATCTATCTGCGCAAAGGCCTGCCGCCTGAAACCACGCTCCATGACGTCCGGTGGGGCCGCAGCTACAACGGCAAGTTCCTTTGGGTTCTCGAGATTTCGGGCGGGGCCCCGCCGGCGCATTTTGGCGGCTGGCAGAATTCCAAGGTTTACCGCCAACCCAAGGTCTACTTCCCCCTCGGCGGAGGCACGTGCTCAGGTATTTGCAGGCCCGGCGTGATTACCTGGGCGCGGTTTTACGAGGCCTGGGGCGAAATTGGCATGGATTGCGGCACCGGCGAGGTCGTGGCGCTGCCCGAGGCGGAAGTGAACGACCGGCTGGGGAAGACGACCCGCGAGTGGCCGATCGCCAATACGCACATTCCCGGCTACGATCCCGAGCAGCTTATGGCCTCGCACATGTCGAACCACATCGTCATCGGCTACGGTGACATCCTGCAGGAACTCGTCGCCACCTGCCTCCACCTCGGCATCCCCACCCGCGTCGCCGGGAAGGTGAAAGATACGCTGCAGTAGTTGGGGAGAAAAGGCTGCGTCGGGGGTTTGCGGGCCGCGCTCTCCCCTCCGGCAGCCGTCTCTCGAACGCGCGTGTCAGGTAGCAGTTGGCTTCGGTACGTGTTCGCGCGCGAGCCGCCAGTGTTTGCCGGCAACTCCCAGGCACCCGATCGTGCCTCCTAGCAAAAACCAGTTTTCGGTGAACAGGAATAACACTGCGAACACTCCTGCCAACGCTATGAGTTCGAGCGCCGACAGGCGCAGCATTTGCGGGCGAGAGTACTCCACTCGGCCGCGAATGCCGTCGCCGCGGAGAATGGCTCGAAACAGAAAGAGGTTCCTCAGGTGACGGGTGTGGATGGCTAACTGCAGAGAGATGAATACCCCGAGGGCAAAATCGTAGGCTTCAGGCAGGGCGACCTGGCGAGTGAGCCACCAGAGCGATGACAACACGGCCCCGATCAACACCAGCGCTGCCAGGAATCGCGGACTGACGCGTCTCAGCATATTGACGTCACGCTGAAAGTAGGGCGTGATCTCGTAACTTCCCTCAAACACAATGGTGTTCTTCACCCCCGCCTGATAAAGGCGCGCGCAGGTAATGGTCAGGATGTAGTCAGATACGTACAGAGCGATCCAAACCAGCAGTCCCGGCCACAACTTGTTGAGGAAGACACTCGCCATGTATGATGACCTCCATTTGACCTGGCTAACTCTTCGTTAGACCGCGTCAGCGTGTCAAGCGGCTTTCGCGCGTTGCAGCCCCGCGTTCCGTTCGGCTGCGCCCCGGCACTAATGCCCTTGACGTTACGGTAAGCTCTCCTTAGAATCCTGCCAGCCTTTCCGAAGAATAAAGCTTCCCTGGAGGTCCCCATGTCCCTCACGGACCTGGTCGTGCATCCCGAACAGCCCGCACGGCTCGTCACGCTGGATGGCATGCGAGTGCGGGAAGATACCCTTTATTCGAACCATCTCGGTGAAGAGAAAAAGGGAATTCGCAAACAGGCCGAGAAGACCCTCGAGAAGTTGCGAGAGGTCCTCAGCCGGGTGTTGGGGCCGGAAGAAGCCGTGCTTTACCTCGCCCGGTGTCAGGCTCCGGTCAGCACGCTCGAGCAGTCCACTCTGGGCTGGTACATCTACTACGTCACGGGGACCATCTTAGTATTCACTAATCGCCGCCTTTTACATCTTGATGTCAAGCGGAGCGGAGACTGGAAAAGGACCCTGCGCACCGTGAGTTGGGGTGACGTGGAGGAGGCGCGTGTGAAAGGGTGGCTCGGCCCTCGCCTCGAACTCAAATACCGCAGTGGAAAAAAGGAAAAATACTGGAACCTGCAGCGTGCGGATGCAAAGAAAATCAAAGTGCTTCTCAGTGCGATTATATCGGCTGGAGCCCTCGAGACCAGCCCTTTGCAAGCGATGGTCTCGCTCTGTCCTTCCTGCCTGTCGATGCTGACTCCGGGGATTTACCGATGCGAGAGATGCGGTGTCGCATTCAAGGACGAAAAGACGATGGTTCGACGTTCCCTGCTGATCCCGGGCGGAGGGTACTTCTATACGGGCCACTGGTTCCTGGGCTTGGGCGACTTCCTCGCGGAAGCCTACCTCTTGATTTTGCTGATCGTCTTCCTCGCCGCGGCCTTGGCTCCGACGCCTGCCAGCCCTGGGCAGGAATCCCTGACGAGCAGGGAGGTGTGGATTGCTGCGGGAATCATCGCCGCGATCCTTCCTCTGGAGAAATGGTTGACCATTCATCACTGCCGACGCTTCATCCGTGAGTTCATCCCGCTCGGCCACGGAGAGCCCCCGCAACGTCTCGCCGCGTGAGTCAAGCGCTCAGCTAGACAGGTTCTTGTTGTTCCTCGCTCGGCATCACCCGCAATTGACAACATTTCGTCCGAAAGCATAGTATCCTTTTTCGGCATTATTTCCTGCCGAAGCTAGTGAGAACGCGGAAATCTTCCTAGTCGTGGGAACTTCGAGGCTGATATGAAACAAGCATACCTGGACTGTTCAGCGGGCATCAGCGGAGACATGTTCCTGGCGGCGTTGCTCGATGCGGGGTTCGACCCGCGACACCTCCTCGACGAGCTGAAGAAGCTATCGCTGGGTTTCTACAAGCTGAAACGCACCCGGGCCCTGCGCGGCGGCATTGTGGGCACGCGCTGGGAGGTCGAGGTGGGGCCGGACCAGCCGCGTCGCAAGCTGGGCGATATCGAAGAGCTCGTCGGCAAGGCGGCGATCTCGGAAGGCGTGAAGCAAAAAGCGCTCAAGATTTTTCGCCGCCTGGCGGAAGTGGAAGGGAAGCTGCACAATCAGCCGCCCTCGGAAATCCACTTCCACGAAGTGGGCGCTGTGGACTCCATCATTGATATCGTGGGCGCGTGCGTGGGTGTGGAGGCGCTGGAGATTTCCGAACTCATTTCCTCGCCTTTGAACGTCGGCGGCGGGCGCACGCAAGCCGCGCACGGATCGCTCCCCGTGCCTGCACCGGCAACCGCGGAGTTGCTCAAAGACATTCCGATTTACTCATCGGGCGTCGAAGGCGAGCTCGTCACGCCCACGGGCGCGGCAATCGTCTCGACGCTGGCCGCGCGCTTCGGGCCGTTCCCCTCGTTCAAAATCGAGCGGATTGGCTACGGCGCGGGCGCGAAAGAATTCCCGCAACATCCCAATGTGGCGCGGATTTTCATCGGCCAAGCCCTGGAAGCGGTGAAAGCGCAGCCGGGATTGCCGGGCGAGGAATTGGTCACCGTCATCGAGGCAAGCTTGGATGACATGAACCCGCAGCTCTACGGTTATTTCGTCGAGCGGGCGCTCTCGGCAGGCGCGCTGGACGTTACCTGCACGCCGGTGCAGATGAAAAAAAACCGGCCGGGATTTCTCGTGACCCTCCTCTCGCCGCCGGAGGGCGCGGACGCGCTCGCCCAACTCGTCTTCGAGCAGACGACGACCATCGGTTTGCGGATGCACGAGGCGCGCCGCAGGGTCTTGGAGCGGGAGTCCGTTGAAGTCGAAACGCCTTACGGCACGGTGCGCGTGAAGGTCGCCCGGCGCCAGGGCAAGGTCCTCAACGCCGCCCCAGAATACGAAGACTGCCAGAAGCTTGCGACGGAGAAGAATGTGCCGCTCAAGCAGGTGATTCTCTCGGCACAAGCTGCATACGTTCAGAAATCGGGCTAGACTGATTCATCGAACCATTGATTCATTGAATCATTGATCCATTGAAGGGCAAAACGACCGTGAATATGCGATCCCTTTTGCCTTTCAATGATTCAATGAACCGCTGGATCAGTGAATCAATGGTTCAATTGCCCCATGGACCGATGAGAAGATTCTATCTCACCACGCCGATTTACTACCCCAATGCCCGGCCGCACGTGGGCTCCGCGTACACGACCATCGTGTGCGACGTGATTGCGCGCTACAAACGCATGTGCGGCTACGACGTGGCGTTTCTTACTGGGACGGACGAGCACGGCGAGAAACTCGAGCGCGCGGCCACCGCGGCGGGGAAGTCGCCGGGCGAGTTCGTCGCGGAAGAACGCCACCTTTTCGTGGAGCTCTGGAAGAAGCTTGGGATGTCCGTGAGTGTGTACCCGGACGCGGGCCGCGATTCCCTGCGCTTCATTTACACGACCCACCCCGATCACAGGAACTCCGTGCGGCGCATGCTGCTACGGGCCAAAGACAAGGGTTACATTAGCAAGCGGCTGTACGAGGGACGGTACTGCGTCTCTGACGAGCGCTACATTTCTGACGGCGCGGAACCGGCGGATTGCGACATCTGCGGTCGGCCGGCGGAGCTCATCAGGGAAGAGAATTACTTCTTCAGGCTTTCGGCGTTTCAGGAGCGATTGCTGGAGCTTTACGAGACCCATCCTGAATTTGTGCAGCCGGACTTCCGCCGCAACGAGGTGGTGAGCTTCGTCAGGAGCGGCCTGCGGGATATTTCCGTCAGCCGCAAGCGCATCAAGTGGGGCATCCCCTTCCCATTGGATGCTGAGCGCGATGATCCCGAGCAGGTTGTTTACGTCTGGTACGACGCCCTCACGAGTTACCTCACGGGCATCGGCTACGCGCAGGGGGAAAACGGCGGCCCGGATTTCCGGAAGTACTGGATGGGTGCGGAGGGGCCGGCGGAAGTCGTCCACATGATCGGCAAGGATATCCTGCGCTTCCACGCCGTCTATTGGCCGGCGTTCCTGATGGCCGCCGACCTGCCGCTGCCCAAGACAATCTTCGCCCACGGCTGGATTTACTACGAGCAGGATAAGATGTCGAAGTCCAAAGGTAACGTAGTTTATCCCGAGCCCATTCTCGGCGCGCTCGAGTCCTTCGGCGCACCGGGCAACGATGCGCTGCGCTATTACCTCCTCCGCGAAGCCCCCTTCGGCCAGGACATGAGCTTTTCGTACGAGGGGTTGATCCAGCGCTACAACTCCGACTTGGCAAATGATCTGGGAAATCTGGCCGCCCGAACTCTCACTATGCTCCATCAGTATTTTGGCGGAGTCCTCCCTGAGACGCCGGAACCGTTAGGTGCAGGAAGTTTGCCGCAGCATCAGTTCGCAGCAGTCGGGAACGCAACGGTTGTGCGCTGGCGACGTTCCTTCGATTCTTTCGACTTTTCTGGGGGTCTGGAAGCAGTGTGGCAGCTAGTCTCTCTCACTAATCGATATCTAGGTTATACACAACCATGGGTAATGGCCGGAGACGCCTCAAAACAGGATCGCCTTGCCAGCATACTGCGTACGTCGGCTGAAACCCTGCGCCTTACGGCTCTGCTCCTTTACCCGGTCTTGCCACTCGGCGCTCAAGAACTATGGGAGCAACTCGGCCGGAGTGACCCGCTCGAAAGCTATCAAGGCGAGTGGCCTACATGGGATGCTCCATCCGAGCCCACAGGCCTCAAGCCCGGCGCGAAAGTTGGTAAGCCCGAACCCATCTTCCCGCGCCTGGACAAAGAAAAGACGCTCGCCAAGCTCGATGAGCTTGCCGAGGCCGACCGCGAGCGCGACAAGGCAAATGTAAGGGTGCTTCGCGAAGTGCCCCCACAGATCCAGCACAACAAGCCGAAGGAGACGAAATCCATGGAATCACAAAGCGCGAAGCCCCCGAGCCCCGACTCCGGACTCACGAGTCCCGCCGCGGAGAAGATCTCCATCGAGGATTTCGCGAAGGTCGACATGCGCGTCGGCGAGATCCTGACGGCCGAGCCGGTGGCGGGCGCGCAAAAGCTGACGAAGCTGACCGTGGACATTGGCAGCGAAGTCCGCCAAGTCGTCGCCGGCATCGCTGAATACTACAAGCCGGAGCAGCTCGTCGGCATGAAGGTGGTGATCGTCGCCAACCTCCAGTCTCGCAAGCTGCGCGGCGTGGAATCCAACGGCATGATCGTCGCCGCCACCGTCGGGTCGGAGGGGAGGCCCGTGCTCGTCACGTTTAAGGAGGAAGTGGAAGTCGGAGCAAAATTGAAGTGATCGCTCCATTTATCCATTGAATCATTGATCCATTGAGGGCAGCACGCTAGATGGAACGCCAGAGAAATGAATCAATGGACCAATGAATCAATGGCTCAATTCTTCGTTGATTCCCACGCCCATCTTGATGATGCAGCTTTCGACGCCGACCGCGAGGCGGCGATCGAGCGCGCCCGCGCCGCAGGGCTGCGATACATCCTCGCGATCAGCGGCGGCAGCGGCCCGGACGATCTTGCTTCGGCGCTGCCCATCGCGGAGCGCTACGACTGGATCTACGCCACGGTGGGCATCCATCCCCACGAGGCAACGAAGGCCGAGGAGCGGCACTTCGAGCGGCTGCTCGCCGCAAGCCGGAATCCCAAGGTCATCGGGGTGGGGGAAATCGGACTTGATTATTATTACGACCACTCGCCGCGCGAAGAACAGAAGCACGTCTTGATTCGCCAGTTGGCGATCGCGGGCGAGCTGAAGCTGCCCATCATCATCCACTGTCGCGATGCGTGGGAAGATCTCACCAGCATCATTGAGGTGCATTGGAAGTCCACGGGCCTGGGCGGAATCCTTCACTGCTTTTCGGGCAGCCGCGAAACTGCGGTCGAATTTCTCGAGTGGGGATTTCTGATTTCCTTTGCGGGAAACATCACGTTCAAAAAGGCAGATCGGCTGCGGGCCATCGCACAGGATATCCCGCTGGAGAGCATTCTCGCGGAAACCGATTGCCCCTACCTGGCGCCTGTGCCGCACCGCGGTAGGCGCAACGAGCCCGCGTACGTTCGGGAGGTGACGCGGGCGCTGGCGACACTGCGCAGCGTGAGCGAGGAAGAGATGGGCCGGTGGGTGGTCGAGAATTTTCAGCGCCTTTTCAGACTACCCTAAGTAGCGCAGACCTCCGTTGTTGAGGTCTGCGGCTCGGGATGGAGAAGAACCGCGGACCTGAAGGACGCAGGTCCGCGCTACCAGATGATGCAACGAACGCACGGCGTCAACTTCTCCCTTTCCTTCCCTGCATTTTTGTGGGAGGATGGCAGTTTCGGGATGTCCCCTCGGGGTTGCATTGCATGTTGGCAATGAGGGTAGGATTCGGCTCCCTCATCGGAGAATGAACTCTTGTCTTCCATCAAGAATCTGACGGGCAAGGAAATCTTCGACCTGATCCGCGACGATCTTCAGAAGGTCGAGACGGAGTTCTGCCAGCAGAGTGTCTCGAGTGTCCCCGCCATCACCGAAATCGGCCAATACCTGCAGGAAGGCGGCGGAAAGCGACTGCGGCCCGCGCTAGTCCTTCTCTCCTCGCGATTATCCGGGTACAAAGGGCCGGCCGCCGTGCGGCTGGGCGCGGTGGTGGAGCTCATTCACACGGCGACGCTCGTCCAGGACGACGTGATCGATGGGGCGGAAACCCGCCGCGGTCGCCCTTCCACGAACTCCCGCTGGGGCAACCACATGTCCGTGCTCGCGGGCGACTGGCTTTACATGCAGGCTTTCAACATCGCCGTGGCTGAGCGCGACTTCCGAGTCTTGGACGTCTTGATTTCCGTCACGCAGGTGATGGTGGAAGGCGAACTGCTTCAACTCTCGCTGCTGCGCAGGCTGCATCTCACCGAGGACGAGTATTTGGAGCTCTCCTATCGCAAGACCGCCTGCCTGTTTTCCGCTTGTCTGCGCCTGGGCGCGATCCTGGGCCGGCAGAGCGAAGAGGTGGAGATGAAGCTGGGGTCGTATGGCATCAACCTCGGGCTGGCCTTCCAGCTCGTGGACGACTTGCTGGATTTCACCTCCTCGGAAGAGAAGCTGGGGAAGCCCATTGGCAGCGACCTTCGGGAAGGCAAAGTGACCCTGCCGCTCATCTATCTCTTGCAGCGTTGCCGCCGCGAGGAGGCGGAGAAGATTTCACGCGTGCAGGAGGAAGCGGGCTTCCATTCCGTGAGCTTCTCCGAAGTGCTGGAGTTGATCGAGCGTTACGGATCGCTGCAGGCCGCGCGAGACAAAGCGCGCGATATTGCGGAGCAGGCGAGAAATTCGCTGGAAGGCCTTCCGGATTCCGCGTACAAGGACGCGCTTCGCTCGCTGCCGGACTTCATCCTCGAGCGAGAATCCTGAGAGTTTCCCGCGGTTGGCCATGAGCTCCCGCGCTGAGACGGAAGTCAAGCTCGCCGTGACCAACCTTCGCGCGCTGCGCCGGAGGCTGGGGCAACTGGGTTTCCGCGTCGTGCGGCCGCGCCACTTGGAGAGCAACGTCGTCTACGATTTTCCCGACCTGCGTCTCTGGCGGACGCGCTGCCTGCTGCGCCTGCGCCAAGCGGGTCGCGAGTGGGTCCTGACCTTCAAAGGCGCACCCTGCGGCTCTCGTGCATACAAGACCCGGCAGGAACTAGAAACTGGCGTCGACGACGGCGCGGTTTTTGCCGGAATCCTCGCCGGGTTGGGATTGAACCCGGCCTTTCGGTATGAAAAATACCGCACGGTCTTCGCCCCGACCGCCGGCTGGCGCCGGGAAGCAGCCGCGCTCGCGGAGTTGGACGAGACTCCGATTGGCAACTATCTGGAGCTGGAAGGCCCGGCGGCGTGGATCGACCGTGTGGCCACGCGCTTGGGCTACTCACGGGACCGTTACATTACCGCGAGTTATGCGGCACTCTATCGGGAGCACTGCGAGGAGAGCGGCACTCCCCCCACCGACATGGTTTTTGCCCATCGCAAATCGTGATTGGGTTTCGAGAGGGGGAAGAGTATAATCAATCCATAGACCGCACGGTCACGCTGCGATGCCGTGTGGGAGGAAATACTTGATGCCAGGAGGCATTTCGTGGAAGGTTTATTCCAGCCGACCCACCTGATTTTTATTCTGCTCATCGTGTTGATTCTGTTTGGCCCGGGAAAGCTGCCGGAATTGGGGAAAGGTCTCGGGAAGGGGATTCGAGAGTTCAAGGATGCCCTCCGCGGCGGGATGGACGGGACCACCGAAAAGAAAGTCGAAGAGAAGAAGGACTAAACCGCCTCCTCGATATTCCCTCCGAGCGAACCTTCAACCCTTTGCCTTTCCTTGGAGTAGACAGACAGGCAGCGGGTGCTGAATGCAGCCTGAGGCACTTCCTCGGGCGTGGGCACGAGGCACTCGTGCCAGCCCGGCGCAACCTGCTCATCACGTGAGGCGCCAAGGTGCGGAGAACGACGATCGTGTCGCCGCGGCGCGTTGACGGAAATTTCCGCGCTGTGATATAAGAAAGATGCCCGGAGCTGGGGATGAGTCCTCTGCCTCCGCCACTCCTCGGTAGCTCAATGGTAGAGCATTCGGCTGTTAACCGAAGGGTTCCAGGTTCGAGTCCTGGCCGAGGAGCCAGACCTCCACGACGGCGCGCGCCGCAATCCCTGGCATGAGCCGGAGTGCGGATAGCATCCTGCCCAAGCGATGTCGAGCTGGGCTTTGATCGTTGCGCTGGCCGGGTTTCATTATTGGGGGAGAGAACGGCGATTGTCGCTCACCCCCGGCGTGAGGAAGGTGTCCCTGCGCAGGTGCGGCGCGCAAGCTCCGGCATGATGGCCCTGCCGTGATTGTTGCGGGCCGTTCGAGCCCGTGCTATCTTCTGTTAGGAATCTGCGCGCGGGGGTAATTCAGCGGTAGAATGCCAGCTTCCCAAGCTGGACGTCGCGGGTTCGATCCCCGTCCCCCGCTCCAATCTATCAACAACTTGGCGAAACTGACCACGGGGCGTACTCCAATATACTCCATTACATGACGCGCAGGGCCGATTCGAAGCTGTTGACGGCTTCCTTGCGCGGCCCCAGCGCGGTTTTGGTGTAGACGTTCAAGTCCACATCAAGAGAATGCCCAAGCTGGTCGGCGACGGTCTTTGGATCGACCTTCAGCTCTCGCATGAGGGATGCGTGTGTGCGTCGCATCACTTGGAAATTCACCCATTCGAGGCCGACGGCCCTCAGCTTTGGTGCAATCCATCGCCTCCAACAATTGTCTTTCGCAAGCGGTGTCTTCATGGTCTCTGAGGGGAATACCCACGCATCCGGGCCGGGGGAGCCGGATAGCAGACTCCACTCAGCTATTACAGACTGTAAGCCCTCGGACAGCGCGACGCTCCGTTTGGACTTGGGTGTTTTCGGAGAGTCGATCTGTCCCCGGTACAAGCGCTGCTCGATCTTGATTTCGTCGCCTTCCACATTGCGCCACTTGAGGCCGAAAATCTCGCCAGGCCGCATACCTGCAACGGTCGCAAGCATACAGACAGCGAGCTCTCTCGCCTCAAGGACCGAAAAAAGTAACCTAACCTCCCGCCATGCCATCACCCGCTGGGTAGGACGCTCGGTCTTGCTGGGAGTGAACAGAAGCGCGGCGGGATTCTTCTGCAAAGAGCCTTCGGCGACCGCCATTCCGAAGATTTGCTTCAAGTCCCACCGCAAATGATCCACTGTGCTGAACGAGAGTCCGGCGGCAGACTTCCGCTCCAAGAAATCCTGCAATCCGCTCGCCCTAAGTGATTTCAGTGTAAGGTCGGCGAATTCACAGGCGAGGTGATGTTCTATGCGGTCAACGTTGCACATCGTCGTTGAACTCTTCCACTTTCGGCGATACCAGGGGAGGTAGACTTGATTCACGAAACTACCGAATTTCAAGTCTTCCGATAGGCCTCGCTGCTTCGCGTTGAGCGGGGCCACGATCTTCGCTAGCTCGTCCTCTGCCTTCGATTTCGTGACCTTGCTTACCTTCCCAAGCAGTTTGTTTCGGCGGTGGCCGTCTTCCCACCATTGGGCTATCCAACGTCCGCGAACGACTTTCAAACTTCCTTGCTGATGCCGTTTACGAGGCATGAGGTTCTCCTCTCATGGGTCTAACGGCGTCAACTTCCGGCGATGCCGGAATCATAGCATCAAACGAGCCTTTCTCGTTGGCCCTCTTCCACCGCTCAAGGGCGCTGCGGCGGACAAGTTTCCTGCGGCCCATATGTATGGCTGGGAGTGGTGTGACACCCGCTACCTTGCCATTGATGGCATTGTGGACGTGGGCCTTGGAACATCGCAAATCTGCGGCCACCTCGGCAACAGTGAGAATCTCGTCATTCGTCGTCATACCTGGAACACTCCGGGACAGTAAACTTCGATCTCTACGAAACGCCCGTTGGCGTCCTTGACTCCGCCTCGTTCGATGGCGCGGCGGATAATCTCCTTGTGGTGGGAGTCGCTTTGTTTGAGCAGTATCAGGCGATCTGGGATCGGGGCAGCTTCCAGCACGCTAAGCTCAGCACGCACTGAGTCAAGTTGCGGATACGCATAGGCGAGACCGGCCCAAGCGATTTCATCGCTCATATCGCGCCGGAACCTGGCACTCGCGCCAAACACGATGCTGAGCAAAGCCTGGTGCGCGTCGTAAAGCGCGAAACGGCGGGCGCGCAGCTCTGCCGTTAGCCACGCGGCGGCTTGCTGGGCTTGCGCCCGGACGCGGGCGCTGGTGCGCCGCTCCGCTGCTGAAAGACGCTTCGCCAAGCCCAAATCGCGGGCTAGTGTGGTGGCACTTCCACGAAACCCACAGCCTGCGTGGTGGCAGTTGAAAACGTCCGCTGTGTACGAAATGGTTCGCCGTCCCCGGCAACTGGGACAATCGGCCCGGCGTTCAGAAACGATCCGCGCGCCCGCGCAGCGTAAGAGGTCTGGCAAGCTGAATTCGACTTGCGCGGTTGCCGTCATCACTGTTTCACCTTTTCCCAGCGCTCTCGCCATCGTTGCCACTCTGGAGATGCTTTGGGAGGGTGAATCTTCGGGCCGCCAAACCACAGCTCGTAACAGTCGGCGCAGCAGGGAGAGTCGCAGATCACGCTACCGCCAGTCGCCGAAGTCCCCATTGGTTTTGAAGCCTCTGCTTCGGTGGTGTGGGGTCGAGTTGCCGACTGAGAATTTTCCGGCTCACGTCTCTGGTCAGCCTCTTTCAAAATTGCGAGGTAGTCCATTGGTGAAACCTCTTGCGGTGCGAAATAAGCGAAAAAACGGGTTGTCTCGCTTTACTCGCAGGGGTCACAAAGCTAACCACCTTTCGGTTGGCCTGCCCCCTGACTGTTCTTGGACAAATTTGCCCGCTCCGACTGCAAGGATCGTGCGTAGTGCCCGTTCGACTTCCTGCCTAGACTTATGACGACCGAACAGGTCGCATATTTCGTTTCGCGTCAGTCCGAGCGGATTCCGCTGGAGGGCTTCAAGAATCGCGTCAGCCGTGGGGTCGCCGAGGGCATCGCCGAAGATGAATTTCGCCGACGCTTCGGCGTATTGCCACAGCGCGAGTGCCGCCCGGAGATGCTCCTGCCGAATCGCAGGGGAGCAGTCCAGTAAGGCGTAAACCATAGCAGCCCGCATGGTTTGCGCCTCGGCGCGTGAGGTGGCCGCGCCTAACAAACCTGGTCTGCCCGCCGTCAGCGCAGAATAGATTCCCCTCCAGTCAGCGTGCGCTGCATCGTCTCGCTTGATTTCCCCAAACTGGCGCGCGAACTCAACGGCTCGCCGGAGCCGGTCAGTCAGGAACGCGAGATTCGCTTGGTCTATCCGGTGGTCGTCATCCGGGAGGCATTTTGAGCGTTTGACGCAGAGCCAGAGGAAGCGATTTGCAAATCCGCTGGCAAGTTCTGTCTCGGTGATATAGCGGCGCAATTCTTCAACGGTTATATGCCCAATGATAGAGATATGCGCTCCCGTGGCTGCCGCTGGACTGTTTTTGGTGAGCGTGCGGAGATTCCCGGTGTCCCACGCTTGCCGGATGATTGCGGCGAGCGTGTTGCTCTCGCGGGTCATAACTCTGAGTACCAGCGCGAACTCCGATTCAAAAACGAGAAGTCGCTTGTCGGCGATGCCGGGGTCTGCCTCGATCTCCTGGAATCCAGTGACCCGGCCACGCTCGCGGATCGGGTCACGCTTGGTGATTGGGTCGCGCACGGCCCAAATCACTCCCTCGCCGCTTGAAAGGCCACTCAAAATGTGGGTCTGCGCCCACTGGGTGTCCACCGCCTCATACGCCGCGCGCGCGCGTGACTGGCTTGTGCCCTTGCGCCCCTTCGAGGTTGCGCCTACTAACACCGCGAACAGATTCGTAAAATGCCGGTCGGCCTCTCTTGTAAAGTGAGAACCGCGCCCGATGACATTCCCGAACATGCAGAGGAATTGCACAAGGAGCGCTATGGGGTCGGCTTCGGAGTGCGGCTCGATTGCTGCAACAAAATCGCCCGCCAGTCCCTGGTACGCCTCCACCGCTGGAGGGTCGGGCCACAGGCGCCCGTCAGCCGGGGAGTGCTGATATGTAGGTGCGCGGCTTTCCTTGGCGTTCCCCAGCACCCGTTCGGCCAGCGCGGGGTCGTTTAGAAACTCGCGCTCGAACCGCGCAACGTCACCACTCATCGTGAACCTCGCTTGGCAAGGTGCCTCTCGGCCCTTCTGCGCCAAGGCACGTGCCTCGATGTAGAATGAGAGGGTGAATTCTGTTTCCTCGGTTTCCCCGACAAATCAAAAAGTCGTCCCCATTTCCTGGGGAGATCCGGATAAGGCAGTGGACTTTCTGATGGCCTTAGCAAAGCGTTCCAGCGAGGTCCGAGAAATACTCGTCAAAGCGCTCGTAAGGCCCGCTACATACTTTGGGCCGCCAAGAGTTGGGTTTCCAAGGCTTCTAACTGCATTGAAAGTCGCGGACGTGGCAGGAAGCACCGTTTGTCAGGAGAAAAACCAGGAGGTGACAGCTCTTGACCGCTGGGATAAGGTGCGGGACATGCTGCTATCATGGATTCGGACGCAGTTACTTTCAGGCCCGCCTGCTCTCAAGAGGGATGTACGGCAGTTGGGGCTGGTGCTGCGGCTCATGCGGGAGTGGCAAGGAGATGCCACAGACATCAACTGGATGCTCATAGACGAGGATTTGGAGCTTCTGGAAGCAAAGGCTTGGGAAAAACTTCCGAAGGGGACACCACGGCGCGGACGGCGCTTGAGCGAACATCAGAAACGAATCATTGCCAGTGTTGAGCTATTACGCCAGTGCGGCCAGAAGGCCCGCTGTCAGATGGTCGTTGAAGCCCTCAAAGCATGGGGAGTAAAGCGGGATTGGATTACAGTCTCAAACCTTTGGAGCTGGTATAAATCGTACCGGCTACACCACCCGGAGCGTCATGCACTACCGCGATACTGGCTGAAAATCATCTACCCGTACATACTCCCGCAACTGAAGGAATATCTGAGAGGGGCAAGCAACCAATTAAACGGTCGGCTTGATTCCAATGCTAGCGTATCGGATAAACCTTCAGCACTTCGTCGCCGTAATGGTTGATGACCCTCACGGCGATCATGGCGGTTGTCGGTCTGTCGAACGGGCGGCTAGCGGTGGTGCAGATAGCTGACAAAACCCTAGTTCGGACCATCCCCACGTGCGTGGGGAGAACGTGATAGAGGGGATGCTCCGTCGCCCGCTTCTTGGACCATCCCCACGTGCGTGGGGAGAACTCGTTCCCGCGCCGGCAAGGGGTAGTAGCCCCCGGACCATCCCCACGTGCGTGGGGAGAACGACGCGCGCCAAATTATTGAATGCCAAGTTGACGGACCATCCCCACGTGCGTGGGGAGAACGGGCACGGCCATCTCCGAAGCCTGCCGGTATTCGGACCATCCCCACGTGCGTGGGGAGAACGTTTTTCGAGACGAAATTCGCGGAAGGATTCACGGACCATCCCCACGTGCGTGGGGAGAACGAAAGCAAGGAGAGTTCCGCCGCGCTCGACATCGGACCATCCCCACGTGCGTGGGGAGAACGTGTTGGCCGCCGTCGCCGCGCGCGAGATTACGGACCATCCC
>JAIQGH010000019.1 GCA_020072655.1 Terriglobia bacterium | reverse complement strand
CATCACAAGCGCCGGATCAAGATGAAGTTCACCTCCGATCCGGTTTGCTGGACGGAGTGCCCCGGCCGCATGGCGATGCTGGGGCGCCAACGCCGGCGGTGGCAGATGGGGCTCTGCCAAACCCTCTGGAAAAGCTCCGAAATGCTTTTCAACAGCAAGTACGGCCTGATCGGCATGATGAGTTTTCCGTTCCATCTTTACGTAGAGGCGCTGGGGGCGGTCGTGGAGTTCCTCGGCTACTTCATGGTCCCCCTCGCGCTTTTCTTCGGCATGGTCCCCGTACCGCTGTTCATCCTGTTTGTAGTTTTGAGTCTCGTCTACGGTTCCTTCCTTTCGGTGGGGTCGGTCTTGCTGGAGGAGTTGACCTATCGCCGCTACCCCGGCTTCCGCGACCTGATGATCCTGCTCGGGTATGCCGTCATCGAGAACCTCGGTTTCCGGCAGGTCGTGCTCTATTACCGCGTGCAAGGGGTATTCAAATTCGTGACGGGGTTCCGCCAGTGGGAGAAGGTCGTCCACGTCGGGGCGGGTTAGTTTAGGCGGACGTTATGCGGATTCTGAAGAACCGGGTCGTCATCTCGCTGCTGGTGATCCTCGTGGTGGTGTATTTCTGGGAGTTCTGGATTAAGCCCGTTACCGGACCGATTTACACCGAGGCGGTGCGCGAGTACAAAAACCGGAACTACAGGCAATCGCTCCGGCTGCTCCAGCAGGCGACTCGCGTGGATCCGAACGATACGGCGATTCTGGCGTTGCTAGGCTGGAACTACCTTAAGTTGGGCGATCCGAAGGCCGCCGAGGAGCCTTACTTCCGCCGGGCACACGACCTTGCGCCGCACGTCGTGGATATTACCCTTGGCTACGCCTATACCGAGATCGCCCTGGGCAAGGGCGAAGTGGCGCGGCAGCTTCTTGACCAGCTCCGTCAGGCCGGAGTAGACAGCGCTGACGTGCACGTCGCCGAAGGAGCCTACCACCGGCAGCAGGGGCGCTACCGCGAGGCGGCGCGCGAATTCAAGGTGGCACTCGAGCGCGATGAGAAAAACGCGGTCGCTACTCAGAACTTGCAGGAGTTGCTCAACAGCACCGATGTCCGCGGGGTAAATCTGGAAGCCCCGAGCTTCCAGCGGCCCACGGTACTGACCTACCCTGCGCACGTCCAAGGGGACTATCTCGCGTGGCTAGCCGATGGCCACTGGCAGCCGACCTACCTCATCGGAGTGGACCTCACCGCCGCCCTTCCTGGGTCCTTCCCCGCCGACGCAGTGACCGACCCCGCCGTCTATCGCGACTGGTTCGCCAGGATCAGCGACCTGGGCGCCAATACGGTCCGTCTTTCCACCCTGTTGCCGCCCGCGTTTTATCGCGCTCTCCGTGAGTTCAACAGCGCCGCAGGCCAGAAACCGCTCTGGCTCCTGCAAGGCATTCCATTTGCTGACCCGCCGCGCTCCGACATGTTTGATGGCGAATACTTTCGCACCTGCCAGAAAAGCGTTCGCGACACCATCGACGTGATCCACGGCCAGGGCGATGTGCCGGCCGGCGGGGGACACGCCGGCGGCGTCTACACCGACGACGTCGCGCCGTGGGTCACGGGCCTGCTGGTCGGTCAAGCGTGGCCTTCCCATATTGTGACCGGCAACAACCTGCTCCACCCGGACATCCAGACCTACCAAGGAACGTACATTGAGGTTCCCTCCGGCAGCCCCGCGGAGGTTTTCCTCGCGCAGATGATCAACACCGCCGCGGAATACGAGGAAGGAAAATACAACTGGCAGCATCCGGTGGCGTTCATCAACTGGCCCACCCTGGATCCGATTCGTCATCCGACGGAGAGCACGCTGCTGGAGGAAGTCTCCATTCGCCGCGCCCAGGGCGAGCGGCTGCCCGCGCCCTCCTGGCCGTTTGACGACGATGACGGCGTCTCCCTCGATCCCACGCACTTGCGGCCGCATGAGGGGTTTGTGGCGGGCTACTTCTCGGCTTACAGTGTCCTTCCTTATTATCCCGATTTTCTCAACCAAGACCCGCGCTACCAAGCCGTGCGCGACGCTGAAGGCAGCAACCCGTTCCTCGGATATTTGCGGGATCTAAAGGCCTATCACCCCGGGCTGCCACTGGTCGTCGCGGACTACGGGATTCCCAGCAGCCTGGGCATCGGGCACTTCAGTCCCGCGGGTTTCGCCGAGGGCGGCAAGACGGAGCCGCAGCAGGGCCAGTTGCTGGCCCGCCTGACCCGAAGTGTTCGCGAAGCGGGCGCGGCCGGCGGCACCGTCCTGGAATGGCTGGACCAGTGGCACCGCCTGTCCTGGATACAGCGCGACTACGAAACGCCTCCCGAGCGGCGAACGCTGTGGGAGAATTTCATGAACCCCGCCGAACACTTCGGCTTGCTGGCGGCTGACTCACACCTGCGCAAGGCGCGCCGGCTTTCCGGAGATCGGGCGGAGTTCGCGAGCCAGTCCCCGTTCTACGCGAAGTCAGCGCCGGGCCCCGCCCAGCCCGTCGGCGACCAGTTCGATCCCGCGCGCGACCTGAAAGCCTTGTACATGGATGCCGACGAGGCCTTCCTCTACTTGCGCTTGGTCGTGGGCAAGCTCGACAACGACAACGACGGCCAGCCCGACTGGAAAGACGTGAACTACTTGATTGGCCTGGGGACCGCTCCGAACGTGGGGGGAATCACTTACCTGCCGTTCATCACGCCGGTGCGCTTTCCTGCCGGCATGAACTACGCGATCCAGCTCACCGGCCCCGCCTCCAGCCGCATCTGGATTGCGTCCACGTATAGTCCGTTCAAGGTCGCGCCCGTGGAAGGCATCCCCACACAGACCACTCTCGCCGCGAAGCTCGGCTGGAAACCCTCGGTCTCGGCCAGCGGCGACTTCGAAGCCCAGATCATTGAACCGAACCGGCGCCGCTTCGGGCGGGACGGGAAATACTTCCCACCTCAGCGCTATGAGCGGGGCATCCTGCGCTACGGAACGCTTACTCCTCAGGCGGCGGACTATGACACGCTGGCGGAGTGGCACGCGAACGTTCAAACCAACACCATCGACCTGCGAATTCCCTGGAACCTCTTGAACGTGACGGACCCGTCCAGCTTCAAGGTTTTCGCCGGTCTGGAAGCGGATGGGACGGTCATCACCGCCGAAACGCCGGGATTTCTGGTGGCTGCGTTCTCTTACCGCCCCCTGGCGAGCGCCCGTCTGGGAGCCATCATGGAGCAGGGGCACCCGGTCGCCGACGCCCTGCCGCCGATGACCGGTCCCGCAACGATCGAGAGCCGCGCGCTCAAGCAATATCGTTGGGAAGGATGGAACGCGCCACGCTACGATCTGCGCCTCAAGGACTCCTACGCGATTCTACGCAAGGTGTTTCAATCCCTGCCAGCCTCTCCGCCGGCCACTCACGAACGTCCCTCGCAGGCTGTTGCACAGGGTGGGAGCAAGACACCACGGTCGCCCAGGAAAGGGGGCGCCGGCCCATCGGGCAGGTGAGCGATGGCCGAAGGCGAGCCAGGGCGCTGGAAAACAGGATAGGAGACAATCACTTGAGTTTCAGCCCATCCGAGCACCCCCGTTCGAAGCCTTGGCGACCCGGCACGCTAATGCCCTCTTTCTCCAAAAAGATTACGAGGGCGCGCGCTAACGCTACCTGGAAGTTCTCCCTTCCAACCCCAAGAACTTCGACGTGCTCAAGAACCTGGCGTTCTGCTACTTCCAACGCGGCCCGCAGGGCTACGCGCAGGCGGCTAGCTACTACTCCAAGGCGTATGAACTCAACCCGGACTCGGCAGAGGTCGTCGAAAACCTGGGCCGCTGCCTAATTGGTTTGAATCGCGCCGCGGAAGCCGCCACGCTTTTTCAGCAGGCGGCGGAGCGGCCAGGTGCGCCGGCCGGAGCCTGGAAGCGCGCAGCCGAGGCCTATGCCGCCGCCGACCGGCCCCGCCAAGCCGAGCAGACTTACGATGCCTACCTGCAACGCAGCCCCGGTGACCTGGAGGCTCGCAGCAGGCTCGGTGACTTGTATGCGCGCGAGAAGGACTATGCGCATGCGCAGGAACAATACAACTTTGTTCTCTCTTCCAATCCCAACTATCCCTCGGCCCTCATCGGACTGGCCCGCCTTGCCACGTGGCAGGGTGAGCACGAAGAGGGTCTGCGGCTGTTCGACCGGGTGTTGCGGCTCGAGCCCAAGAATGGTGAGGCGCTGGCGGGCAAGGCTTTCGCTCTCCTGTGGCTGAGCCGGTACGAAGAAGCGCAGGCACTCTTCGAAGATCTTCACCGACGTTTTCCTCGGGACAACGAGATCGCCCGGGGACTCGGGCAAGCACAGGCCGGGCTCGAGCAGAAGGAAATCGCCGCGGCCCGGCGTTCGGGGGACACGGCCCGCCTCGAGAGCCTTTATAGGGAGAGGCTGACCAAGGACCCGAATGATGCCGTGGCGCTCCGCGCGCTCGCCGAGCTGACAGCAACCGCATCACGCTGCCCGGAGACCGTCGATTACAACCGCAAGGCCCTCGCGCTCTCGCCCAATGATACGGGCCTGGAGTTGCGCCTGGCGCGGGCGCTCGTCATGTGCCAGCAGGACGCGGAGGCTATCCCTCACTTCCAGCATGTCGCCGCCGCGGAGCCCAACTCCCAGGACGCGCTGGCCGAACTCGGGGCAGCGATGCTCCGCACGCGGCGAACTGCCGATGCCGTTGAAGTCTTTCGCAAGCTTCTGCAGGTGAATCCCCAGCGCACCGACGCCAAGGTCGGCTTGGCGCTGGCGCTTGCCGCCGAGCACAGATATGAGGAGGCTCTCGACCGTTACAATGACGCCCTCCGCACCTCCCCGGATAATTACGACGCCCTGCAGGGGAAGGCCTTCGTCCTTCTCTGGACGGGGAAACTCGCCGAAGCTCGCGCCATCTTCCAGAGCCTCGCCGCCAAACGGGCGGACGACAAGCAGAACGCCCAGGCGCTCGACACCATTCGCCGCGCCGAGGAGGAAGCCAAATGGACGGCCCTGCGCCCGGCGAGCGGCGCTTCACCCGAGACCTATCTCGCCTACTACGATCAGCGGCTCGCCGCTTACCCTGACGACGTCGCCGCGCTCAAGGGCCGTGCCTACACCGAGACACAACTGAAGAATGAAACCGCGGCCATCCAGGATTACCGTAAAGCGCTCGAGCTGGCGCCGGACGATCAGAGCGCCAAGAAGGAACTCGCCCGTTTGCTCGCGGGCCGGGGCCAGTACGACGAATCCATCCACTTGTATCGTGAGGTGTTGAAGGATTCGCCCGACGATACCAGTGCGCAGGAGGATCTGGCGCGCGTCTATGTGTGGTCGCACCAGGACCGCGAGGCTCTCAAGGCCTACCAAAACCTACTCACACGTGATCCAGCCAACTCCACCTACCAGATGGAAGTCGCGCGGCTCCAAATCCGCCTGCAAGAGAGTGCAGCAGCCCGGCAGTCGCTCAACACCGTCCTGGCTGCCGAGTCCCAGAATCGCGACGCTCGTCTGGCGCTGGCGCAACTCGACGACCGCCAGGGCGACCGCGCCAGTGCCCTGAGGAACTACGACGCGGTGTTGAAGCAGAATCCCCACGACACCTCGGCGCTCCTGGGAAAAGCGCGGATCAGTTACTACCAGGGCGATGCCAAGCAGGCCTACGCGGCGGCCAATGACGTCGTGGCGGCCGAGCCAAACAACTTCGACGCGCTCTTCCTGCTCGCCAGCATCGAGCACGCCCGCGGCCACCGCCGACAGACTAAGGAGTTCTTGGACCGCGCCGAACAAATCAGCCCGAACAATCCGGAAATCGTCTCCATGCGCCAGCGCCTCCGGGAAGAGCGCGCCATCACGATTCACACGACGACCTCCTACGCCCGCGAAATCGGCCCGGCCAGCTCGGTGACGCTGGGGGCACTCCCCGTCAGCTATATCGGGATTGCTACCGATGCAGCAGGGAACTTGGCGCTCAACCAGCAGGGTCAGCCGGTGCCCGCCGTGACGCAAACGGCTTACCCCGAGATAACCGTCAGCGGACTTCCTAACGAGGATGTCCGCTATGAAACATACGGCGTGACGATCGGCGTTCCCTTGTTCCCAAAGGTGGATTCTTACTTCAGCTTTACGTCACTTCCCACGCAGAGCCCTACACCTTCTGTACAGGGGGCCGTGGCGCCTTGGACGTTCATTTCCCGGCACACTTGGCACGCATCCAGGTATCTGACGATCCGAGGCGGTGTGGGTTTCGCGCGCTTTGGTCCATCGGACATCCAGCGTTCGCCAGATCTTACCGGGAACCTCAGCAACCTGGTCGATCGGTTCGGCCCGTCGGTCACCAATGCGCTCGGCGTAGGGCCGACGACAGTGCCCGGCGAGGCGTACAAACCCATCGGCCTTGCCGGTGGCACCATTTCTCCCCTCAAGAAACTCAGCATTGACCTGGATTGGATGCACGGGCCAGCAGTGTATTACCCCACCCCGCGCGCCATGAAGCTGCACCTGACTCAGACCCGCTTTGATGGTGGGCTGAATTTCTTTCCTACACCCCGCACGGAACTGCATTTTGACTTCTTCTACACGCGCCTGTTCACGGACCGCAACCGGGAAACAGCGGATTTTGCTTTCATGGACAGTGCCGGCTTGGGGCAAGCGTCCACGCTATACACTGTTGTCGTAGACACAGACCACGGTGCAAGTAATCCGGCGAAAGTGCAAGTGGGAGTCCCCGTTCCCGGGCCGCTGTTCATCCCCTTAATCGGGCCGCCGGACTTCCCTCTGGCCGACCCGCCATTCTTGTACTACCCGTCATCAGGGACTGCATCGTGTCCGGTGGTTGTGCCGGACGCCGTTGGCAACACCGCATTGCAGCCGACGTGGATCGCCAGCACGCCATACATGCTATGCGCAATTGGACAGGTAACAACCCAGACTTCACGAGCTGTGGACTGGGGCCACGGCGGGGACATTACCTTCAACCATAATTTCGTCCACTCCGACCGCTTTTCGCTCGACGGTGGCTACCGGGGCACGGCCTACGGCTTTGCGGGAGGCCGACGGAATGTATTCCTGGGCTTTTTCAACCCGACTTTCTACCAAAACCACCAACTCACCGGCCGCATTTACGGAAAGCTCTTTGGCCCCGTGGGCTACGACTGGTTCGGCGCCTTCGGAACGCAGCAGACCGGACACGGAGGCGCGCTCACGCGGTCGTTTGTCGTGAAGCCTTCGTTTAGCGTCAAGGTGAGCCCCAACCTGACCCTCGGCATCGCCTATACACACTACAACACGGCTCAGGTGCTGGGACCGCTGCGCGGCAACGCCGTGAGCCTTACAAGCGACTGGAAGTTCTGATTGTTTGGCTGGAACCACCCAGCACTGGCCGTGAGAAGTGGTAGGAAATCTAAGGCGGGCCAGATCTGCATCTTTAGATGTCCAGACCCCCGTGAATAAGAGGAACCACTCGCCTCAGACTGCTGAGGAACAGCCACGGAACTTTCACCGCCCGCTCATACCCCCTCGCCGATGCCTTGCGCGAGGAAGCCACCGTCCACGGGAATCATCGCTCCGGTCACAAAACTGGCGCTGTCGGAAGCAAGGAAGATCGCCGCGCCCTTGATCTCCTCGAGATTGCCGAAGCGTCGCATGGGCGTGTGCGCCATGATGGACGCCTTGCGGCCCGGCTCATGAATGATTCGGACGTTGAGCGCAGTCTCAAAAACACCCGGCGCAATGGAGTTGACGGTGATGTTGTCCTTGGCCCACTCGGCCGCCAAACAGCGCGTGATCTGCACCACCGCCCCCTTACTGGCCGCATAGTGCGTGGTCTCGTGCGCGCTCAGGAACGCGGATATCGAGGAGATGTTGATGATCCGCCCGTACATCTGCTCCTTCATCACCCGGCCGACCATCTGGCAAGCGTACCAGGTGCCGCGCAGGTTGACGTCCATGAGGCGGTCCCATTCCTGGTCGTCCAGCTCCAGCGATGGCACCCGCTTCCCCGTGCCGGCGGAGTTCACCAGGATGTCAATCCGCCCCCATTCAGAAAACATACGGTCGATGACCCGTTGGATGTCTTCACGGCGGGTGACGTCGGCGGCGACTTCCAGGGAGCCCCTGCCGAGATGGCGGATCTCCTCCGCCGTCTTGTGAACCTCGTCGGCGCGCCGGCTGACCGGAACCACGTCGGCGCCGGCCTCCGCAAAGCCCAAGGCTATCGATTTCCCCAGGCCGCTCGTTCCACCAAACACCAGCGCGCGCTTTCCCTCCAGACTAAGCCCTCGGTAGTAGGACACGGTGTTTAACCTCGACGTGAGATTGGGTAGACAAGAATCCTATCATCGAGTCAAAAAAACCGGCAAGGCAGTACGCCCTCTGAGGTAAGCCCACGGTCAAGTCGAATGGCGAATTGACGGTGGCTGCGAGACTTCACGCAGGAGACATGCGGCTAGGCTTGGCCTATACTTGAGCCGTTTCTGCGGCTTCGCGCGCAAGAAAGCATACACGCGGTCGAATTCCCAAATCGCGGAGGAAACATTCCGATGGACCTGGCTGAACTGACCCGCCAATACGATTTCACCGGCCGGACGGTCGTGATCACCGGAGGCACAGGCATCCTGGGCGGCGAGATCGCCCTGGCACTGGTGAATTGTGGAGCCGATGTGGCGGTAATGGATGTTAACCTGCAGCCTGCGCCGGCTCTGCTTGAGCGCATGGGCGAACGCGCGGGACGAGCGATGGTCGTAGAGGTCAACGTCCTGGATATATCCAGCTTGCGCCAAGCTACTGAGGCGATCATGAAGAGATTCGGCGAAATCCATTGCTTGGTGAACGCCGCGGGCGGTAACAAGCCCCAGGCCACGACCAGTCCGGACCTTTCCTTTTTCGACCTGCCGACTGAGGCTTTGCGCTGGGTCTTCGACCTGAACATCCTGGGAACAATGCTTCCCTGCCAAGTCATCGGCAAGGTTATGGCGGAAAAGGGCCAAGGAACGATTCTGAATATTTCCTCGATGAATGCCTTTCGCCCGCTGACTCGCATCCCGGCTTATTCAGCAGCCAAGGCGGGAGTAAGCAACTTCACGCAATGGCTGGCGGTACACATGGCGCAATGTTATTCCCCGCGAATCCGGGTCAACGCGATCGCGCCGGGCTTTTTCGTCACCGCGCAAAACCGATTCCTGCTCTATGACGAGCAGACAGGCGAGCTCACGCCGCGCGGCCAGGCGATCATTGCCCACACGCCTATGGGGCGTTTTGGCCAGCCCGGAGATTTGTTCGGCGCGGTTTTGTGGCTACTCTCCCCCGCTTCGGCGTTTGTTACCGGAGTGATAGTTCCCATCGACGGCGGGTTCTCGGCTTATAGTGGAGTGTAGGCAGGAAGCTCGACCGTAAACGGAGAAACAGGATGGTCATCGGCAAGGGCTACGCGAATCGCTACCTGACCCGCGAGGAAACGGTCCAGGTGGTGCGCGAAGGGTTGGCCACGCTCGCCATCGACGGCAAGCGCGTCCTGACGATCATCCCGGACGGCACGCGCACCATGCCGATGCCCTTGATGTTCGACTTGTTTGAGGAACTCCTCGCGCCGCGCGTGACCGCGCTGGACTACCTGGTGGCTTTGGGCACTCACCAGCCTATGAACGACGCGCAACTGAGCAGGCTGGTAGGCCGGCCCGTCTCGAACGGCCAGGTCGGAAAGACTCGCATCTTCAACCATCGCTGGGAGGATCCCGAGAGTTTTGTGACGCTCGGCACGATTCCCGCCGCCGAGATCGGCGACCTCACCAGCGGCCTGATGGCCGAGGACGTTCCCGTCCGGCTCAATAAGCTCATCCTGGATTACGACCAAATCATCATTTGCGGCCCTGTGTTTCCGCACGAGGTCGTGGGCTTTTCGGGCGGAACGAAGTATTTCTTCCCCGGTATCGCCGCGGCAGAAATCATCAATTTCACTCACTGGCTGGGCGCTGTGATGACCAGCTACAAGATCATCGGCTCTGGTTACACCCCCGTGCGCGCCGTGATCGACCGTGCCGCGGCCATGGTCGACCGGCCCACGGTATGCTTCGCCTTGGTGGTCACGCACGAAGGCATGGCCGGCCTCTTCTTCGGACCGCCTCAGGAAGCGTGGCAGGCGGCCTCGGCGCTCTCCGCCGAGAAGCACATCGTATATGTCAACGAACCCTTCCGTCGCGTCCTTTCCATCATGCCTCCTCTGTACGACGACCTGTGGACGGCCGCCAAGGGAATGTACAAGATGGAGCCGGCGGTCGCCGACGGCGGCGAGGTAGTGATCTACGCGCCGCAGCTCACCGAGGTCAGCTATACCCACGGAAAGCTAATTGACGAGATCGGCTACCACTGCCGCGATTATTTCCTGGCGCAGTGGGACAAGTTCAAGCGGTATCCCGGCGGGGTTTTGGCGCACTCGACGCACCTGAAGGGTCTGGGGCAATATTGCGCGGCGTCCGGCAAGGAAAGCCCTCGCATTCGCGTGACGCTGGCCACCGGCATCCCCCGCGAGCGGTGCGAGCGAATTAACGTCGGCTATCTCGATCCGGCCGAGGTCAACTTGGACGACTGGCAGGGCCGCGAGGAAGACGGCATTCTGGTCGTCCCGCGCGCCGGAGAAATGCTTTATCGCGTCCGGTCTCGATGAAGTGCATCGGGGTCCGTCGCGGAATTTCGTGAAGCCTTTCGGTCGGGGCCGACGATCCACCCCGCACCCAAATCCATAGCAATTTAATGCGGAGACTCACTATGGCCAAGAACGTCATCGTTGCTCAGGCCGGAGGGCCGACTCCGGTCATCAATAACACCCTGCGTGGCATCCTCGAAGCCTGCCAGACCATGCCGGACAAGTTCGGCACGGTTTACGCCGGCTATCACGGCATTGAGGGTGTGCTGAAAGAAGAACTGCTGAACCTCTCAGCGCAGCCGGCAGAGGAGATCGCGCTCCTGAGCGTGACACCCGCCGCCGGCAGCATCGGCTCCTGCCGGTACAAGCTCAAGGCGAAGCAGCAGGAAGACTTCAACCGCATCATGGACGTATTTCGCGCGCACGACATCGGTTACTTCTTTTACATCGGTGGCAACGATTCCATGGACACCGCCCACAAGGTCTCCAAGCTCGCCGCAGAGCGCAGCATGGATCTGGTGGCCGTCGGCGCGCCCAAGACGATCGATAACGACGTCGGCGACACGGAGTTCAAGCTGATTGACCACACCCCCGGCTATGGGAGCGTCGCTCGCTTTTGGGCTCTTTACATCCAGTGCGTGAACGAGGAAAACGCCGGCTCGTCTCCTGCCGAGCCAGTAATTGTGCTCCAGGCGATGGGACGCAAGGTGGGGTTTATCCCCGCTGCTTCGCGCCTGGCTGACCCGCATCGCGAGATGCCGCTACAAATCTATTTCGCCGAATGCGGCCTGACGCTGGAGGCCCTGGCGGACCTTGTGAACGACGAGTTAAAGCGCAGCGGACGCTGCATCGCCGTCGTCAGCGAAGGGTTCGACGTTGGCGACCTCGGCGAAAACAGGGACGGCTTCGGCCACATCATGTACTCCTCGTCAGGAATGACCGTCGAGCGCGTGGTGACGAACTACCTTAACAAGGTGGGCCTGAAGGCGCGCGGCGTGGCCCGCAGCAATCTTCCCGGCACCGATCAGCGCCACAACATGATCTACGCCTCAACCGTCGACCTGGACGAAGCCTACAAGGTCGGACAGAAAGGTGTGCAGATTGCCGCCCAAGAAGGTTCCGGGTACATGAGCACCATCCTGCGCGAGCCCGGCGACAAATACTGCGTGCGTTATGACAAAGTCCCGCTGGAGCAGGTCGCCAATTCGGAGAGGAAGTTTCCTCCCCACTGGATCACTCCCAACAGGATTGATGTGACGGATGATTTCCTGCGGTACGCGCAGCCGCTCATCGGCGACGGATGGCCGACGATTCCGCTCGTCGGAGGGCTGCAACGCTTTGCCCGGTTCAAAAAGATTTTCGCCTCGCAAAAACTGCCTCGGTACGTGCCACAGGCGTATTGACAGTGGACATCGCCACTGAGAAGGGCCGGGGCGGACCCGCCGCCGGGACGTCCGTAGAGACGTTCCGGCGGAACGTCTGTACAGAGAAAATGGATTTACTGTTTGGAGTATACTTCCCGCATGGGGAAAATGGCTGGCAGCATGATTTCTAGGAGCACGCGATGAAAATCGCGAAGTTCACCTACTGGCAGGATGGTGAATATTTTCTGGGGTTTCTGAATGAATACCCCGACTATCATACGCAAGGGAAGTCGAAAGACGAACTAGTCCAGCATCTCAAGGACCTCCTGGCAGACCTTGAATCCGGCGAAATCCCGTACATTCGGAAGGTTGAAGATTTGGTCGTGGCCGATTGAAAAGAAGGGCCTGATCAAGAAGCTGGAAGAGATTGGCTGTGTGCTGGTCCGGCACGGGGCGAGCCATGATTGGTACACCAACCCGAAAACGAAGCAGTCCCAACCCGTGCCCCGCCACAGTGAGATTCACGAGGGGTTGGCCAAATCCATCATCAGGAAGCTCAGCAAGGAGGCATGAGCACGGCCAGCAGAGCAGTTCGCTTTGAGTGTCTCTACGGTCGCAGGTGCTCGGCGAGCCAAACGATGTAGCGGGTGTTCCGGCGGCGCACTTCCTGGACTAAGTCTTCCGGCAACTCGTCGAGCTTTTCCTTGAAGAAACGGCAGTCGCCGTCCGGAGAATCCACATCGCGGCTTCCCACGATGTTCCCCAGCCAAAACACCAGGAACAAGTTCCCATCCACGCGGCCCAATTCGCTCTTGCCCAGGTAGTTGCCGCGGCCCATTTTGAGATAGTGACCGGCCAGTTCACTTTCCGCGCCGTAGGCGCCGGCCGCAGCAAACTGATTAGTGCGTTCCGCCATCCGCGCATAAAGCTGTTTCCAAGGTGAGTCCTCCGGTTGTTCCGAGAGGACATCAAACAACTGGAGCTGCAGCTCCCCGGAAATCTTGTAATTGACCCGTCCGGCTGTCGCCTGGCCGATGAGCTCCAGGACCGCCGCTTGCTTGCCGCTGCCGGAATGGATGCTCAGCGTTCCATCGAAGTAGCGCGCCACGGCGGCGAGCTCGGCGATGCGCGCGGCGAGTTCGGCGAGTGGCTGGCTGTGAAACTCCTCTGCAGTGCGGCGCGGCAGCTCGTCCCACATCTTGTGGTGGCAGTAGTCCGCGAGGCCGATAGCACCCGCGGATTGCATCGCCTCCGGATATGCCTGCCGTTTCTTGAATCCCAGGTTCGGCGGCACGAGTTGCGCGGGCCGGCCGCGCGCCTTCAGCCAATGCATGTAGAAGAGCAATTCCTTGGCCGTGGTCAACGTCTCGGCTTCGTCGAGCGAAGGTTCGAAGTCGAACTCCGGCGAGCATCCGGCTCTCACCTTCTCAGCCCGGATGGAATCATGAAGCTCTTCATTCAGCTTCAGGCTCTCCCCGAATTTGACCGCCAGGCGAGTGATTTCCTCCCGCGTGAAAGCGTGCGAACATCCCTCGATAGCGAAAGCCCTCGGGAACTCGCTCAGCATCCAATGGCGCTCTTCGTTGGAGAAAATCTGACTCCACTTCTCCGCGACGACGGCATCGCTCCACGCCTGGGGGTGGCGCGGGTCGGCCTGAAGCTCGATGAGACGCGAGGTGTCCGTCGTGAACTTGGTGTAGCCTACGGCGTGGCGGATGGCTTCCTTCACCGTTTCCACGGAGCGAGCGATCTCCTCGGGCGAGTTGCCGGTCACGATGAAATGATCGGCCTCGGCCGTATAGCCCTCGCGCCAGCCGCTGCGGATGGCCGCCCAGAGCCCCGCGTGGTAGAGGTGCCGGATGGAAACGCGCGTGTGGCCGGCGGCCGTGGGAATCTCGCCATCACGCGCCGCGAGCGCTTCGTCGGTGGTCATTTCCCGCGTCGCCGAGAGCTGCACCGTTGAGGCCATGTTGACGTCCATTCGTTTCTTGATCGCGCGGAAAGCGTCAAAAGCCGCCGGCAGGCTGATCTCCGGATGCCGGTTTCCCACCGCGACGGCGGGCAGCGCCCGCTGCGGCCTGGGCAAGAAGACCGGGGCAACCTGCTCCGCGAAGGTGCGGATGCTGGCGTGGTCTCCTGACGTGAAAGGGAAATAACGAATCCAGATTTCTTCCTGACCTGCCAGGCGGGCCGGAAAAGATTGGGCGACGGCCGCGAACCTAGACGCCACCGACTTTGAGCCAGGGGCGATATGGACCAATACTGGCCGGGCTCTGCCTTCCTCGAGGAGATCGACGGAAATGTAGTAGTTTGAGCGATGCTCTGGATCTTCCTCGAGCGATCCGGGGTATAGCCGCACCGATCGGAAACCAAGGCAGCCGGCCTCTTTGGCGAAGCGCCCGCGAAGCTCGTCGGATAGCCTTTGGCCCCCACACAATTCGAGGATCCGCTCCGCAAGGATTTCCAGTTCTCTTTCCTGGCTCTCTTCCGTTAGGTTGAAGCCCATAGCCTCCCACTCCGCGTGGCCGCTACTGTCCCTCAACGGTCAGCGAACAGGCAAGTCGAGGGAGGGCATCCTATCATCCGTGAAAATCCGCGGGCAAGCAGCGAGTATCGGAATGGGGGTGTGCTCTGACGGCGGTTTGCGGGTGATGTGTTTCGGAAATACTGATTTCGCCCGTCGGATAACTAGCATTAAGACAGGAGGTTGTCGAGCGGGCTAGACCCACTCGAGCGCGCCGCGCTTCCAGATCCAGATGTAGCCGACGACGAGGATGCCGAGAAAAACCAGCATCTCCACCAAGCCGAACAAGCCCAGCACCTGGTATTGGACAGCCCAAGGAATCAGGTAGACTGTTTCGACATCGAAGATCACAAACAGGATAGCGATAATGTAAAAGCGGACCGTGTATCGCCCGCGGGCGTCGGACTCAGGAGTGATACCGCACTCGTAGGGCATCACCTTTTCCGGCGTGGGATTGAACCTCGGTCGCACGAAGCGCGCGAGCCACAGGACGACGATGGGAAAGGCCGCGGCAATCACGAAGAAAATCAGAATCGGGCCGTATTGGTCAAGCACTCGCCCTCATCCTCCTGGTCGATTGCATTCCATGATATCACACCGACGGTCCACCGTGCAGTGGAACGAAGCCGCCCGGCATGGAGCGCGCCTTATTCCGCATGCTCCGTTCTTCCGTGAAGGAGGTCAATGGCGTGGGGCAGCAGACCGAGGATGGCCTCCAGCGACTCGCGTGCTCCGCGGACACTCCCTGGAAGGTTCACGATGAGCTTGTCCCCCCGCACGCCCGCCACGCCACGTGAAAGCGCCGCCTTGCGGGTTTTCTTCAACCCTTCTGCCCGCATCAGTTCGGCGAGCCCTGGGATTTCTTTTTCGATCACCGCGCGCGTCGCCTCCGGCGTCACATCGCGCGGGCCAAGCCCCGTCCCACCTACGGTGAAGATCGCGTCGCAGTCCCCCCCAGCCGCCCACGCGAGCAGGTGGCTGCGAATCTCCTCCGTGTCGTCGGGCAGGATTTCGAATCCCGTGACACGCCAGCCGTGAGCTTTCAGCAATTCCTGCATGGCAGGGCCGGAAAGGTCCTGGCGTGCGCCACGGGCGGCCGAATCACTGAGCACGAGGATTTTGGCGCGGAGAGAATCAGCCATGCGAGGTGGGAAGTAGTGCCGGGCGGAACCCGTCCCGATGAAATCGGGAGCCCGGCATGCCCCGATAAATCAGGGCGCCACGCGTGTGAACGCATAGACGCACAACCCTAACCGGCGGCATCGCGGTTGGCCTCATCGAGCAGGCGCAGGCCTTCCATCATCAGCCCCTGAGTGGACATGGTGGTCGTATGCTCCGAGGTCGTCCTGGAAAAGTCCAATTCCCAGTCGCCTTCCGTCCAGGTGAGGACTTTGAAGACCGCCTGGTCGCCGGCCAAGGTTCCGTAAGTAGCGTGAGCTACCTGGCCTTCGATAAAGTAAAGAATGCATTCCTCGCCGCCGTGGCGGAGAATCAAGGCACAGGTCTTGCGCCCCTGCTCGAGTGAGGTCATCCAGTCAAGCAGGTTCATCTCGCTGAGATGGCCGGTCACGGCGCCCCGGCCGCCCAGCCGTTCCATCCGCGCCTGATTCATGCGACCGGTGATGCGATGCGCCTGCGCCGCGAGCTCCGTCACGAAGAATGGCTTGACGAAGTATTCCTCGACGCCGTCCACAACCATGCGCAGGTGCTCGTCGATTTCCTTTTGCGAAGCAAGGAAGCAGAAGGGAATGTCCTTAGTTTCCTTCCGAGCCTGCAGCTTCTCGAAGAGCGCCCGGCCGTCCATGACCGGCATCGAATAGTCGCTGATAATCAGGTCGGGCTTCAGCTCAATGACCTTCATGAGGGCATCCGCGCCGTCCGTGGCGGTAATCAACTCGCCACACTTGTCCAAGCTCCGCGTGAGCAGCCTCAGGATGGTGGGGTTATCGTCAACGACAAGGATTTTCAAGCTCGCGAGCATGTCAGATCCGCTCTCCGGGGCTAGGCGGAGTGATGGGAACCCTCAGCGCGCGGCCCGGAACGTGCCGCTTTTCCCTCCGCTTTTCTCCAGCAGGCGAAGGCGCGTGATTTCGATCCCTCGGTCCAACGCCTTGCACATGTCGTAAACGGTCAGGCCCGCCACGGCCGCCGCCGTCAGCGCTTCCATTTCGACCCCGGTTGGACCCGTGGTGCGAATCGTCGCGGTGATCAGGACGCCATTCTTGCATAATTCCGCCTGCACATCAATGTGGCTGAGGAGCAAGGGGTGACAAAGAGGAATCAATTCCGAGGTGCGCTTGGCAGCCGCGATCCCCGCGATGCGCGCCACTTCCAGCGGGTCACCCTTGGGATTGCGCCGGAGCCCGCGCTGCGTCCGCGCCTTCATCTTCACCAGGACACTCGCCACGGCCTGCCGGACGGTGTCGCGTTTTGCAGAGACATCCACCATGCGAACCCGGCCCCTTCGATCGTAATGACTCAGTCCCCTAGACATGGGCATCCTCGGTGGAAATGCAATGGGAAATTCGAAATGAGAAACTCGAAATTCGAAAAGGGAAGATCGAAACTAGAAACTTGAAATCGAAACCCGCTCGTCGGCGTTTACCAGTTAGCAATTTCTGGTTTCGAGTTTCTATCCCCGACCTCGATCTTCCATCTTCACTCCTCAGCCTCCCCGTTTCGATTTTCGATTTTCGACTTTCTAATTTCGAGTTTCGATTTTCCAGTTTCCAATTTCGATTTCCCAGTTTCTATTTTCCAATCTCCTATTTCCCTCCGAAACCTGCTACCCGGGTCTTGGCAGCACATCCACCCATGCCCCGGCCGCGAGTTCCATCTGTTCGGGGTGGACCACCAGGAAGCAATTTGCCGCGGCAACGCCAACCAAGTCCCCGGAACCCTGCCAGCCGACCAATTCCACCACGGGGTCGCCGTCGCGCGTCTCCACACGTGCGGGCATAAACGCCGTCAGCCCGTGTTTCTGGCGGAAAGGCTTTCCCAGCCGCGCACGCAGGAAGACCGGCCGAAGGAACTCGCCCCCGCTTAGCATCGCGAGGGCCGGCCGAACGAAAAGCTCGAAAGTCACATAGGTCGAAACGGGGTTCCCTGGCAGACCGAAGAAGAACTTCTCGGCCACACGACCGAAAACCAGAGGCTTTCCCGGCCGAATCGCGACACCTTGGATGAAGGACTCCGCTCCCAGTTCGCTCAGGATTTTTCTTACGAAGTCGTACTTCCCCATGGAGACGCCGCCACTGAGAAGCAGGAGGTCCGATTCTAATCCCTCCCGGACTGACCGCCGGAGTGATTCCTCATCGTCGGGGGCGATGGGCATGGGCCGCGGTCGCCCGCCCGCCGCCCGAACCTGCGCGGCCAGCGTGAGGGCGTTGCTGTTGCGGATCTGAAACCACTGCGGCTTCTGCTCGTGCGGCACGACTTCGTCGCCGGTGGGAAGAATCGCCACTTCCGGCTGGCGGAAAACTCGGACCGGGTCGCGGCCGACGGAAGCGAGCAATCCGATTTCCCCCGACATCACGCGACGGCCACGTCGCAAGACGACGCTGCCAACCGCAGCTTCGCTTCCCTTCCGCACCACGTTTTCCCAGGGGCCGATTGAGCGCAGGACTTCGACCTGTGAGCCAGTGACGCGGACGTGCTCAATCATCACGACGGCGTCGGCTCCAGGGGGCAGCGGCGCGCCGGTCATAATTTCAACGCATTCCCCGACCCCAACTGTGGCGGAGAAATGCGCGCCGGCGCGCACTTCGCCTTGGCGGACGAGTCCGACGGGCACACCGACGACATCCGACGAGCGGACGGCAAACCCGTCTCGAATGGCGCGATGGAAGGGAGGGTAATCACGGTCGGCGGCAACGTCTTCGGCAAGGAAACGCCCCAGAGCACTCGGAAGACCGACGCTCTCGGAAGGTGGAACGCGCGCCACGCCGCTCAGTTTCTCACGGACCTTTTCGAGCGCCTCTTCAAAACTGAGTGACATGGGAGGAGAAGCCAGGATTCAGGAGTAAGAATCCAGTTTACAGTCTTCAGTCAACAGTTGACAGTCTTCTCTGATTTTGGATTTTTGATTTTGGATTTTCGATTAGTCCTAGAGCGGGTAGCGCGGACCTGCGTCCTTCAGGTCCGCGGTTCTTCTTAGGGCAGAGCCGCGGACCTCAAAAGCGGAGGTCCGCGCTACCTGCTTCTGCCTTCTGCCTTCTGCTCTTCCCCCGTCTACCGCATGCCGCCTACCATCTACAGTTCCTTCATCCAGATCGTTTGGTCGCGCTGGGGGCCGGTCGAGACCACCGCGATTTCCACTCCCACCTGATCAACAAGAAAATGCAGATAATCCTGGGCCTTTTGAGGAAGCTGGGCAAACTCACTTATCCCGTGAGTCGACTCCTGCCAGCCGGGCATCACCCGGTACCGCACCTTCATCCGCTCGAGCGCGGCGATCTCGGACGGAAACTCCGTCGTGCCGCAGCCATCGAGATCATATTCCACACCCACGGGAATCTCGGCCAGGTGATCGAGGATATCGAGCTTGGTGATCACCAATGCCTTCAGGTGGTTGAGCCGGGCGCTGTAACGCGCCGCCGGCACATCAAACCATCCGCAGCGGCGCGGCCGCCCGGTGACGGCGCCGTATTCGCCTCCCCGCTCGCGAATCTTCTCGCCTTCGATGCCCAGCGCCTCAGTGGGAAACGGCCCGCTGCCCACGCGGGTAGCATAAGCCTTCGAGACGCCCACGACGGCGTCGATCCGCGTCGGCCCGACGCCCGTGCCCGTGCACGCTCCGCCTGCCGCCGCGCTCGATGACGTCACAAAAGGGTATGTCCCGTGGTCGAGGTCGAGCATCGTCCCCTGCGCGCCCTCGAAGAGGACTCGCCGACCGCGGTCCATCTCCGTATTCAGATACGCCGAGACGTCAGCCAGATACGGCAGGATGCAACGCGCCTTCTCGTAGTAGCTCTCCGCGAGGTCATCAGCCTCGAGCATTGTGCCGGCAAACAGCGCCGAGGCCAGACGATTCTTGTCGGCCACCACCTCGCCACACTTGCGGCGGAAGACTTCAAAGTCGCGCAGGTCGCCGGTCCGGAGCCCGCGCCGTCCGGCCTTGTCCTCGTAGCAGGGCCCGATGCCCTTGGCCGTCGTTCCGATTTTCCCCACCCCGCGCGCCTGCTCCGCGGCGACTTCGTGGCTGCGATGATAAGGCAAGATCAGGTGCGCGCGATCGCTTACCATGAGCCGCTGGCCAATCACCACACCTGCGTTCTCGACCCGCGCCACTTCCTCAAGGAGGGACTCAGGGTTAATTACCAAGCCGTTGCCGATCACCGCGATCTTATCCGGCCGCACGACGCCGGCGGGGAGCAACTGCAGGACAAACTTCGTCCCATTCACCACCACGGTGTGGCCGGCATTTGCGCCACCCTGGTAGCGCGCGACGATGTCGAAATGCTCGGCCAGGGCATCGACGACTTTGCCCTTCCCTTCATCGCCCCATTGGGCCCCGACGATGACCACGTTCTGCCACATGGCTGTCCCTTTCGGACTCAGTCTGATCGAACGTCAGTTATGGATTTCACTGGATGGTCGCCCAAGGGGCGGCCGGGATGTCCGCCCCGCGCTATAAGTGCTGCTCCAACAGCTTGACGATCACATCTTTCGAGGTGGCGCCGACGTATTGTTCCCGAATTTCTCCGCCCTTGAATATCAATAGGGTCGGGATGCCACGAATTTGATACCGAGCCGTCACGGACTGATTCTCATCCACATTCAGCTTCCCGACCTTGACGCGGCCGGCGTATTCAGCGGCGAGAGCCTCCACGGTGGGTGCCATCATCCGACAAGGCGCGCACCATTCTGCCCAGAAGTCCACCAGGACCGGCTGGTCGGACTTCAGCACTTCCGACTCAAAGTTCTGGTCGGTGAAGACCAGCGTGTTCTTGCCACCCATGACTCGTCAACCTCCGCGGAACGCTTTCAGGAATTAGATGCGGGAGCGGCAGTTTTCATTTTCGCCGGCGTCTTCAGCGCGGCCTCATAAACCTTGATGTACTGCTTGGCGGAACTCGGCCAGGAAAAGTCCTTCTGCATGCCATTGAGCATAAGTACCCGCCAAACCTTGGGCTGCCGATAGAAGTTGACCGCCTGGTGAATCACCCCCAGCAGCGCTTCGGGCTGGTAATCGGCAAATTTGAAGCCCGTCCCGGTCCTGCCGTTAAACGGCTCAATCGTGTCGTCCAGGCCGCCCGTCGCCCGCGCCACCGGCACCGTCCCGTACTTCATGCTGTAGATTTGGTTCAACCCGCAGGGCTCGTAGCGGGAGGGCATCAGAAACATGTCCGCCCCCGCCTCGATCTGGTGGGCCAGCGTATTGTCATAAGCGACCTTGACGCGGAACTTCTGCGGGTACTTGGCCGTGAGGCTCCGGAAAAGCTCCTCGTACTGCGGCTCGCCCGTCCCCAGCGCGACAATGTAGAGGTCCATGGCCATGAGTTGCTCCGCCACCCCGGCAATGAGGTCAAACCCTTTCTGCGTAGCGAAGCGCGAAACAATTCCGATCACCGGCCGGGTGAGCACCGGGCGCGTCACACCCATTTTCTCGAGCAAGGCCTTCTTGCACACTTCCTTGCCCTTCAGATCCTGCGGCGAATAGTTGGCGGCGATTAGCTTATCGGTTGCAGGGTCCCAGGCGTCATAATCCACGCCGTTGACGATTCCTTCCAGACGGCTGGCGCGGGTTTGGAGGACGCCTTCCAGACCGCAGCCAAATTCCGGCGTCTGAATCTCTTCCGCATACTTGTGGCTGACCGTCGTCACGAAATCCGAGAAGAGAATCCCGCCCTTCAGAAGGTTGACCTTGCCGTAGAACTCCAAGCCGTCAATCGTGAAGAGGCCGGCATGAAGCCCGACCGCCGGCAGGATGTGGGGCGGAAACAACCCTTGATAACCCAAGTTGTGGATCGTGAAGACGACTGACGTGTCTGCGAAAAACGGGTCGCCCGTGTAGAGGTTGCGAAGGTAGATCGGCACGAGCGCCGCCTGCCAGTCATGGCAGTGGATGATCTCAGGAGGGTTCGCGGAGCGTTTCATGAATTCCAGGCAGGCCAGTGAGAAGGCCGCAAAACGCAAGTGGTTGTCGGGATAGTCCTGCCCCTTCTCCGTGTACAGTTCGTCGCGGTCGAAAAACTCCGGGCAATCAACAAGGTAGGTGTGAACGCCGTCGGCCACTCCCCCATCCTGGAGGGAGGCGAAGTGGAAACCGTTGCCCAGCGGCAGTGTGACGCTTCGGCAGTTAGGCAAAGGGGCGCCGGGCTTGGTCATCCGGTATCGCGGCAGCAGAACCTCGACCTCGTGCCCCGCGGCGGCAAGCGCCTTGGGCAACGCGCCGACGACGTCAGCTAGACCTCCCGTTTTTGAAAAGGGCACACCTTCGGACGCTGCAAATGTGATTCGCACGCTCAATCTCCTATCCGAAAAGCAAAATTCTCAAAACCGTTAAGTTAGAGGAAGGGTCTGCTAAAAGTCAAGACGAAAGGGCCGGGCAAACGGCGCACGGGAGCAGGGTCGGTAGTCCGCAGGGCGCGAGCCCGAGCTCGGCATAGAATCCGGGTGTAGCTCTCAGCGGCGGCCGGAGCTCAGTCAGGCGAGCACCCAATGCCCATTGGATGGCCAGATCGATCGCCGGCTTCGCCTTACGTTCAAGACGCCGCGGACCCCGCGAAGCGGGATCCGCGCTCTTTGATTGGCTACAGCTTGGCAGCTTTAGGCACCGCCAGGTCGGAGTTAAAAATGTCGGCCACGATCTTCCACTTGCCGTCCGGCTGTTTCTTCCATACAACCACATACTTTCCGCGGTCGCTGACGGGCTTGCCCTTCGCATCGTTCACCGCGAACTGATACGTGCCCACGTCGTAGGCCAGGTCACCGGCACGTGAAGCTTCCACTTTGGACGGCTGGAAGCTAAGAGCGAATCCGGGGCTAGCCATCGTCTCGGACGTCGACTTCCGGATAGCTTCCTTCCCCGTCTGCATAGGTGCATTGGGTGGAAGAACAAGGGCATCCTCGGCATACAAGCCGACGTACGCCTCGACGTCCTTGGCCGCGGCCGCCTTAGACCCTGCAACGTCCGCTTCCCGGATGGCGCGCTCATCGGCGGCGCGCGTATCCGGCGGGCTCGGCGGCGGCGGTTGTTGACACGCCACAGTGAGCCCCATCACCACAAGTGAAGGAACCAGTATTGCCATCAAGTAGAGTCGTCGCATCGCACACCTCCAGTTACGATTTCTGAATCTGCTCACGATTGAGCTTTCCCCCAATCTTGCTTCTTTGCGTCGTTCACAAACCCACAGCCCCGATAGAGCTCATCGGGGCCGTGGCTACAAGAGCTTACTTTGCTGCCGGTGGCACGTAGCCGAGGTCGGGCCTGGCGACCCAAACCTCACTGTGCACACAATGAATGCTTTTACTGGAAAGTTTCATCAGGGACTCGGCTTCGTCGCGCCCGAAGGCTTTCTCCAGCATTGCCGGGAAGGTCTGTTCAGGCGGCTCAAAGTCTGCCCAATTTTTGTGCGGGAATATCAACAGGTAAGTCGGGTGCTCCCCACCGTCCCAGAGCTCGTAGGCCTCGTAGTACACGGGGTAGTTAGTTTTCTGGATAGCCTCGAGGATCTTGCGGCCCGTGAGGAGAAAATCAGACTCCCCGTCCACATTCAGGTGATACCGTACCGCTTCATAGAGCTGGATTGGCGCATCGCCTGGCAAGGGACGACTTTGGTCGGGGTGGTGAATCCAGTAGGTGTTGCTTTCCAAATCGACATACTGCGCAACGTTGGCCATGTAGTCGGCCATGTCGGCCTCGTCGAATTTGGCGCGGGCGTCAAAGTCCTTCCAGTGGTGGCCAACTGTGGCGTATCCGTACTGACCGATGTGTTCACCGCTTATAACCTCCCAAACGTTGATTGTCCACGTGTCCTTCTGCTGCCGGTGCCACTCCATATGGCGCTTGTTGGCTTGCTCGAACTGCTGGCGCATGCCTGGTTTCGGCTTCACATACGTTGCGGTCGCTACGTTTCCCGGCTTTTCCTGCGCCAGGAGGGGCAACGCCAGCAGGCACACGAGTCCGACGGTGAAGAAGAATCGTGCCTTCCACATACACGCACCTCCAAGGGTGGATTGAATTCGTTCTAAGGTCGAAAGGCGGAGTTCCTGAAGCTTGCCAAAGCTGGTTGCCGAAGGTTAAGCGAGCTCCCGCCGGTCGAGCCGGCGCAAGACCAATATCACTGACCCGGAAAGGATGGATGAGACGATAGGCCTGGATCGGCCGGTTGTCAAGGCGGACGCAACCCTGGGCGATGGCGGTCCCATGGGGTCGCCCTACTCTACTCGTTCGGCCAAGCAGACGAAAAGGAATGCGCTACAATGCGCGTGTGGTGCGTACACGGCGTCCGAGACTCGGCCAGCATTTCCTGGTCAGCGAAGGTCACCGACGACGAATCATCGAGGCGCTCGATCTGCGTGAAGAAGATTTCGTCATCGAGATCGGGGCGGGCCGAGGCGCGATGACCGCGCTGCTTGCGCCGCGCGTCCGGCACCTCGTCGCCATCGAGCTGGACGCTTCCCTGGCGGAGGCGCTCGCAGCACAGTTCCAGGGGAAGAACGTCGAGATCCTCATGGGCGACATCCTCACGACGGATCTTGCCGATCTCTGTCGTCGCCAGCGCGTGGAAAAATGCCTCGTCTTTGGCAATCTGCCCTACTACATCACCTCGCCGATTGTTCATCACCTGTTCAAGTTCGCGCCTTCGATCCGCGGCATGGCACTACTCGTTCAGCGCGAGGTCGCCGAGAGGCTCACGGCCCGGCCCGGCTCGCGCGCTTACGGCTACCTGAGCGTCCTCGCGCAGCTTTATTCGGAGCCCCGCATTCGACTGATTGTGCCGCCGGGAGCTTTTTCCCCGCCCCCCAAAATCCAATCGGCACTTGTGCAATTCCTGATGCGTTCGAAGTACCCAGAATGGACTCCTGATGACCAAGCTCGCTTTCTGCGATTCGCGAAGCACTGTTTCGCTCAGAAAAGGAAAAACCTGCTCAACAACCTTCGAGCGAGCTTCCAGCGGGCGCGCGTTATAGAGGCGCTCGCCTCGCACGGCTTGGCAACGTCGACTCGCGCCGAGGAAATGAACTTGGGCCAATTTGCAGATTTGTGGCGCGACCTCAGGCAGCTGTAACTCTCGTGACCGTTGCGATCACTCCCGCAGTTCAATAGAAACGATTTCACCGTCCTAAGGCGAACCCTGGAAGGAGCGGAAGGTCATCACTGCCTGGTGGGTTTGAAGCTGCTGGCAGGGATTGAAAGGATCGTGGGGCTTCCAGGAGCCCGGCGCGAATTGCACTCTGGAATAGTCGGCCGCGTGAAGTCGCAGCTTGCTGACCGTTCCCTGCAATGTAAGCTCCAGCGCAGCACCCCGGCAACTGTAAGCGTCCGGTGAATCCATCATGCTCGCTTGATGTTCACAAACGTGACGCATTCGCTCCCCAGGAGTCGAGCGGGCCGCGGCTTGCAGGGGCCGTCGCCTCAGGCGCTTTCGAGCACCTGAGCGATGGCGGTCGACAGCTTTTGCCAGCTTGACGCCTCGCTTTCGAGCCGCTTCCGACCCGCAGGCGTGAGCTCGTAGTATTTGGCGCGGCGGTTGTTCTCCGAAGCTCGCCACGTGGCGGCGATCAACCCTTGCCGTTCGAGCCGGTGCAGTGCCGGGTAGAGCGAGCCCTGTTGCACCTGAAGAACGTCATTCGAAATCTGCCGGAGGCGCTGCGCGATGCCCCAGCCGTGCATGGGCTCGAGCGCGAGCGTCTTCAGGATCAGCAGGTCGAGCGTGCCCTGCAGCAGGTCCGTAGGTTTAGCCATAAAACTCCTTCCGTGCCGAGTCTCAGGAAAGCAGCGGATCAGTGCCGGCGGCCGCGATGTCTGCCGTCCCCGCGGGTGATACGCTCGCCGGGGCGCCGTTCACGATGCGGCCGTCGAAGAGCTTGACGATCCGTTCCGCGTGGCGCGCGTAACGCAGGTCGTGCGTCACCATGATGATGGTGGCGCCGTCGCCGTGGAGCTCGCCGAGGAGAGACATCACAGCCTCGCCGCTCTTGGAGTCGAGATTGCCCGTCGGCTCGTCAGCCAGCAACAGGGAGGGCTTCCCTCCCAGCGCCCGCGCCACGGCCACGCGCTGCTGCTCGCCGCCTGACAATTGCGCCGGATAGTGCTTCATGCGGTGCGCCAGGCCCACGCGCTCGAGCGCTTCCGCGATGCGGCGCCTGCGCTCGCCCGCCGGCATGCCGCGATAGGTAAGCGGCAGCTCCACGTTCTCGTAAACGCTCAGGTCGCCAATCAGGTTGAAGCTTTGAAAGATGAACCCCACCTCGCGGTTGCGGATGCGTGCGCGCTCGCCGAACTCGAGCGTCTCGACCGGCCGATCCTTCAGCCAGTAGCGACCCTCGCTCGGCGAATCGAGCAGGCCGACGATCGAAAGCAGCGTTGACTTGCCGCAGCCCGACGGCCCCTCGACGGACACGTACTCGCCGGGCGCGACTTCCAGGTCGATGCCCGCGAGCGCATGGGTTTCGACCTCGTCCGTGCGGAAGATCTTTCTGACCCCCTCGAGCTTGATCAGTGGCTCTAACTGTGTGTTCATTGGGACTCCTCGACTGGAGACTCGAAGCTGGAAACTCGAAAAGCGAAACTCGCTTGCCTTTCAATGGCCCAATCACCCGATGATTCAATGACTCAATGACCCGATGGCTCGATCTCCCGATCACTTCACTCGTAGCGCAAGGCCACCATCGGATCAACCTTCGTCGCCCGGCGAGCGGGGATGTAGCTTGCCAGGAGGGCAACGCCGAGCAGCAGAATGACGACGCCGATAAGTGTCAGCGGATCGGCCGGACGGATTCCGTACAACATGCTAGCGAGGAAATGAGTCAACCCCAGAGCGGCTACCAGACCAATCGCGACTCCGGAGAGGGCCAGAACTAGTCCCCGGCCCAAGACCAGCTTCAGAACATCGCGCCTTTCGGCACCCAGAGCCATGCGGATGCCGATCTCGTGCGTGCGTTGACTGACCGAGTAAGAGATGACACCAAGAATCCCGATTGCCGCAAGAGTCAAAGCCAGTCCTGCAAAGATCACCAGCAACATTCGCAAGAAGCGACGCCGGGCTAGGGAACCGGCAATGAGCTGCTCCATGGACCCGACGTTGTAGACGGGTTGATCCCTGCCCAGTCCCATAACCTGTCTGCTCACGGCGGAGACCATGCTTATCGGGTTGGAGCCTGTGCGAAGCACCAACCGCAAGCCCATCTTGGACTGGGCCATGAACTGGTCGGGGATCTGGAAAAAAGGAAAATAGAGTTGATCGCGGATTTTGGCGCTGTCATCCGCGTCCAGGCCCCAATGCTTGACGTGTCCCGCGACGCCGATGATCTCCAATGGTCCAAACCCGGCGAGCTGCAGCTGCTGGCCGACAGGGTCCTGACCGGGGAAGAAATGCGTGGCCAGAACCTCGTCAATCATCACAACCTTCAGTGAACTCTCTGAGTCCTGCTCCGTGAAGGAACGTCCGCGCAGCAGGGGAATCCCCATGGTGCGCAGATATCCCGGCGTGGTGATATAGCCGAGCGCCACAGGCATTTGTGCCATCGAAGATGGCGGCTGGCCGCTCGTCCAGAACGACATTTCATTGTCGTCGCCGCTCAAGGGAACCAAGATAGTCACTGCGGCAGATTCGACCCCAGGTATGTTCCGGACTCTGTCGAGAAGCTGATGCCAGGCAATCCTGATCGCAGAGGGATCATTAGGCAGCGTCGGCGAAAGAGCCACCTGCATGGTCAAGACGTGCTGTGGATTGAGTCCGGGATTCACGTCCCAAAGGCGCTGGACGGTCCGGATCATGAGCCCAGCCCCTGCCAGCAAGACCAGCGCCAGTGCGACTTCCGAAACCACAAATACACTCTGTGTGCGACGATGCCCGCCGACCGCACTTCGGCCACCTTCCTTGAGTGCCTCCTGCAGATCCGAGCGCGAGCTCTCAAAGGCAGGCGCCAAGCCGAAGAGGATGCCCGTTAACAAGGACACCGCCAGGGTGAAAAGCAGGACACTTCCATCCAGCCCGACAGCCTCCCGCCGCGGCAACCCGCCAGGAACAGCAGCCAGGAGAGGTGGGATTCCCCAGGACGCTAACAGCAGGCCCAACGCACCCCCAGCCAGGCCCACAATGACGCTCTCCGTGAGGAACTGTCGAATTAGTCGAGCCCGGCTTGCACCTACTGCAACGCGGACGGCGACTTCCCTTCTCCGCGCCACAGATCGGGCAAGAAACAAGTTGGCCACGTTCGCGCAGACGATCAACACCACGAAGCCTACTGCGGCCTGGAGCAAAAGCAACATGGCGCGAACATCACCAACGATGGCGTTCTTCAGTGGCACAATCGCCGTGCCTTGGCCTTCATTTGTCTTCGGATATGCCTGGGCGAGGCTGTGGGCAACGCTATCCATATCAGCTTGCGCCTGAGCAAGGCTGACTCCGGGCTTCAGGCGGCCCACGACCTGGATGCCTGGATGGAACTCCCGGCTCTCCAACTGCATTCGTCGGCGCCACTGCCAAAGCGGCGTGATTGCCTCAGCCGGATCCAGCAGGCGGCAATCGCGAGGAACAATGCCTACGATGCTGTAGGCCTGCCCGTCGAGCTCAAGGCTTTTGCCAAGAACAGCGGTGCTGCTCCCGAACCTCCGCTTCCACAGACCTTCACTGACCATGGCAACCGGGTTGGCGCCCTGGCGATCCTCATCAGATGTAAAGGTGCGACCCAGCAGCGGTTTCACATCAAGCACTGAAAAGAAATTGGCTGCAACCACCGCCCCGGGAATTTGTTCAGGCTGACCTGTGCCCGTGAAGTTGAAGCTTTCACCTCGGTAGGCTGCCAAGCCTGCAAAGGAACGGTTCGTCCTCTCCCAATCCAGAAAGTTCGGATATGCGACGGACATCACATTGAACTGAGCCGACCTTTCATAGATCCGCACCAGGCGGTCGGGTTCCGGATAAGGCAGCGGCCGCAGAAGGACCCCATTGACCACGCTAAAGATCGCCGTGTTCGCCCCGATGCCCAGCGCGAGCGTCAGCACCGCGACGGCCGTGAAGCCGGGGTTCTTTGCCAGCATGCGCAGACCGTACCGGACGTCCTGAATGAGAATCTCGATGAAGCGCAGCCCCCAGGCCTCGCGGCATTCTTCCTTCACTTGCTCCACCCCGCCAAAACTGCGCAGAGCTGCCGTCCGCGCCTCCTCGGGCCTCATCCCCGCCGCGACGTTCACCTCGATCTGCTTCTCGAGATGAAACCGCAACTCGTCGTCGAGTTCCCGCTCCACCTGGTTTTTCGCGAATAATGCTCGCAGCCTGGTCATTGTTGTCCCCGCATGGTAGCGCCGGTGTCCTCGTCGGCGACGGCGATGCAGTTCGGCGGTCACAGACCGCCGCTACCGTTCACTGCAAACGAATTCGATCAAAGCCGTCCCACCTCGACATGTCCGAAAGGACGATTTCGTCACCCTCCCGAAGCTCGTTCAGGATTTCCACGGTACTTACCGACGCGCGCCCGAGCTTCACTTGTACGCGCACCGCTTCCTTGCCGCCGTTCACGAGTTTGAACAGGCCGACGATACTCTTCGGCTGACCGAAGGCGGGCCGTCCGACGTGGAGGACGCTCTCGAGATGTTCAATTTGAATCGTCCCGTCCACGCTTAAATCAGGCACCGCACCTGCGGGCAGCGGTCCATCGAGTTTGACGTCCACCGTGCGCGTTCCGTTGATCACTGATGGATCGATCCGAACCACATGCCCGGCGATGACGCCATTATGGGTATCGATGCTGGCCTTCTCGCCGAGCAGCACATCTTTCGCCTGCGTTTCGGCAATCTTGAGCTGCGCCTTGAGATGGGTCGGTTGGGCGACCTTGGCCAGGATGGTCCCCGCAGCCACGCGCTGCCCCACCTCCACGAGCACTTCCTGGAGCACGCCTTCCGCCCCGGCCCGCACGCGGAGGGAATCAAGCTGGCTGCGCTTTAGGTTGTAAAGCGCACGAAGCTGTTCGATTTTCGCCTGCTGGGCAGCAAGCTGCGCCGCGATGGAGTCGGAGAGCACTTTCACTCGCTCGGTCTCAATCTGGTTTCGCGTGGCGAATGCGCCGGCTTTAGCGGCCGAAAGCTTCTGATTCAGTTCGGATTGAAGGCCGAGCTTCACCAGCGCCTCGTCCTTCTCACCGGTAAGGCGGGCTTGCTGATAATCTGACTGCACCGTGGCGGCTGTGACCCTTTGGTCGAGAAGTTGGCTGTCGAGTTGCGCTTTGAGACTATTGAATTCTGCCACCGCCTGTTTCAATTGCCACCCAGCATCCAAGGTGGCTTGCTCAAGTTCCGGGTTGCTGAGTTCGAGGAGAATGGTGTTGGGTCGGACGGCAACGCCGGGAAGTAACCGGTGGTTGACACGTCCATCGGTGAGGGCGGGAATCCACAGGATGTCTTCAGGAACTAGTGTCCCCAAGCTGCGCACCTGAATGTCCATCGGCCCGCGGCGGACCGTGTCCGTCCAGACCGTGGTGCGCTCGACTTCGGGCGCGGCGGGCTTCAGATGCGCCACTCCCGCCGAAACGCCCACCAGTGCCGCCCCGCCGATCAGACCGTAGATTACACGACGGCGGCGCCGCTCGCGCGCCGCACCCTGCCGGGGAATGTCCACGTGCAACCTCCTCGGGCGCCCCCGAGCAACAGCGAGACTTTTTCTAGTCCCCCTATAGGCGCCAGTTGCGCTTCTGTAGAATGCCTACAGGAGGCAAGACTAGGGCCATTCCTGTAGATTGTCAAGGGGAAAAGTCGGGGTGCTCGTGACCAAATCGAACGCTGCGGATTCTGAGTAAGCGCCAAATGAAACCCATTGCGCCGTTCGCTAGACGTGGTCCAGAAGTCGAGAATGTCAGGGAAGGTCAGGAGCTTTCCAGCAAAACCGAATAGGAGGAAGGGCACGCTGCGGGTGGTCGCATCGCATCCACCATGTGTATCGCTGCTTTCGATAGATGTCACAGAACGATATTACCCCAGTGGTAAGTTTGGACGTGATGTCCGACTTTGCCTGCCCGTACGGCTGTGATATAATGTCGCTGTTTCGCAGAGGCTTTTAATAGCAAGAGACGACAGGTCGGCGTCTTCTCTCAACAACTGAAGATCGCGAGAGGCTGCCCGTTTCGGGCGACAGGATGTCCGTCTGTGCCGGTCGCTGAATGGCACTGGTTCCACATCGAGCCAGTTGCCGGCCAAGACAAGCGTCTGCGCGAGGGCATCTCACTCCCCAAGCGGAGGCGAACGACACATCACTAAATTCTTTGGGAGGACAGGAGAGATGGGAAAGGCTGCCAAGATCGTCGGTCTTGTCGTGGTCGGGCTTTGTGTCATTCTGTGCGTTGCTATAAGCTTGACTATCGGGTGGCGGCCATTTATCGGGCCACGCGTGCGTCCGCTGAGCAGCCGCAAGTTTGAAGCGACGCCCGAGCGCCTAGCACGCGGAAAATATCTGGTTGAGGGCGACATTGGCTGCTTGGATTGCCACTCCGACCACGATTGGAGCGCCCCAGGGGCCCCACCAATTGAGGCCAAGCTGGGCGCTGGGGACATCTTCCCTCTTGAGGGCTTGCCGGGGCGCATCGTGGCGCCCAACATCACTCCCGACCCGGAAACCGGTGCTGGGAAATGGACCGACGACCAGCTTGCCCGCGCCATCCGCGAGGGCATTGGACACGACGGCCGCGCGCTCTTTCCGCTGATGCCTTACGAGCGGTTCCGCGCCCTGTCCGACGAAGACTTGGCGGCAGTGATTGTGTATATCCGCTCAATTCCGCCAATTCGCAATCCGCTGCCCAAGACCGAGATCATCTTTCCGGTGAAATACCTTATTCGCAGCGTCCCCCAGCCGGTCACCGCGCCAGTGCCGCCTCCCGACTTCTCGAACCCCGTCAAGCGCGGCGAATACCTCGTGCGCATGGCGGATTGCGTGACCTGCCACTCACCGATGGTGAAGGGCCAAACTAATTACGCCATGGCATTCGCGGGCGGGTTCCGCCTGAAAGGGCCGTGGGGGGATGTGACGGGCGCAAATATCACACCAGACCCATCGGGAATCCCTTACTTTGACGAACAACTTTTCTTACAAGTCATGAAGACGGGCTACGTCAAGGCACGGAAGCTTAATCCGATCATGCCTTGGAACAATTTCCGGCACTTGAGCGATGACGACCTGAAGACCATGTTTACCTACCTTAAAACCCTCCCCCCCATCAAGCATCGAGTGGATAACAGCGAGCCGCCTGCCCTCTGCAGGCTCTGTGGCAGCGTCCACGGTTTGGGCGACCGGAACTAGAAGAGCGTCAGCGCCCAGCGGCGCTGCGTACTGACGGGACGGGTTCGGCGTGCTCACACGCAGCCCCGCCGGGCGCGGTTCTGTGCTAGCATGGGACTGAGAAGAGGAGGTTTACCCATCCCGTCCCCCACCGGCAAGCTGCGCGCCATCCCCCTCGGAGGTCTCGGCGAATTCGGCATGCACATGATGGCCTTCGAATACGATGGCCATCTCGTCGTCGTGGACTGCGGCGTAATGTTCCCGGATGCCGAACTGTTGGGAGTGGATATTGTCATCCCTGACATAACTTACCTACGCGAGAACCGGGAGCGCTTGAGAGCCATTCTGCTTACTCACGGCCATGAAGACCACATCGGTTCCCTGCCCTACGTGCTCGACGAGGTGGACGCCCCGGTTTACGGCTCCCCTTTCACGCTGGCGCTGGCGCACGCTAAGCTGGCTGATCACGGCTTGGCGGACGTGGCCGACCTGCGCGAAATGCTGCCGGGCCAGCCGTTTGAAGTCGGCCCTTTTCGCGTCGAGTTCATTCACCTGACGCACAGCATCATTGATGCGGGGGCGCTGGCGCTCACGACTCCTCTGGGCACGGTCATCCACACGGGTGACTTCAAGTTCGACCCCACGCCCATGGACCAGCACGTGAGCGACCTGCACCGCCTGGCGGAATTCGGACGCCAGGGCGTGCTCGGGCTCTTCTCCGACTCGACGAACGTTGACCGTCCTGGCATGACACCCTCCGAGCGCGGGGTGCGCGAGCGCTTCGAGGAGATCATGGCCGAGGCCAAAGGCCGCGTGCTCATTTCCTGCTTCGCCACTTCCCTGCACCGCATGCAGTTGGTCGTCAATCTTGCGCAGGAATATCGGCGGCGATTGTGCTTCGTCGGCCGGGCCATGTTCCAGAATTCCGAGATCGCGCAAGAGATGGGCCGCCTCGAAATCCCCAGCGGGCTCGTGGTTCCGCCCCAGGACTTACGCAAACTGCCGCGGAATGAAGTGGCGGTGATGCTCACTGGCAGTCAGGGTGAACCCATGGCAGCGCTCTCGCGGGTGGCTGTGAACAACCATAAGTGGGTGGCCGTGGAGCCCGGAGATGACGTGGTGATTTCCGCGCGCGTCATCCCCGGCAACGAGAAATCCATCTTCCGCATGATCGACCATCTTTATCGGCGTGGCGCGCGCGTGCATTATCAAGACGGCCGCCAGCCTCCCGTGCATGTCTCCGGGCATGGCAGCGCGGAAGAACTGAAGCTGATGCTGAACCTGGTGCGCCCGCAGTATTTCGTCCCCGTGCACGGCGAATACCGGCAGCTCTACAACCACGTGACGGTGGCCAAGGAGCTGGGCGCGGTATCGAAGGAAGTCTTTCTGCTCGAGAGCGGGGACGTGCTGGAGTTTGACGCTCAGGGAGCGCGCCGCGCCGGCCGCGTGCCCGTGGGCCGCGTCTGCATCGACGTGGGCACCCTCGACGAGGTCGGCGACGTCATCCTCAAGGAGCGCCGGCTCATCTCCGAAGACGGGATCGTGATCCCGATTCTGGCCATCAACGAGCACACGGGCGAACTGGAAACCCAGCCGCAGATCGTCTCCCGCGGCTTCGTGCCGCTCGATGAGGCTCAGGACCTGGTCGAAAGCGCGCGCGAGGTGATCCTGAGAACCATCGAGAAGTCCAACGTCGAGGAAATGGCCGACTGGGGCGTCATTAAGGAGAAAATTCGCACCGCGCTGCGCAAGCACTTCGATCAGGAAACCGGAAAGCGGCCCATGATTCTGCCCGTGATTCTGGAGGTTTGACGATTTTGGATTATAGATTTCGGATTTTGGATTACGGGTCCAGGCCCGTGGGCGGAGACCAGGAACTCGTCGCAGCATATGGACGAGAAGACATTCAAAGAAAGAACCAGGAAGTTCGCGATTGCCGTGGTGGAGTTAGTCGAATCCCTTCCTCGAACTCGGACGGCTGAAGTGCTTGGGAAGCAATTGCTTCGGGCTGGAACCTCCGTCGGAGCGAACTACCGGGCGGCGTGCCGCGGGCGATCCTTGGTCGATGTGGTTGCAAAGCTCGGCATCGTTGAGGAAGAAGCCGATGAATGCATCTACTGGATGGAGTTGCTCAGTGATTCGGGTGTCGTCCCGTCGGATCGATTAGCAGTGCTCAAAAAAGAAGCAAACGAGATCGTGGCGATGACAGTTGCGTCAATCAAGACACTTCGCTCCCGAAGGACGCAAACTGACCAAGCCGCCGCGTAATCCAAAATCCAAAATCGAAAATCCAAAATCCCATGCCCCTCTACCAAGCCATTGTTCTTGCCGTCGTTCAAGGCCTCGCGGAGTTCCTGCCCATATCGAGCACCGCGCACTTGGTATTGTTTCCCTGGCTGCTGGGTTGGAAGGACCCAGGTCTGACGTTTGACGTGGCCCTGCACGCCGGCACGCTCGTGGCCGTGCTCCTTTATTTCTGGCGCTACTGGCTGGAAATGCTGGGAGTCCTTTTGGGCCGTGACTGGGGCGGGAATCCGGGCCTGGGCCTGAATCGCAGGCTTCTCTGGTTCCTGCTGGCCGCTTCGGTGCCCGCAGGCGTGGCGGGCTGGCTCTTCGAGCACGCCGCGGAGGAGGAACTCCGTTCGCCGATCATCATCGGACTGGCATTGGTCATCGTTGGTGTGCTCATGTGGGCCGGCGAGCACGCGGGAAGCCGCCAGCGCGGTCTGAACGACGTAGGGCTGGTTGACTCACTGCTCGTGGGCTTGGCGCAGGCCTTCGCGGTCATTCCAGGGGTCTCTCGTTCCGGATCCACGATGACGGCCGGGCTGTTTCGCGGCATGAAGCGTGAAACCTCGGCCCGCTTCTCATTCCTGCTTTCCACACCCATCATCGCCGGTGCGGCACTCAAGAAAGGCCTGGAAATCCGCCACACAGGCCTACCGCCGGAGATGCGTCTGCCCTTCCTGCTGGGTGTCGTCGTTGCCGGGCTTGTCGGCTATTTGGTCATCGCGGTCCTCATCCGCTACCTGGAACACCGCACCTTCAGAGTTTTCATTGTTTACCGTATTGCGTTGGGCGTGCTAGTATTGGCGCTAGGTTGGGGAATGGGTCACGCCTAAGCGCCAGGAGCCTGGGTTCGCTGCGCGATTTACCGCGAGTTGAAGCCTGAAGGCGGATACCCCTGTTGGGGGTAGCCGTTACACCTTAGCGAGGCCTGAACATGGGCAGCTCCTCCGCAGGCACGGTTGACAGAGCCCGGAACAGCTCTTCCTCGGGCACGAAATCCTTTTTCTCCGATCCGCACCGCCTCACGGAACTTATCGGATTCCTTCTGGGAGTTGGGGGCCTGCTCGCCCTCTTGAGCCTGGTCTCATACCGGTCAACCGACCCGTCCTTTCATACCGCGACCTCCGCCACCTCCGTTCACAACTGGATCGGTCTCGTCGGGTCCTACAGCGCCGACTTGCTCTTTCAAGGACTGGGATGGGCCGCATTTCTAGTGCCCACCACCTTGCTGATCGTGGGGATTCGAATGCTGTTCGCGCGGTCATTCGGCGCGCCCTGGACCAAGGCCATCGGCGTTGCGCTGCTCGCGGGGTCAGTTGCGACGCTCCTCGAGCTTTTCCCCTACACGCCGCCCGTGAGCGGACTGATCCGCGGCGGAGGACTGGCGGGGCTCCTCCTGACGTTGGGGCTCGTGCATGTGTTTAACAACGTGGGGGCCATCATCGTCGCTACAACCGCCTTCCTCACCTCGCTATTCCTCGTCACACGTTTTTCATTCTCCACCACAGCGAGCTTCCTGGTCGCAAGGTTGAGTTTCTTGAAGGCCCTGACGGCGAGCTGGAACGCCTGGCGCGAGGAACGCCAGCGTGAGCGCATGAAGAAGCAGGTGGAACGCGCTCGCGTGGTCGGCAAGGAACCGGTGGTGATTCAGAAAGTCGGGGCAAAGCAGACACCCCTCGCCGAGGAGCCGGCAAAGGCCACGCCCCCCCAGCCGCCCCCCGTGCATGTTGCTCCCTCGCCAGCCGGCATCAAGGACTTGCTCCGGGCGAAGGTCCCTGGAGCGACTGCTACCCGCCCCGCGAGTCTTGAAGAGGAGGCCGGCCCGGCCCCCCTGCCCAAGATCGTCGGCCGAGGTGCGCACGGGTACAAACTGCCGAGCGCCACGCTGCTGCGGCCTCCGGAGGCCGAACAGACCATCAACGAAGAAGAATTAAAGGAACGCGCCGCGCGATTGCGGGATAAGTTTAATGAGTTCGACGTGACGGGCTCCGTGACGCAGATTCATCCCGGCCCGGTCGTCACCACCTTCGAGTTCAAACCTGAGGCGGGTATCAAGTACAGCCGGATTACGAACCTTGTGGACGACCTCTGCCTGGCGCTCAAGGCGGAATCGATCCTGATCGAGCGCATCCCCGGAAAGTCCACCGTGGGCATCGAGGTTCCCAACCTGCACCGCGAGACGATTCACTTGCGCGAGGCAGTCGAATCGAGCGAGTTCGCCGCGTCGCCCTCCAAGCTCAGCCTCTGCCTCGGCAAGGACATCACCGGGAAGATCAAGATCGGCGATCTCACGCAGATGCCGCACTTGATGATCGCGGGTTCTACGGGCTCAGGGAAGAGCGTGGCCATCAACTCCATGATTGTCTCCATCCTCTACAAGTCCACGCCCGAAGAAGTGAAGTTCATCTTGATCGACCCCAAGCGCCTGGAGTTGGGGCTCTACGAGGACGTTCCGCACCTGTTTACGCCCATCGTCACGGAGCCCAAGCAAGCTGCGAACGTCCTTCGCCGAGCCACCGTTGAAATGGAAGAGCGGCTGAAGAAACTCGCCGAGCACGGCGTGCGGAATATCGAGCAATTCAACCGGATCTTCGAGCCGGATTCGACATTGAACCTTTTCGACACGAACGGGGAACGGGAGCGCCCACTGCCCTACATCGTCATCGTTATTGATGAGCTGGCCGACTTGATGATGGTCGAGCCGCAGACCGTTGAGGAGTCCATCACCCGACTGGCGCAGATGGCACGCGCCGTGGGGATTCACCTGATCCTGGCCACCCAGCGCCCGTCGGTGGATGTGATTACCGGCCTCATCAAGGCCAATATGCCTTCACGGATTTCCTTCCGTGTGGCCTCGAAAGTGGATTCCCGGACCATCCTCGACGGGAACGGCGCGGAAGCGCTGCTCGGGCGCGGCGACATGCTCTTCATGCCTCCTGGCAGCGCGCGTCTGCTGCGCCTGCACGGACCCTTAGTCACCGAGAAGGAAATCTGCAAAGTCGTGGACTGGTGGAAGTCGCAGTCCCAGCCGCGGTACAACGAAGAGTTTCTGAAGCCCTTCCGCGACAAGGACCGCAGCACCGAGACTTCCGACGACGAGGACGAGGACGCCGAAGGGCTCGACGAAGTGTACGACGAGGCTGTGCGGATCGTCGTTGAGTCCGGCAAGGCTTCGACCTCGCTTCTGCAGCGCCGCCTGCGTCTCGGCTACGGTCGCGCCGCGCGGCTGATCGACATGATGGAGAAGGACGGAATCGTCAGTGCACCGGATGGCTCGAGACCACGCGAAGTCTTGAAGCGTCCTGACTGGCTGCGGGAGATCGACGCCTCCTTAGGTTAGGAGGAAGCCCTTTCTACCGACCCCGCGCAAATGGCCCTCTTCGCGAGCCACGCGAAGCCACGCACGATGCCAGGGAAGGAATGAAGCTATGCCAGCCAATCTACCTTCAGAGCGCCGGCGGACGGGCCGGGTGCCCCATCGCGCACGCATCGTCCTGAGCGGCGTGGACGCCGATGGGTTCAATTTCGCCGAGGAGACCGAGACGCTCACGGTCAGCAAACACGGACTCTCTGCCCGCACTTCCTACGCGCTCCCACTCGGACAGGAAGTCTCCGTCCGGACGAAGGAAAAGAACCGCGTAGCACAGTTCAAGGTCGTGTGGGTCGGCAGGCCGGACACGCCCAATGATGGCAGCGTCGGGATGGAGTGGGTCGAGCCCCATTGTTTCTGGGGTGTCGAATTCCCGCCCGACAATTGGGAGCCCGACTGATACCGTTCCGCTCCATCGTTTATGTTCTTCCCCCGTGGGGCAAGCTCTTCGTCCACTTTCTTGACAGGAATACAAATCCATTCGACAATGGCAATCCGGGCCGCGGTAGCTCAGGTGGTAGAGCGCAGCCCTGAAAAGGCTGGCGTCGGCGGTTCAACTCCGTCCCGCGGCACCAACTGATTTGCGGCCACCAAACCAACCCAATAAATCCCATTGGCCCTCAGCAAGACAGAACCGTTCTCCACCTGCTTCCACTGGCGTCAGGTCTATCCTCTGGACGTGCGTTAGAAGCTCTGCTTTCGCAGTCGCGACGTCACACGATAGCAATTTCCTCAAGTCCCCCAGCCGCGAGGTCACAAACTCCCTGGTATCTGGCAGCTTGGCCTGGAAGGAATTCGAGCGTGATTCCAGCAATCGAGTGGATATTTGCTTCAACTCTGTTTCGCGATCATCGATCGCCGCTACGATTGCTTCCGGTGTGCGCGCCCCTGCCGCTGCCAACAACGCCAACGTGAATTGCTGAATCTCCCCTTCGAGAACCCGCTTGCGCCTCTTCAGTGTCTCCAGCTCATCATCCACGTTCTCCAATTGCCTTCCTAACTCACGCTCAAATCGATCAAGAGCATACTCAACTACCTGAGGCCGAAGGATTGTCTCTTGGAGTCTCTGTAGAAGACGGTCGTCCAAAATCTCGCTTCGCTCCGTCAGGCCGTTCGTGCATGTTCCCCTCAATGCGTGCATGGGGCAGCGGTATCTTAAGTAGGTTCGCTTGCCCGTGGCGGATACAATGTTCATGGATGCCCCGCAAACAGCGCAGCGCAGAATGCCAGAAAACAAGTACGGAGAGCTGACCTGCGCCCAATGGGGGAGCATGCCGGCCTTTGTGTTTGGGCCGAAGTGTGAGCGAACGTACTCAAATCGTCCTTGCGCGCGCTTCCACTGTTCATCACTCACGATTCGGAGCTCGGGAATACCCCTCCGCATCCACTCCGATTGTGGACGGGCTCGAAAGACTCGTCTGCCAGTCGTTGGATTGCGCACTTTCTTTCTCCGGTTCCAAACCACCTTTCCGATGTATTTCTCGTTCAGCAGAATCTGGCGGATTGCACTGGGCGCCCATGAGCGTGGAATGCGACCTAGCTGTGGTTGTGGCGACGGCACCCCTTCAGCGTTCAACATTCGCGCAACTCACTTTAGGCTGTATCCGCTGGCAACCAAATTGATGTTTGTGGGAATTCCCGCGAAACGCGAATGGGCTTATGTATGGCTGTCTGGGCATTGGTGTCGGGCATCTTGGTCGACGTCGTAAGTGGCAATTAATAGGAGCAATATGAATTAATAGGGAATTGTTCTCGCCAGTAATCCCAGCCTACCCCTCCACTTTCCGAAAAGCCGACTTCTCAGGCCGAATCCCCGGTAGCGGCGGAATCTCCTGACTGGCAATAACTTGCGGTGAGATGAGCAAGCAAGTTCTTCGGCGAGCAACCGGAGAGTACTTCCCGGGTCGGCGACGATACAGGAGTAGAGCGACTTCGCTCTGCCCTACAGGGGACTAGATGCCGCCTAACCGATGCGCGAAGGAGTGAGGAGAGCATGAATCAAGAGGGCAAACAACGTCTAACCAGGGAATCAGTTGTTTCAAGATAAACAAGACTATTGGCAGGGACAACATGCCGAACGAGGGCTGGCCAGTGACGCTTGTAAGCGCGAGCCGACTACACAGGTCTCGACTAGAACTGCCAGGAGAGTTCGAGTGCAGAGCCTCTGCCCGTAGGCGTGTAGGGCTGTAGGCAGAGGTGCGATCTCCTGGTGGATGATTCGCTCGAGCGCTGGCGGGCCACATGGCGACCAATAAGATACCCGACCACGCTGCCGACGAAGACGTCAGAAGGAAAATGGCGGCGATCGGTGATCCGGGCCGTAGCCCCCAGTCCCGCCAGGCTGTAAGCAATCGCCGGCACCCACGGGCGGTGACGATATCGTTCTGCGACCACCGTCGCGACAGCCCATGCCCCCGCCGCGTGGCCGGAGGGAAAAGAGTATCCGCCCGTGAAGAATTGGCCCTCGGCGTTGTGAATGCGCACGCGACCGCCGGGCTGCGCCGGCCTTGGGCGCTGGGTTACCACCTTTAGCACCTCGACCACGATGAAGCTGTCGGCGAACGCCTGAAAACCCTGAAGTCCCGTCAGGCGAGCGTTTTCGTCTTGGCGCCAGCGGCCCGCAAGATAGAACGCACCGGCCACGCCCGTGTCCACGAAGCCACTTCCCAGTTGCCCGGCACGGTTGCTGAAGGCATAGCCGGCGCCGGGTGGCGACCGGGTAAGGCTCTGGCCGACTCGCCGGTCGGTGGCGATCAACCCGGCGGTGGCGCCGACAATCACTGCCAACCAGGGCGCGTCCTTGCGCTGCATCCGAAAAGGGCGGAGCCAGATGAATTTCTGGTCTCGGAGGATTGCGCCCGGCAAAGCCCTCATGCCGTACGCAGCGTTGGACGACGTCGCAACAGCCGGCGGTTGGTTTTTGTTTTCGCGCGGACTGGCCGAACGCTGCTCCTGGAGAGGAGTATCCGGGTCGTTCGGCAATGCCACTTGGCTGGCCGAAAGGAGCACTAAGACAGCCTGAGCAACGATTAACCAGGGGAGACGATTTCTCAAAGGAGTAGTTCCCACGGCTGCCCGGAGCTTGTGACCATTGTGTTTCACCAGGTGCGGTCGACGCCCACAACTTCGAGGAGCCCGGCATTCTTGCGGACATAAACGGTTACGGACTTCCGCTTCTCCCCGCTGTATATGTCGGCGGCGAAATATTCACCCGATGGGGCTTCCTGAAGCTGTCGGGGCAATGTCAGGGTCGTTTCTCCCGGCAGCGGAGTTTTTTGTTCGGTCTCGTTGTTGAACCGGGACCACTGGACAGTGTAATCACGCGGGGCAGCGAGCCTGTAACTCACAGCCAGATCTTCGAAGACCAGGCGATCTTGTCGGATGGCGAAATGGTCCAAGGGAAGTACCCCTGCAAAATAGGCTTTCCCAATCTTGTCCCGTCGCGCGATCAGGCAATCAGCGACCCATTTTTCCGCCGCTGGATCGCTGTATTCGCCCGTCTTGACGATCGCTCGAATCTGCTCGTCCGTAAAGGCCATGACCTGCTTGGCAGCCCAGAAGGCGTCATCCGGGAGATAGTTGTCAAAGGCCGGATTGGGGTAGAACGGCACCCAGCGCTCGGGGTCGAAGACGTCTGACTCAAAGCGGCCCGCGGCGGGGAGGTGCGGATATTTGGCCCTTGCCCAGCGCGGAACGTCCAGTCCGAGCGTGAAAAATTGCGCGGCGGACGTCTTCCAGTCAAACCAGTAGACGTTGCCGGAACGAGGGCTATTCGGCCAGTTGCTGTCACTCCCCAGCGTAGCGCCGAAGTCGATCAGGTAGTGGCGGATAAACTGAATGCCGTTTTCCTGGACAAGCGTGTCCAGCGTGTTGACGGCTCGCGAGTCGTCGTGGCCCAGCCAGGCACAGAAGACCCGCAGGCCCCGCAGGTCGCGGCGGTTTTCGTGCGGGACAACATCGTTGGGATCGTCGCGGCGCGTGCCGCGGTAGCGAAAAGGGCCCACACTTCCGGCAAGAAGGAGACTGGCTACCGCCCGATAGCGGCCATCCCGCCTCTGCGGAACTTTGAGGAGGAGATCCGTCACATCCCGGGCATTCATCGGGCGACGCTTCCCACCCACATCCGTGACGGTGGCGTCTGGAGCGATCACAAGTTGCTTCCGCGGAAAGGTGAACAGGTAAGTCTCCGGAACGTTGTAGCCGAGCGCGTAAAAGAACCTTGCGCCAATGGTGTCGGCCGAGGTCGCCATCTCCGGATTGCCGAGGGGGTCGAATTTCACAAAGTAGCGGCGACCTTTCGAGTCCTTCATCGTAAACCCGGGCATTACGCCTTCGGTTTTGGCCGCCACTACGGTGAGCATGCCGGTGGTGTCGGGTTGGTTCTCGATGCCAGGTCCGCGGACCAGTTCCTGAATCGTCATGGCTGTTTGGTATTGCCGGTTGGTATACCAGGCGCTGTCGGCAACTTCGCCGAGAGTGTTCACGGCTTGCGCGGGAATGCGGGTGGTCCTGGTTTTGTGGCGGCCAGGCTTCCCAAAAGTGTTCTGGAAGAAGTCATAATAATCGCTCACCTTGCGCGGTTTGATTTTCGCAGCGTTCATCGGCGCGGGCTCTTTTTGTATGGGGTCGTCGACGTGAAACTTCTCCGCCTCCAACTCCGGCCCCGCGAGAAGCAAGAGAAGAGCTATCCTCCACCATGCTTTTCTGCTTCGCAAACAGGCGCTGGTCATGATGCAGCCTTCCACTGCGGAATCTACTGGAACCTCGAGGAGCGAATGCGCTCATCACCAAATACGTTGTTGAACTTGAACCATACCTGGAAGCCTTCGTGACTGAATCCCGTGTCAATGCGCATGAACACATTGCTGCGAACGTTGAAGCGAAAGCCAAATCCGAAGTCGGCTTCCATGTCTCGGAGGTTCCAGTCCGCGTGCCGATGAAAGACCTTGCCACTGTCAGCGAACAGGGCCATATCAAGTCCGCTGAAAACCTCCCAACGGTACTCGCCATTCACCAGGATCAGATTGTTGTCGTAGAAGCGGAACGAGCGGAACCCGCGCAGGTCCTCCGATCCCCCCAGGACCGGCTGCAGGTAAAAGGGAACGACACTCCGGTCATCCGGGTAAGTGAGCACGGATTGTGCGTGCAGAACCAGCACCCGGCGTTGGTTGAAGAAGGGAATGTACTGCTGCAGGTCGACTTTCAGCCGGCGGAAATCGTTGCCGGTGTGGGGTCGGGCCAAATAACGGTCGAACTGGATGAGATAGTCGCCGCCGGTCCGTGGGCCGCCCGGCTTATCACGATAGTCATACTCGGCGAAAGTCCCCAGGCGTACAAAGTCAGGACGCGTATCAATGCCAATTGCCTGTTGCGGAGCAAAAACCTGATCCGTCGAGGCAAAACGCGTGTCCTGCCCCGGCCCCAGCGTCACCAGCAAATAGCCGCCCGACACACCCATCTTCATGTGCTTGACCGGCTGAACTCCGGACGTGCCGTCGATGGAGGTATCGATGATGCGAAAGTCTGTCCGCGAGGAGCGCTTCGAATCGGCGCCCGGCCCGTAATAGTTGATCCCCGTGTAGTCGTGGTGGACAGCGAAGAGGTTCAGGAACAATTTGTTGCGTGCAAAATGCGGCGCACCGAATTCCATGTCGTATCGCTGATAGCGGCAGATTGAGGCCTGGGCCGCGGTGCGAAAGACCAGGTTCCCCTTGGCGAGGTCCGGCCGAAAGTACTCCGGTCCGATGCCGAAGCCGCCGCCTTGGACCATGCCTCCCAGTTTGACCCGTAGACCACCGATGCCATATGAGATGCGCTCCAGAACTCTCTTCTCCTTGAAGGTCAGCAGGGCTCTTTCCGTCTTGGAGGGTTTTTCGGGTTGAAGATGTTGGGATTTCTCTTCGCGGGCAGCTTCGATCTCCGCCGCCCTGGAATCCTGTTGTGCAGCTGCAATCTGGGGCAGATACAGCGTCACAAAGAGCAACCACATCGCCCACGAGGCCCGGAGGGCCCGCGTCAAGCTGCATCTGTCACGTCCTCGAAATCTGGCCCCGAGTTGCCGTAGATATCTTTGCGCCATGGCAATCAGGTCCTCTGTGAGTTGGGAACCGGCAAACAGCGAGGACACTCCGAATTGGGATTCCTCTTATCAGAAATGGAATAGCAAGTCAATACATTAATGTTGACAAACTCACGAGTCAGGATGCTCGGCCCGAACGACACCAGCGAGGAGGACAGATTGCCGCGTCTGACAGTTTGTCACCTCCCGCTAATGGAATGACAGTTTATTTGCGAGTCACCCTGTGAGGGGGTAGAATCACGCCATTGATCGCCTGGCGTCCCCCGTCAGGGAACTCGCCGAGACCTCCCTGAGCCTGGCCGGATGGGCCCACCATGTTCAGGTTCGCAGCCCGCGACGATCGGGCATAGGATTGTGTGGACCAATGCACGGCATAAGCGATCAGGTTCAAAAGGGTCTTTAGATAGCCGCGTGTGTCAGGTTGAATGAGAACACATGGAAGGCGAACTCAAAGCCAAGCGCTACCGCATCGGGAAGAAGATCCCTGGAGGGGGGATGGGGGACGTCTACCAGGCACGCGACATCAAACTGGACCGCGACGTGGCGTTCAAGGTCATTAAGCCTCAGTACCTCACTGACCCGCAGTTTCGCGTGCGTTTCGGAAGAGAGGCTCGCGCGGCGGCGGCAGTGAGCCACCCCGGAATCGCCCAGGTACACGATTATGAGGATGACGGCAATGAGGCTTTTATCGTCTATGAGTTCATCGAGGGAGTAACCCTCCAGAAGCGGCTCGCGGAGCGCCGCTTGACCACCGAAGAAATCCTGGACGTGGGGATTAGGGTCGCTGATGCCTTGGCGGTTGTGCACGCAAAAGGCTTCGTCCACCGCGACCTGAAGCCTGCGAATATCATGCTCTCGCCGCGTCCCGATGGCCCCGACCGAGTCAGAATTCTGGATTTTGGTTTGGTCAAGCGCCTGCCGCTTGCGGCGGACGAGGTCCGAACCGCTCCCGCTGATGCTTTGATTAGCCTTACCGGGCCGGGATTCCAGCCCGGCACGATCGACTACATGGCGCCAGAGCAACTCCGCGCCGAGCGCGTGGACCAACGCTCCGACATCCACGCGCTCGGACTTATCTTGTATGAAATGGCGACCGGTTCGAATCCCTATCGGGGGGCGGACTCTGCATCGACCATAGCCAACATTCTTACCCGCGAACCACCACCCGTAACGGAACGCAACCCCGTGTCACCGCCGGCACTGGAGCGCGTTGTCCTCAAATGCCTTCGGAAGGACCCCAATGAGCGCTATCAGTCAGCAAACGAGGTCCTGAGCGACCTCGAACGTGTCCGGCCAGTCGTCCAACCCCAGCCGCTCCCTCCACCTTCGCTGCCTGTTCCTGCCCCTCTACCTCGATGGGTTGCCTGTCTCCTGTTCACCGTAATTCAGATTGGCTATCTGGCGATGTACGCCGCGGCATTTCAATACCTTCCCGAGAACGCACATCGCCTGTTGAAAGTCATTCAGGATCTGGGCGTGACTCAATTCGTTGAGGGCACGCTCGTGGGTCTGTGTGCGGCAGCCACCGTCCGAATCTACTTGTTGGCAGCAGCGGCCTTCGATTACGAAGACCTCGGCCGCCTCTTTCACCGCATTTTTCCTCTGGTTCTGATCATGGACTTGGTGTGGGCTATGTCGCCATTGCTGCTGTTCCTCAAGGCAGGATTCATCCTGATCATGGGAGTTCCAGCGCTGGCGTTGTTGCCTTTCTCGCAGCGCTACTTGATAACGTGCGCCTACGGTCGTCGAGGCGGGCGAAGTTCTGGCGTGCGGCCGTCAAGACCTTTTGATCCAAAGAGCGGTCCCGGGTCGGCAAGCCGCCCCGGGTCCTTCCCCCTTACACCTCCGCCATCCTGGATGGCCCGGTAGGCACAGATAGGACACACATGCTTGGGTGGACACACTCGCCCTCAGCCAGGGTTCCAGGATGTCAAGTTCTCGAAGAAACTTAAGCCGGATTGGTCCTGAGAAACAGGCTTCCCGGAAAATAGGACGACTGCGCCTTGAAAGCGGACCAGACTCCTACCGGCCTGGCATCAGCAACGAGCAGTCGCCAAGGGTTTGCTAATCGTGTAAGGGTGAGCCAGACAGGGCACTTTGACGTGAGACGGCCTGACCGTGCTGTTGGCTTGTCTCCACCAAACCCATCTCACAACGGCGTTCCGCCGACATACATACGGGTAAGCGAAACCCACGAAATGATTTATAGAGCAGAAGACCAACTCCAAGGCCATCTCATAAGGAGCAGCACCAATCTCTATCGGCCCAGGGCAAGGTCGTGCGAACTTCCGCAGGCAAATGGACCTGCCAACGAAGAGATCGGATTGCTCCCGGCAGGACTATTCTACGATCGTGAAAATCTCGCGGTAGCCCGATTCGGCCAGCGCAGAAAACTTCTGATAATTGGCCTGCCAGTCCTTGTCACCCATCACTTTAAGCATGTTGGTTTCCAAGGCGCCGATGTTGGGGATCGCCAATTCCAGGACCAGAGTGTAAAACGTTCCGACCAAGTCGGTCATGATGCGCTGGTTCATCTCCACGCCAGCTCGCTTTTGGACCGCGATGCCTTCCTTGAGCAGGGCCACGCCCTCTTTGGCCTTTCCAAATTTCATCCGGAATACGTTGCGGACAACAATCATGGGCAACTCCTCTCTGAACCTGAATCTATTTTTTTGGATTTCCGCCGTCTCAAATTATAGGCCCATTTACGCCCAACCGAGCACTATTGATTTCAATGGGCTCATCGGCTCCGAACCGTCCACAGCGCGCACGGACTTTAGGGGCAAAATAGTTGGGTTTCCATAGTGGCAGGTGGTTGCTGCAACTCCTGGGTTTCAAGGGGGCTTGCGTTTCTTCGGATGGGTCCCGCCTTGTCGCCTTGTGTTTACCGATTCCGCGGAGGGTAATCCAGATTGCGACGCACTCCGACAAAACCGGACTGGTGGCAGACGAAGTGAGCAGCCCGAAAGTAAGTTCCGTGTGGGCGAGAACACGTCCACTGGCCCAGATCGGCAAACAAAACGGCGTTCATGGGTAGCCATCCGCCCGCGGCTGCAGTCGGTCATACCCTGGAGGCTTTGGAGGAAGCGCTCGAAGGTGAGGCCCGATGGCGCAAACTGCGGCCGGTAATGCTTGCGCGCCGACCAGCGTTCCAGAGAATCGCACACACGGCGCACCGCGCCATGTGTGTGCCGCTTGCGCGTCCTCAACTCAATCATGCCGTCTTAGTGCTAAATAGTTTTTCCCTGATCACAACGAAACGCTCGCTCAACCTCCGAGTCGAAGGCACAGGATCTCGTCGGGATATTGGGTGCCCACTGACTGGGGGCAAGTCATTCCTGCCACACCGAACTTTCGCGCGACAGGAAGTCAACGAGCAGTTGTGACCAAGTCTCCATAGTGTCGCGCATGGAGATGAGTTCCGGCAGGGTACGGAAGCTGAGCTTGCCGATGCCTCGCTCGCCTCGGATGGCGACGCTCGGTTCGGCCAGCTTCACGAGAAAGACCACGCCGAAGTGCACCTTTCCCACGTCGTTCGAATCATCGTTGATAAAGCAGATGAGTCTAGGCTCCTGGGCGTTCGCCCCCTCGATTTGGACTTCTTCGCTGACCTCGCGCCGAACGGCTTTGAGAACGAAGTCTTTCCAGGCCGCTTCATTCGCGCCGAATAGAGTTGGTTGAATCTGGTCTTCCACGTTGACGTGCCCCCCGATGCCGATCGAATACAAGGCTTTGAGGCGGGTCTCGGTAGTCTTGGGCGTGCGTTGATAGCTCAGGAAGGTCTGTTCATGATTGATGAGGACGTAAACCACAAGCTGTTTGGTGTCGTAGTCGTGTTCCGCCACGGATCGCGCCTTGGGTTCGAGGTGGGCCAGGAGCTGGTGCCAGAGACTCTCGTCGTAAAACGTCTTGGCGGGATGAGCCCGCAGGATTTCCCGTTTGAAGCAGAGTATTTGTTCTTCCACTCGTTACCCTCCTGGCGTCCAGCCAAACCCTCGCAGACATGCAAGCAGCGGCATGTCTACGCCGCCCGGTGATCGTATCATGGGTAGGGGCGGCCTGGTGACGATACAGGAGTTGAGCGATTTCGCTCTACCCTGCGGCGTTACATAGGATCTATGTTGGCAGGCGGCCAGTTTCCGAGGAGCCGACTTTTCATTCCCAATCCGTTTTGTGTGCGCCCGGCACCTTTGGTGCGCACAGGAGCCCTTGGGGAAATCTTGGTCTGCGGCCGGGACCACTCCATGGTCGATCCAGCTTTGAGAGGCTTTGCTCCGGTCGGCGCTCCTGGTAACTCTCCCCCTACTTGAACCGTCCCGGATAGTCCTGGGTTCTAACACTCCGTGCTGCAAATTGAGGTTGGGAAAGAAAGAGAGTATCTCCGGTAGAGATCCCCTGCCGGTCAAGGCAGGAGGAACGGGATACCCCAATGAACGAGAAGAAATCCTCAAGCGCAGAAAGGAGCAAAAACACGCAACCCTGGATCGCCGGTTCCAGCACAACCTGGCCCAGGCGCCAAACCAAACCCGGAGTGATCTGGGGAATGAACTGTAGCTTCGAAAAAGGCTAGATAAGTCTCAGAAGTGCTGAAGACGCACACTAGCCTTGGTCAGCCACCCAGGCAGGAATCGGGCCCTGGTCTGATCTCCGGGAAATTCACTGTTGATTCTTAGGCCGCAGAGAATTTTGGCACCCCGCACCTGCCACCGAAACCCCCTCCAGCGGGATAATCGTCATAAGCCTTGGCAGGAAGCGCACAGGAAAGCCCGGCGCGAGAAACTGGCCCGCCGGGTTTCACCTGGCGAGGCTGGGAACTGACTCCTTGGAGCAAATCGGGCCTGTCCCCGACCGTTTCGGCCATGGAATCAGGTTTTCAGGAGTGATTTCACGCAGCGTCAGAATCCTTCTCCCCTGGGCCTCGCAGTTCGACTGTCCCAACTCGAGCTCAGCCACTCCGCCTTGTGCCCTGGATACGCGCCGCAAAACTCAATACTTGTCCGCCAGCGGTGTCGCATGTCTCATCAATCCTCGCAGGGAAGGGGTACAGAATTACTGAAAGGCTCTTCCGAAAATGGTTCTTCCTTGCGGGTTGATTTTGGACAGTCCGTGGGGGTCCGATCCCGCATTCCAGCCAATCCAATGGCCCGCGTCTTGCTCTCAGTCCAGAGCGAAGAAGTGTGTCAGTCCCTGGGCCAATAAGTCCGACCGTAAGCAGGTCTGCGGCCCGCCACCAGAGCGACAGGCTTTGGCGCCCCACTCCTGGCGGAGAGCCACGAAAAGGGGAGGCGAAGGGATGGCGCGTCCCACCTTTTTCCAGAGGGTGAAACACGAAAAGGAATCGAGGGGAGACCTCGCCGCCGAGGTGGTTGCTACATCGGGCGGCGAGAAGACCTTCTCCTGCCTGCAAGGCGGGACTTGCGGCAACGTTTGCCCTGTGTCCGCCCACATGGACTCCGCGCCTCAAGCGGACAGCACTTCGCGAGGGGATCTGTCCCCGCCCCTATCCTGTCCCGGCCTTGGCGAAAGCGTTCCTGGAGATGCTCAAGCGCGTGGGCCGCATTGTGCGCGAACGAAGGGGAAACAGGCCCTCGACCATGGCGCACATATAGGTTCCGGGCTGCTGCATGCATGGTTTTGCAGGCCACTGCCAGCACTTGCTTCTCCCGGTCTTTGGTGTCCTGGGTCTGGAGCTCCGCGAACTGCCGGACTGGAATTGCTGTTTATTATCTCCCTGTAGAGGAGTTATTTCACCATGCCAGGCATTGACTGTCTTAGGGTCTTTCAGACCATCGGGGATGCTCTGAACTCGCCGCTTGAAACGGCCGAGATGCTACGGTCCGTATCTAAATCGATCGTCGAAAACCTACACGTAAAAGGGTGCCAATTTTTCCTGCTCAGCCGAAACCAGAGGCAGTTGGAGAACATTGCTCTTTTCGACCTGAGCGAGAAGTTCGCCATTTGTCGCCCGTTGGAAGTGGAGGGGATGGTGGGCGAGGCGCTCCACGGAAATACAGTGTTGGTTACTCATTGCCGGTCCGATCCGCGAGTCTACCGTTTCCCCATTTATCAGGAAGAGGGCATCGGGTCGCTGCTCCTGGTACCACTGAAGACCCGAGGTCAAGTAATCGGATCGATGCATATTACGACCGCCGAAGAAAGGGTTTTCTCTAGCGATGACTTGGCAGTGATTCAGACCATCGCGGCTCTTTGCACGAGCGTCATCCTCCACTCGATGTTCCAGAAGATCCTTCACCATGTCTCAGAGACTGTTCCTTTATCTCTCGACATCAAGGACGTGCTGGAGGACATCGTTAAAGTGATTACAGAAGATCTGCGGGCAAAAGGATGTGTGATCCGACTGCTGGATCCGGATACGGGAAGGCTGGAACTATGGGCTTCTTATGGATTGAGTCAAGGATACCTAGACAAAGGACCCGTCGACGCTAGCAAGGCGAAGGCGGAAATGCTCGAAGGCAGAAGTGTTGCCGTGTACGACGCCACGCAGTATTTGCAGTACCCGGAAGAGGCTAGGCGCGAGGGTATCGCATCCCTGCTAAGCGTGCCCCTCCTCGTACACGGGCGCTCTATCGGCTTCCTCCGCGTCTTCACTAACAAGCCATATGAGTTTTCAGAGGACGAGATCTGTCTCATGAAAATGGTGGGCGAGCAGTGCGCCCTCCTGATCCACACCGCGAAGCTTTACAGTCACATCAAGGAAAGATACGAGACGCTCATGGTGGATTTTCACAATTGGTTCGACAAGTTCTATGGGTGGGGAGTGATGGAAAGAAAGGATGCTGCTTGATACAAGAGTCAACTGAAGCGCCGAAGGGCCCTACCATGGTGCTCGGTCGCATTACGAATGAAAGGGGAAGCCTCCCTTCTGAACCAATCTGAGCCCCCCAACGCGTATTTTCAGGGGGAGACATAGAATGTTAACTGCCCCAACCTCGTGCCCTTTCTGCGCTACCATTCTAGAAACCGAACGACTCCTCGAAGCCTCAACAAAGAAAAATGGCCACAGAAACCCTTAAAGGCATTCTAGCTGGGCACCCCTTCTTAAGTGGCTTGGAAGACCGCCACCTCGACCTTCTTGTTGGATGCGCCTGCAACGTGCGATTCGACGCGGGCCAGTTCATCCTCCGTGAAGGGGAGGAAGCTAACCAGTTTTATCTCATTCGCCACGGCAAGGTAGCGCTCGAGGTCCTAGCTCCCGGACACGGTCCCATCATTATTCTGACCCTTGGCGAAGGGGAAGTTCTAGGTTGGTCGTGGCTTGTCCCGCCGTACCGCTGGAGGTTTGATGCTCGCGCCGTCGAGCTCGCGCGGGCCATCGCCCTCGACGGAAAATGTCTTCGCACAAAATCCGAAGAAGACCATGACCTTGGCTACGAACTCCTGAAACGGTTTGCTCACATTATCGAGAAACGGCTGGCGGCAACAAGGCTGCAGCTTCTAATGGCTATTTGCGGAAGACGAGTATTCCTTCTGATATGTTAACCGTGCCAACCACGTGCCCTTTTTGTGCCTGCGGCTGCGGGTTTTACCTGCTGGCGAACAAAGGAGAACTGGTGGGTGTGGCGCCGAGCGAAACTCATCCCGTCTCAAGGGGAAGGCTCTGCGCCAGGGGCTGGGGCGCCCATGAGGCTCCCTTGTGGGGGACCCGCTTGAGGGAACCGTTGGTCAAGCGCAACGGAAGGCTGGAGCCTGTTTCGTGGGCCGAGGCACTCGACCACGTTACCGGGCGCATCAAAGGTCTGATCGAGGCTGGCAAATCCGTGGGAGTACTTGGTTCTCCCAGGGCAACCAATGAGGAGAACTATCTGGCCGGCAAGCTTGCTCGAGCTGGCCTGGAAACGAACGACGTCGACTTCTCTTACCATTCCATCTGTCGCCCGCTCCTTGCAGGTCTTGAGGAAGTTACGGGGGAATACGGCTGTTCGATCAGTCTGGATGACATCGAGTTGAGCGAAACGATCGTGCTGATTGAAGGTGACCTGGCCAAGACACACCCGCGTGCGGCTTTTTCTGTGATGAAAGCGGTCGAAAAAGGAGCCCGCCTTGCTGCCATCGGCTACGCAAGGACGCAAATGGCACGCCTCTCATCCCTCTACCTGCAGACTGTACCTGGTGGTGAAGGAGAAGTGATCAATGGCCTTCTGGCTGGGGTCCTTCATGCCAGCCTGGAGGACCGAACATCGGCGACGGCCCATTGTGAAGGATATGAAGCACTGCGGCGGGACTTGACGGCTGTCAAGGCAACTAAAGAAATGCACCGGGCGGCAGAGTGGATTGCGCGTGCGGAGCGGGCGACGTTCTTGATTCCACCTACCAGTGCGCAGGGCGATCAGCTTCGAAAAGATGCCGCTGCCTTTGTCACGCTGGCTGCCATCACCGGACATCTGGGCAGACCGGGATCCGGGCTCTTGATGCTTCTGGGGCGGAGCAACGTGCGAGGGGCCTGCGATATGGGAGTAGCACCGGACCGACTACCCGGCTACCAACCGTTCTACGACGGGCGGGCTCAGCAGCGTCTGCAAGGCCTTTGGGGCAAGAAACTGCCATCGGCCCAGGGATTGGATGCAGAAAGCTTACTGCAATCTGTGAGCGGATTGATTGTCTTGGCCGACGATCCCCCCTCAGTCCTCCCGATGAGACAGCAAGCGCTCGCGGCCATGGAAAGAATGGAGTACATTGTGGTGTTGGATGCCTTTGTTACGCCAACCGTGAGGGCCGCCCACGTGGCTCTGCCCATTGCCAGCTTTGCTGAGACTGAAGGAACACTCACTAGCATGGAAGGTAGAGTCCAAAGGGTTCGTGCAATAACCGATCCGCCCGGGGAAGCAAGAACGGGATGGCAGGTGCTTGCCGAGCTTTGCGCAAGGTTTGAGGTCAGTGCTTCATATAGTTCAGCTACAGACGTCCTCCGCGAGATCGCACAGGCGGCACCGCGGTACGCGGGGATCGGACAACAGATGCTGGAGGAAGGATGGGGCGGGACATTGGATGAGGACTTTGACACGGGGAAGCGCGTGCTCCATGCCGCTGGGGTGACAGCGCAGACATCTCCTGAGCGCCCGCATCTACTTGCATGGGATGGTGTTTTTGATTGGGGTCGCGACCCGCTCATTTCATTTTCGCCAACCCTAAGTCGAGACTATCAATCCCAGCGAAAGCTCTTTCCCCATGGCTTCGTGGAAATGTGCCCGCAGGATGCGGACGAGCTCGGCATGCGCCCGGGATGGCAGGTAAAGTTGACCTCGCTCCGTGGAGCTGCTGTAGTTCCAATTCAGGTAAGGACGGATCTCACGCCCGGCGTGCTTCTTGTCCCTTACGCGTTCCGCGAGCATGTCGCCAAGGTATTGGGCGTCGAGAGACTAACAGCGGTAAAGGCAGAGCGGGCATAATATGCAGCCAATTGTTTACACTATAGAAAAGCCCGATATAGCAAAATGGCTCGAGCGCCTGTTAGAGACTGCAGAGGTCATCGCTCCAGTTGCTGGATATTCCGGGGAGGTCGTCTTCTCAGCGATCAGTTCTCCAGCGCAGGTGCTCTGGGATTTCGAGAATCCGCTTCACCCGGCAAAGCAATTCGTACTGCCTCAAACCGACCCCATTGTTGCGATCAAGCGCAATGGCCAGCGCCACGAGGTTGAGCCGATTTACGATGATAGCCGCCGCGTCCTCTTCAACGTACGTAGCTGTGATGTCAAAGGAATTGCATTCCTCACTCGAATGCAGGAAATGGAACCGGCGGATGGTTCGTACCTTCGTCGTGCGTATAGCCTCACCGTCATCAGCCTGACCTGCAACACTCCATGCCCACTGGGCTTCTGTGTATGTACTGATTCCGGCCCCTTTTTGAATGGCGATTATGACATTCAATTGACCGATCTGGGTGGGAAGTACCTTGCGGAGGTCGGGAGTGAAAAGGGTGAGGCTGCAGTGTCGAATGCGGCAAACCTCTTCCGTACAGCTACAGAAGGTGAAGTCTCTCTGCGAAAAAGGCTTGAGACAGCGGCGAGAAACCGTTTCGGGCAAGAGACCTGCCATTTTGCCTCGGCCATGAGGCGCATTTCGACCGGGCGTGTGCAAGATGCGCTATGGGAGAAGATAAGCGACTGGTGCCTGGAATGCGGCGGATGCAGCCTGATTTGCCCCACCTGTTACTGCTTTAGCGTAAGGGATCGCGCGCGGGACGGAAACTGGATTCGCTACCGTATCTGGGATTCCTGCCAATACACGGCCTTCACCCTTGAAGCCTCGGGCCATAACCCGCACGAGCAGCGAAAGGACAGGATAAAGCGTCGTTTCTTCCACAAGGTAAGCGCACAGTACTACATGCGCGACGGCACGGTTGGATGTGTTGGCTGCGGGCGATGTATCAAGGTGTGTCTCGGCACCGCGGACATGCCGGCAGTTGTAGCCGCAATCAGGAAGGGAAAATGGCATGAATGATGTCTTCCTCCCACACGTTGCACGCATCGTTGAGGTGTGGGATGACACGCCCGACACCAAGACGTTTACATTGTCCTTGCGCGACTCAAAGGACTTCCGATTCCTTCCTGGACAATTCCTGGAAGTGTCCGTGTTCGGTTACGGAGAAGCTCCCTTTTGCATCGCCTCGAGCCCGACGCGGCCAGACACATTGCAGGCTACTGTCAGACGCACCGGACAGTTGACCGATGCGCTGCACGAGCTTGGAAATGGCGACGAGGTGGGCATACGCGGCCCTTTCGGCAACGGATTCGACGTGGAAGGAGCACGCGGCAAAGACCTGCTCTTTGTGGGCGGCGGCATTGGACTGCCGCCGCTGCGTAGCTTCATTTGGAATGTCCTCTATGAGCGCGACCACTTCGGTAAAGTGACCATCCTTTACGGCGCCCGGACGCCGACGGACTTGGTCTACAAGGACGAACTGAAGGCGTGGGCAAAGCGCTCAGATGTGGAATTCCACGTTACGGTGGACAGGGCTGAGCCTGGTTGGACCGGAAATGTGGGGATGGTGCCGGTCTTGTTCGAAAAGACCGCCCTTCGCCCGGACTCCACGCTTGCGTATGTTTGTGGCCCACCAATCATGATCAAGTTTGTCGTCCAGGACCTCTTCGTGCGGGGATTCAAAGACGAGGCCGTCATCTCCACATTGGAACGTATGATGCAGTGCGGCATCGGCAAGTGCAACCACTGCGCCATTGGCCATCGCTACGTGTGCCGTGACGGACCGGTTTTCAACTATAAGCAGATCCGGGAGTTGGTCGAGTAGAGAGATGCTTATTCACTCATTTCCGTGCCGGTTCTCTTTCGATTCAAAAGCAGCAAGCTGTTCGGGAACAGGAAGGGATGCTTGTACGGGAAGAGGCCTAGGAGTAATTTCCGTTTCCCTGTGAGCCCGCAACATGGATCTACAAGAACAACTTGCGAGTCGGATTCAGGGCAACGTGGTAATCATGGGCATTGGCAATCCATGCCGTGGCGACGACGCCGCGGGAAGCGTCGTAGCCCGAAGGATCAGCGATGCACCTGGTGTGCGCGTCATCGACGCCCAGGATGTTCCAGAAGACTACTTGTGCCTGGTCGTGAATCAGCGGCCCGACACCGTGGTGCTGATTGATTCAGTTGATCTGGATTCTGCACCTGGCTCCATCGCCCTTTTGAATAAGGATCAAATAGCTGGTTACTGGCCGAGCACGCACCGCGTGCCAATACGCCTGCTGATGGACTACCTCGCGTGGGAGACCAATGCCCATACATTTCTGATCGCAATTCAGCCACGCCACACGGTTTTCTTGGAACCTATGAGCGAGGAGGTCTATGCGAGCGTCGCGCGCCTCGCCGAGGTGTTGGACAGTGTTCTCAAGATGCTGCGGATGACTGCTAACGTCGCGTTTACCGACCGATTGAGAGGCAAGGTGCTGGCTTGATCGCCTCAGTTGCCGTTCTAATCCTGATCCTGCCCGCGGCAGGAGCCCTTTTGTGCGTAGCTCTGAAAAGAGGGGCTCGCCCCGCTGCTGCAGTTATTGCCGCAATTGTCACAGGCTTGGCGGTGTGGCTCACATGGTCCACCTATGGCGCCTCATACACTAAAATGGGGGGGGCTCTTCCATGGTTGCACGGCATCGTCGATAGACCCGTTTTGGGGATTTTTATCGACCCCTTGGCTTCTTTGATGTTGCTCGTCGTGGTGCCCATCGGACTCCTCACCGTCCTCTATTCGACCTCATACCTTACCGAGAAGAACCGAGAGCACCCAGTGGGAAGTGAGCATTACGGCCGGTACTATTTCTGGCTGCTCTTGTTCATCAGCAGCATGGTGGGGGTGGCAATTGCGCCTAATTTTCTGCAGTTCTTCGTCTTCTGGGAACTGACGACTTTGTGTTCATGGGCGCTGATCTCTTTTCACCAGAACGAGCGAAGCTTGCGGGCCGGATTCAAAGCCATATTGATGACCCACGTCGGCAGCGCCTTCTTTCTACTGGCAATTCTTATTCTCTTCGTTCGTACAAACTCATTTGATTTTTCAGCTCTGGGTACGCTGCCCGATGGTTTGAGATCATGGGTTTTGCTCTTTCTCATGCTTGCAGCGTGGGCGAAGGCGGCCCAGGTCCCCCTTCAAACGTGGCTGCCTGATGCCATGGAAGCTCCGACTCCTATCAGTGCTTACCTCCACGCAGCGGCGATGGTCAAAGCGGGCGTCTACCTGATGGCCAGGACGGTGAGTAGCGGATGGGCGATTCCCCCAGGGATGTCACTTCTCATGGCGGGCATGGCGCTACTCACGATTTTCGTCGCCCTCTCCTTTTATTTCGTTCAGGATGACCTGAAGCGGTTGCTTGCCTACTCGACTATCGCTCATCTCGGCTACGTGCTGCTCGGCGTCGCGGTCGGAGGTCTTGGGTCAACCCTAGGTTTCCAGGGCGGTGTCTTGCACATTATCTGCCACGGTTACAGCAAGGCGACCCTATTCTTTTGCGCGGGCACCATAGCTTATGTCACCGGGACTCGCACCATATCGGAGCTGCGTGGCCTGGGGAGAAGCATGCCCCTCACGGCTACGGCATTTTTCATCGGGCTCCTGAGTGTCACCGGAGTTCCCCCGCTGGCATGCTTCTGGAGCAAGTTCATGATCCTCTCGGGCGCCATGCGTCTCTCCGGTCCCATAGGACCGCTCATCCTTGTTTTCATCCTTTGCGAGACCCTGATCTCCTTCGGTTGGATGCTCTACATCGGACAAAAAATCTTTCTGGGGGCGCCCCTGGCAGTGGTCCAAGTCCCTAGCGATCCACCACGGGCGATGAACGCGACTTTGATCCTCCTGATGATCGGCTGTGTAGCAGCCCCGCTTGTGGGCATGCCCCTGGTGCAGTTGATGGGGAAATAGAATGGTTGATGCGGTTCGCTACGTCGAAGCCAGCATCGTGGTTCTGATCGTGGGGTCACTGGTGAGCCTGCTCTTTGCGCGCAGGCGGAAGCTGTGTGGTTGGGTCAGTTTCGCTTTCGTTTGCGCCTCGTCCGTGTACACCGGGCTCGCGGTGGTTGGAGGATGCAAGGGAGCGTCAGGCGAACACACGATTCTACAGTTGCCCCAACTGGGCTCCCGTCTCACGCTGCGGGTCGATCCACTGAGCGCCATCTTCCTGGCTATCGTCGCCTTGATTGCACTCCTGAGCACGCTGTACTCCGTCCGGTACATGGAGCACTATGCCCACGACAAGGTCGCGAAGTTCTTCCCGGTCCTTCTCCTCTGCGTCGCCAGCATGACCGGAGTTCTGGTGTGCACGGATTTCCTGTTTTTCCTCATCTTCTGGGAGTCCATGACACTGACGTCATACTTCCTGGTGACGTTCGAGAGCGAGAACGCGGCGAGCCAGCGGGCGGGCCTGAAGTATTTCATCATCACTCACGGCGCAACGCTGTGCATGGTGGCAGCGGCACTGTTGCTCTGGAGGACGTCCGGCTCGTTTCATTTCGATGCGATTCGACAAACTCTGTCCGCGCTGCTAAACACCCGGCCGTTCCTGGCTCACTCCATCATCTTCCTCTTCTTCTTGGGGTTTGCTACCAAAGCCGGAATCCTGCCCATGGGCGATTGGCTTCCCGATGCACATCCCGTTGCCCCTTCAGGTATGAGCGCCACGCTCTCCGGTGCGCTGGTCAAACTTGGAATATATGGGCTGGTCCGCCTTTTTTGCTCTTTTCTGGTTGTGTCGCCGTCGCTCAGGATGTGGGGAATTATTCTGGCACTCGCAGGTACAGGATCGCTTTTCGTAGGAAATCTAACGGCCCTGCGGCAGACCGACACCAAACGTCTTATGGCCTTCTCCACAATCGGTCAAATCGGTTACATCTGCCTCGGGCTGGGTGTGGGCGCCTACTGTCTACCGATGTACCCGGCGCTAGCCTCGATTGCTCTCGCGGGTGCGATTCTCCATGCTGTGAACCACGCCTGCTTCAAGTCGTGCTTGTTCCTCGGAGCAGGCTCGGTGCTTTACCGGACCGGCCAGCGCGACATGGACAAGCTGGGTGGCCTGGCTGGTTTCATGCCGTACACTACCGGCACGACGACCATCGCCTCATTGAGCATTGCCGGCGTGCCACCCTTCAACGGCTTCGCTAGCAAGTGGCTGATCATCGCCGGGTGCGTATTGGCAGGAATGCGATTCCCGTTGTTCCTGGTGCTGGGTCTCATAGCACTGTTCATTTCACTCGCCACGCTTGCGTCATTCTTGACGGTGCTCGGATCAGTCTTTCTTGGCAAGGCCGACCCGGACATCAGAACGCGGGAAGTGCCAATATCAATGATCGTGCCCCAAGTCGTGCTGGCCGCTCTGTGCGTATTGTTGGGCATCTTTCCACAGCTCATGCTGCGGTTCGTCGGGCATGCCGTCGCGGATGTCACTGGCATAACGGCAGCGGGCGTGGATGCGAGTCGAATATGGGGTGGCCTCTTCCTGATCGACGGATCACCGGTGGCGTTCTGGTCGCCCCTCGCCATGCTGGCGGCCTTGGCTATTCTGGCGTTGCTCTCCTACGCAATTCAGCGCGCGGGCGGAGCGCAAGTGAGGTCAGTGCCTGTCTGGTACTGCGGAGAAGAACACGCTCCGGCCACGGTTCGTTACCCCGCCAGCAGCTTCTACCTGCCCTTCAAACACGCGTTCCAGGGAATCTACCCCAGCGGAAAAGTGCACGTTCCGAGATTCCCAGCGCCGCTTCGCCGGGCGCTCGATTTTGACCAATGGCTTTATGTGCCAGCTGTCAGAGCTATGGACGCGGCCGCAGACCGCGTGAGCAGAACGCACGTTGGAATCCCGCAAATCTATCTTTTGTGGATAGTAGTTGGGGCCATTGTGGTGACTGGAATCCTGCTGTGGGTCAAAGGCTGAGGAGATGGGCATGAGTACCATAGATCAGGCGACCGTTACGCGGGTTAAGCAAGTCGTTGCCGCGCGCAGCGACGGTGCTCTCCTATCAGCGACCGAACCTCACGCCGATACCCTCCAATTTGCGATTGAGAAGGCGGCCCTGCGGGCCGTCGTGGAGGGACTGGTCAACGAACTGCAAGCGCGCTTCATGATTTCGGTGGGGACTGACAGAAGACCCGTCACAGGCGACTTCGCCATCTTGCATCTGTTTTCACTGGACCATGAGCATCTCTATGTTTTGCTCGAATCTCCCGTTCCCGAAAAAGACCTGCGGATTGAATCGATCACCGAGATTATCCCGGGGGCAAACTGGGCAGAGCGGGAATTCCGAGATGCCATTGGAATCCATCCCGAAGGCCATCCGGATCCACGCCGGTTGCTCTTGGCGGACGACTGGCCTGAGGGCACCTATCCACTACGAAGAGATTTTCCTTATAACTTCCAGCCACCGAGTGTCGAGAATGTACGACCGCAATTGCGCGAACCCCCCGCGGGCGCGAGTGTGGTTCCGATGGGCCCTTTCTTCCCTGTTCTGGAGGAACCCGCCTACTGGCGCTTGTTCGTCGAAGGCGAGACGATCGTGGGATGCGATACCCGCATCTTTTACAACCACCGGGGAATTGAAAAGCTCGGGGACAGCGTTTTGACTTACAACGAGATCCCGTATTTGGCCGAGAGAATTTGTGGGATTTGCGGGTTCATTCATTCCACATGCTATTGCCAGGCCGTGGAGAAGGCTGCAGGCATCGAGGCGCCGCGCAGGGCCCGGTACATCCGAACGATCATGCTGGAACTGGAACGCATCCATTCCCACCTGCTCTGGTTGGGCATTGCCGGGCACATCATCGGTTTCGAAACGGTGCTCATGCAGACTTGGCGGATTCGTGAGCCGGTAATGTGGCTTTGTGAAGAGATCTCCGGGAACCGCAAGACATACGGAATGAATACTGTCGGTGGGCTTAGGCGCGATCTCCCCAATCAGACAAAGCCAAAGCTCCTCGAGACTCTTGCCGAGGTGGAAAAGGAGACCATAGCTGTTCGCAACGCTATCGTTGGAGACACCACGTTGCATGCCAGGACCAAGGGAGTCGGCGCATTGACGAACGAATGGGCGAAGAAAATCTGTGCTGTGGGCCCCCCTGCCCGAGCTTCGGGGGTGGCAATCGATGCGCGGATCGATCACCCTTATGCGGCGTATGACGAAGTGCCCCCTCAGATAGCCACGCAAGAGGCGGGTGATACCTGGGCGCGCGTGCTCGTGCGCGTCGGCGAGTTGCTGGAATCGATTCGGCTTGTGCGCGAGGCTCTCTCGTCAGTCCCTGACGGTCCGATTTGCGCAGAGATCAAGGAGGAAATACCGCCCGGGAGAGTTGGAGTGTCGGTGGTGGAGGCGCCGAGGGGTGAGGCAGTCCACTACGTGCTGACGGGCGGCGATAACCGGCCGTATCGGTGGAGAGTGCGTGCTCCGACCTATCCGAACCTCCAGGCCTTGCCGGCCATGGTCTCCAATGGAACGATAGCAGACGTGCCGATCACGTTGGGAAGCCTGGATCCCTGCTTCTCGTGCACGGAGCGCCTCGAGACGGTTGATAGAAGGACAAACGAAGTCAGGGTCTATTCCCACGCTGAGCTTCTGGAGATCTCCAGAAGGAAGGCTCGCGGCGGAGGGACGCGATGACGGCTTGGCTCATGAGGAGTTTTCTGCTCTGCTTGCTGAACGCGGCGCTCGCTCTGGTCCTGTCGCCGCTTTGCGAAGGCATCATGCGCAAGCTCCGAGCCGCGATCCACTCTCGAATCGGGCCCCCAATCACACAACCCTATTGGGACCTCTTCAAGCTCTTGGGCAAGGAGGATCTGCGAAGCGCGGGCGGAGTTGTCTATGCGAGCCTGCCGGCTTTCACGCTGGGGTCGGTACTGCTCCTCGCTGCGCTGATCCCCATGGGAACTGCCGCACCGCTTGCCTTCGCGGGCGATATGATCGTGGTGCTCTATGTGGCAGCGATGAGCGGTATCCTGGTCATGTTGGTGGGGTTTGCCAGCGCCAGCCCTTATGCCTCGATAGGGAGCTCGCGCGAAATGATGATGCTTTTGTCTGTCGAACCCATCCTGGCCATTGCCCTCGTTGTCGGTGCGTTCAAGGCAAGGACCTTGGCACTAGGCGGCATTGTTAACTGGCAGGTGCAGAATGGACCGAGCATCAGCATGGCGATAGGGGGCGTGGCATTCTTCCTCGCCCTGCAGGCGCTGGCAGGAAAATTGCCATTCGACATCGCCGAGGCTGACCAGGAAATCATGGGAGGCCCGCTGGTGGAACAGAGCGGTCCGAGACTCGCGCTTTTCCGGTGGGCCATGTGGACGAAGCAGCTTGTCCTGGCTTTTCTGCTGGTTGAAGTCTTCTTTCCTTGGCCTCGCCTTGGAATTCATCAACTCGATCTGCTTATGACGAGCGTGAAGGTCCTTGTGGTCCTTGTGCTGGTGGCTGTTATTGATGTCGTGAATCCGCGGCTGCGCATCGATCAGGCCATGGGTTATTTCCTCCGTGTGGCCTTTTCGTCGCTCGCCGCCCTGGCGTTTGCGGTGATTGGAAAATAGGAGGCTGCGGTGTTCCTGAGCAAGCTGCGAGAAGCGCTGATTTGCCTGAAAGCAGGGCGCGTGACTCTTGGATACCCGTTTAAGCCCCAGGAGCCAAAACCTGGATTTCGCGGGAAGATCACTGTCGACGCCGATCTGTGCTTCGGATGCGGGGGATGCGCGAACGTCTGCCCGGCCGGTGTGATTGTGGTGTCTGACACGGAACAGCACACGAGAGTGCTCGAGTTCTACTGGCGCAGGTGCACGTATTGTGGCAAGTGCGAAGAAGTCTGCCCCGAGAAAGCGGTACGCCTCAGCCAACAATTTGAAACCGCTACGAACGTTCCGCAGGACATGTACTTGCGACTGGAGGTTTTGATGGGACCATGCCAAAGGTGCGGCAGGTGCTTCCCGCCT
>JAIQGH010000018.1 GCA_020072655.1 Terriglobia bacterium | reverse complement strand
AAGGCCGCCATCGTCGAGCGCCACGCCCACGACTTTGGCTCCAACTACACGGCGGAAGAATGCCTGGTCACGGTGGGCGGCAAGCAGGCAATCTTCGAAGCCATCGTCGCCACCATCAACCATGGCGACGAGGTGATTCTCCCCGTCCCCTATTGGGTCTCGTTCATGGATATCGTCAACTACGCCGGTGGCAAGGTGGTGCTGCTCGAGACCAGCGAGAGCGAGAACTTCGCCGTCCGCACCGAGGCGGTGGAGAAGATGATCACGCCCAAGACAAGAATGATCATCGTGAATTCTCCCAACAACCCTTCGGGCGGGGTGATTGCGCCCGAGGAGATGGAAAAACTTCTGGCGCTGGCCGTGAAGCACAACGTCATTCTGATGTCCGACGAGTGCTACTGCCACTTCCTCTATGACGGCCGCAAGCCGTATTCGCTCGGCAGCACCAAGGACCGCGAGAACCTGCTCATCGTGGGCTCGCTTTCGAAAACCTACGCCATGACCGGCTGGCGCGTCGGTTACGCCCTGGGTTTGCCGAAGCTGCTCGGAAACATGCTCAAGCTGCAGAGCCACTCGACCTCGAACCCCACTTCCTTCGCTCAAAAGGGCGCGGTCGAAGCGCTGCGCGCCCCTCAGGACTCGGTGGGAGTGATGCTCGCCGAATATCACCGCCGTCGCGACCGCATCGTGGCGGGCCTGCGGGAAATTCCCGGCGTCTGCTGCGGGAAGCCGCAAGGCGCGTTCTACGTCTATCCGAATGTTGGCGCCTATCTCAAGAAGAATGGCGTGAGCGACGCCACCAAGCTTGCCGAGAAGCTCTTGGATGAAGCCAATGTTGCCCTTGTGCCTGGTCCGGCGTTCGGCACCGAGCCGCACGTGCGCATCTCCTACGCCACGTCCATGGAGCAGATCGACGAGGGCCTGCGACGGCTGAAAGAGTTCTTTGCCAAGCTCTGAACGGCTATGCCCACACTGGACAGCCCGTTTCAGCTTTCGCCGGTCTTTAAACCAAAAATCTGGGGGCGCGCCGACTTGCGCCCGCTCTTCACGCGCCCCCAGGATTCCCTTGTATCCGCAAATCTTCACGGAACATCCGCCCGCGCGACTGAAACCCCACTGATCGGGGAAGTCTGGATCACTGACGACACGTCGCAATTTAAGAATGGCCCGCTCGCGGGCATGACACTCGCGGAGGCTTCCGAGAAATACGGGCCAGCACTCAACGGCAGGAATTGGAAGTCTCCCCGGTTTCCCATCCTCGCCAAATACATCTACACGAGCGACTGGCTCTCCGTGCAAGTCCACCCCGACGATGAGCAGGCCCGCCGCTACGATCCCGGCAGCCCCGGCAAGTGCGAAATGTGGTATATCGTGGGAGCAGAGCGCAACGGCAAGATTCTGCTGGGAGTAAAGAAGGGAGTCACCCGGGAAGAACTCCGGGCCGCCTTCGAGAAGGGAGCGTCGCGCGATTGCCTTCACCGGCTTCGGCCCAAGCCCGGTGAGGCAATCTATGTGCCGGCGGGAACCGTGCACGCGCTCGGGCCGGGGCTGGTGCTCTTCGAGGTTGAGCAGAACTCCGATCTGACCTATCGTCTGGACGATTTCGGCCGCCCCGGCCTGGACGGCAGACCGCGCCCACTTCACCTCGATAAGGGGTTGGCGGTGGCGAAGCTGGCTGCGCCGGCTCATCGGGACCTTCCACGCGTGGAACTGCGTGAGCCTTACGGACTGCGAAGACTCGTGCTCGCCTGCCGTCATTTTGCGCTCGAAAAGTTGACGCTGGGCAGGCGTGGCGTGTTCGAGGGCTCACCCCAGCAAGTCGAAGTCCTCTCCATCATTGGGGGCGAGGGCCTCATCGAGACGCGCGAAGGCTGGCTTGGCTTTCGTACCGGAGACACGTGGCTGGTTCCCCCGGCCACTGGCCAGTATCGCCTCGTCCCGAGGGGGCAAACGCGCTTGCTAAAGTTCTACGTGCCGGATATTGAAAAGGATTTTCGGCGCCCGCTGGCCAAGCGTGGCGTGCCGGCCTCCCACGTGAGCAAGATCGTTTTCGAAGCATAGCCCATGCGACGGAACTCTGACTTCGCGCACGCCTACGCCGTCATCCTGGCGGGTGGCAGCGGCACGCGTTTCTGGCCGCTCAGCCGGCGGCGGCGCCCCAAGCAACTACTGCACTTGCTGGGAAAACGCACGCTGCTGGAAGAAACCGTGGCGCGCATCCTGCCGGTTATTCCTGCGGAGAGAATCCACGTCTTCACGAACGAAGTCTTACGAGGCCAAGTCGTTCGCTGCCTCCCTCAGCTACCGAAGAGCCACATTGTGGCTGAGCCGGTCGGGCGGAATACCGCACCGACGATCGGACTGGCCGCGCACGAGATCCTGCGGCATGATCCGCAAGGGCTGATGGTCGTCCTGACCTCCGATCACGTCATTCGCAAAGCAGGAGCTTTCCGCCGTGTGCTGCGCGCCGCCTGCCGGTGGGCTGCGGTCGAGGGCCGCTCGGTGACCATCGGCCTCAAACCGACCCGTCCCGATACTGGTTACGGGTATGTCCGCAAGGGCCAGCGCGTGGCTCGGGTGGCGGGACAGGAAATCTACCGGGTACAGCGATTCACCGAAAAGCCGCCGCTCGCCACCGCGCGGCGCTATTTTGCCTCGGGGAACTATCTATGGAACGGGGGAATGTTTATCTGGCGGGCCTCAACCCTCCTGCGCCACCTGGCCCACTCGAAGCCGGAGATGGCCCGCGATCTCGAGCGGATTCGACGGGCCGGAGGCGTGCGAGCCACCCGGACGTTGCGCCGGATTTTTCCCCGTCTCGAGAAGATCTCCATCGACTATGCGGTCATGGAAAAAGCTCCGGAGGTTTTCGTCGTCGCGGCGGACATCGGCTGGAGCGATGTGGGGAGTTGGGATGTCGTCTACGATCTACAGGCAAAAGACGCGGAGGGGAATGTCCGGCCGCGGGGCAGCCTGAGCCTGGACGCGCGTGGGAATATCGTCGTTTCTCCCCGCAAGTTTGTCGCGGCCGTGGGTGTGCGCGACCTGGTGATCGTCGAAACCGACGACGCGCTGCTGGTCGCCGCGCGCGAGCGCTCCCAGGACGTCGGCAAGGTCGTGCAAGAACTCGAGAAGCGCGGGTTGGTCGAACTCCTGTAGCTTGGGCGGGAACGCGCTCGACGCACCGAACCGGAACAGGGATGAAAGAGACCATCAAATTCGGGACGGACGGCTGGCGAGGCCTCATCGGCGAAGACTTCAATTTCGCCAACGTGCGTCGCGTTGCCGCCGCAATCGCGGCCTACGTGCGGAAGGAGAGCTCGCCAGCGAGTGGGCTGGTCGTGGGATACGATACGCGGTTTCTCTCCGCGGAGGCTGCGCGTGCCGCCGCCGAGGAGGTCGCGGCCGCTGGTATCCCCGTCACCCTCGCCGACCGCGCTACGCCCACGCCCGCCGTCAGCTACGCCGTGGTCGCGCGCGGCGCTTCCGGCGCGATTGTCATCACCGCCAGCCACAATCCCTGCCGGTGGAACGGCATGAAGTTCAAGGCGCCCTACGGTGGTTCCGCGTCGCCCGCCATCATGCGCCGCGTCGAGATATACCTGAAGGGCCTTGCGCGCACCGGCGCACGCTCCCGGCGGGCAAAGGACGCTCCGATCGAAACAGCCGACCTGATCGGGCCTTATCTTGCGAAACTCAAGACCCTAGTGAAACTCGATCAGATTCGCGCTTCGGGGCTGCGTTTCGTGGTCGACCCGATGTATGGCTCGGCCCGCGGTTGTCTGGCCCGGCTTTTTGATGAGGCGCGAATAACCTATCGTGAAATCCACTCGGAGCTTAACCCGCTTTTCCCCGGGCTTAACCCGGAGCCCATCGAACCACATGTTGCTGAGCTGCGCGCGAGCGTCCTCGAGAGCGGTTACGACGCGGGCCTCGCCACCGACGGTGACGCCGACCGCGTGGGCGCGATTGACCGCGATGGCAGTTTCGTGGACTCGCACAAAATCTTTTCCATTTTGCTGCGGCACCTCGTCGAAGACCTCGGGATGCGCGGCGAAGTCGTGAAGACATTCTCCACGACGCAGATGGTTGACAAACTCGCCCGCAAGCATGAACTGCGCCTGCACGTGACGCCCATCGGGTTCAAATACGTTTGCGACCTGATGCTCGCGCGGGATGTCCTGATCGGAGGCGAGGAAAGCGGCGGCATCGGAATCAAGGGGCACCTTCCCGAACGCGATGGCATCCTGAACTCGCTCTACCTCGCGGAGGTCATGGCGGACAAGGGCCGGAGCCTGGGAGAGTTGGTCCAGGAATTGAGCCAGGAATTCGGGCCGCACGAATATGGGCGCGTGGACCTGGAAATCGACCGCAAGATCGCGGACCGCGTTGTCCGGCGGGTGACAGCGGGCAAGCTCAAGAGGGTCGCCGGTTTGAAGGTCACCGCCATCGAAGACATGGACGGCGCAAAACTGCTGCTCGGCGACACCGCCTGGTTGCTCGTGCGCGCCTCGGGAACCGAAAACATTCTCCGACTCTACGCCGAGGCGCCAACCCGCGAGCAGGTCAAATCACTTCTCGACGAGATGAGCACCTTCGCGAGCGAGCAGCGGTAGCGCCGGAGGCGGGTCTCTCCGTCAGGCCTTCTAGCGCGCCCCGGCACGAACATCCATGGAAGATTCTCCCCGCGTCAAACAGTATCACCGCGCGCAGCGCATCCTGAGCGTTGCGGCTTTTCTTCTCGACGCGCTCGTGCTTGTTGTTCTGCTGGCGAGCGGCTGGAGCATTTCGATGCGCGCCGCCGCAGAACGACTGACCCTTCATCCCGCTCCTGCCCTGCTCGTCTACCTCCTCTTTTTCGGGGCCATCACTAAGGTCGTCGGACTGCCGCTCGACTACATTCGTGGCTTTAGGCTCGAGCACCGCTACGGCCTCTCCAATCTGCGGCTCGCTGGGTGGGTGAAAGACCAGCTCAAAGGATTAGCGGTGGGGGGCCTGCTGGCCGCCGTCGGGCTCGAGTGTCTTTATGGCACGATGAGACGCTGGCCCGAGCACTGGTGGATTATCTCAGCCACGCTGTTCGTGGCCTTCTTTGTGCTTCTGGCTAACCTGGCGCCCGTGCTCATCTTCCCGATCTTTTTCAAATTCAAGCCGCTCGCCAACCCGGCGCTGACCGAGCGCCTTCTGGAGCTTTCGAGACGCGCCGGAACGCGCGTCCGAGGCGTCTTCGAATGGAAGTTGAGCGAGAAGAGCAAGAAGGCCAACGCGGCCCTCGTGGGGCTCGGAAACACCCGAAGGATCATCCTCGCTGACACGCTGCTCGACCGCTTCAGCGATGACGAGGTGGAGGCGGTGCTTGCCCACGAGCTCGGCCACCACGTTCATCACCACATGGCGATGAATCTGGCCGTGCAAGCCGTCGCGACGTATTTCGGCTTCTTTGTCGTCGACAGGATCCTCGCCCGCTTCAGCAGCGCTTGCGGCTTTCGCGGCCTCGCCGACTTCGCCAACCTTCCCTTGCTGCTTCTGGTCGGGACCGCGCTCTCGCTCCTCCTCCTGCCGGCCGTGAACGGCTTCTCGCGCCGCATGGAGCGCCAAGCCGACGCCTACGCGCTTCGCTCCATCCGCGACCGAACGACCTTCATCTCCAGCATGGAGAAACTCGCTGACCTCAACCTGGCGGAAACGCAGCCGCCCGCCTGGATCGAGTTCATCTTCCACAGTCATCCATCACTCGAAAAACGCATTGCTTTCGCGCGGGAGTTTTCCGAGCAGGCGGGGTGCGACCCGGCTACGGCGCCGGATTCGTGACGGGCAGGTTCCGGCGGATGGCGTCAAGCACGCCGTTGACGAATTCCACAGAATCCTTGTCGGAGAAGCGGCGGGCGATTTCCAGGGCTTCGTTGATGACCACGGCAGGCGGCGTCTCGGGATAATGCCGCAGCTCGTAGAGCGCCACGCGGAGCAGGTTGCGATCCACCGCCGCCATCCGTTCGAGCCGCCAGTGTTCCGAATGCTCCCGCATCAGGTGGTCGAGAGTCTCAACTTCCGCCACGGTTCCCTCAAATAGCGCCTGCGCGAAGCGCTCGACCTCTTCATCAATCTTCTGATTGCGCAGAAACGTCGAGACCACGTGCTGCGGCGAGTGGCCACCCATTTCCCACTGGAAGAGCATTTGCAGCGCAAGTTCCCGAGCTTTGCGGCGTGAAGCCATAGTCAGTGACGAGTGACGAGTGCCAAGTGAAGAGCAAGGGCAGTGCGGCGGGTCATCAGATACGATTCCCCCACGTCATCTTCCCACGAATTTGGCGGGGCGCTTTTCCAGGAACGCCCTGGTGCCTTCCTTCATGTCCTCGGTCGTGCAGCAGAGGCCGAACAACGTCGCCTCAAGAAACTGCCCTTCTTCCTGGGTCATCTCGAGACCGTGGTGGACGGCTTCGAGAGCGAATTTGATGGCCAGCGGAGCATTGGCCAGAATCTTCCGCGCCAACGCCCGAGCGGCATTCATCAGTTCCGCCGGCGGCACGACTTGATTGACCAAGCCGAGGCGATACGCCTCCTGCGCTGTGACCGCCTCGCCCGTCAGGATCAGCTCCAGGGCTCTGCCCTTCCCTACCAACCGCGCCAGCCGCTGCGTCCCCGCGTAGCCCGGAATGATCCCCAGCTTCACCTCGGGCTGGGCAAAGCGCGCGCTTTCCGAGGCCACGCGCAACGTGCAAGCCATGGCCAGCTCGCAGCCGCCGCCGAGCGCGAAGCCGTTCACCGCTGCGATAACCGGCTTGCCGAGATTTTCGATCCGGTCCAACACTCCCTGACCATAGCGGGAGAATTCCTGGCCCTCCAGCGGCGTCAGCGCGGCAAGCTCGTTGATGTCGGCTCCGGCGACAAACGCCTTCTCTCCGGCGCCGGTCAGAATCACGACTCGCACCCCGTCGTCCGTCTGAAGGCCGCGAAAACACTCGTCCAGTTCCTGCATGACCTGACGGTTGAGGGCATTCAGCCTCTCCGGACGGTTGACGGTCACGGTGCTGATGGCATCGCGGGTTTCAGTGAGCAGCGTCGTATAGGACATGGGAAGCCCCCATTTCACGGACTCGCCCTCCGGCCGGCGCGACCGCGCAGACTCAGGCCGCGGACTGGAGGAGGGTGTTGACCTTGGGATTCCTGGGGTCGGAATAGTCGTAGAATCCCTTCCCCGACTTCCTCCCAAACATTCCCGCCATCACCATGCGTCGGAGTAGCGGCGGCGGCGCGAAGCGCTTCTCTCTGTATTCGTTGAAAAGACTCTCCGCAATCGCCAAGGTCGTGTCGATTCCCACGAAATCGAGCAGCGTCAGCGGGCCCATGGGATGATTGCAGCCGAGTTTCATCCCCTGATCGATGTCCTCGATCGTCCCGAAACCCTCTTCCAGCGCGCGCACCGCGTCAAGCAAGTAAGGAACGAGGAGGCGGTTGACAATGAAGCCGGCGCGGTCCCGCGTCAGGATGGGTGTCTTGCCCAATCGGCGAGCAAAGTCCAGCCCCAACTGAACGACCTCAGGCTCCGTCGCCACAGTTTTGACGATTTCGACCAGCTTCATCAGCGGCACGGGATTAAAGAAGTGGAGGCCCAAGAATCTCGGGGCGCGCCGGGTCGCGGCGGCGAGTTCGGCAATGGAGAGCGAAGAGGTGTTGCTGGCGAGGATGGCCCCGGACTTCACAATCTTGTCGAGTTCCGCGAACAGTTCCTTCTTCTGCTCAAGGTTTTCGACGATGGCCTCGATCACCAGATCGCAATCGGCCAGGTCCGCCGGTGCCAGCGTCGGTTTGAGGCGGGCAAGCGTCTCCGTCCTCTGGGCCGAAGTGATTTCACCTTTCTCCAGAAATTTCCCGAGCGAGCGTTCGATCGCCGCCCAGCCACGATCGAGCAATTCCCGCGACACCTCTCGAACCACCGTTTCGTAACCCGCCATCCCCGCGACTTGCGCGATCCCGGAACCCATCAGACCGCAGCCCACCACGCCAACTTTGCGGATCTCTGTCATCCGTTGCCCCCAGATATTGTGAAGGAAGATGGGATTGGATGGAAGGCTAATCCTGAGCGCTGAGGAAGTTGGGCGCATGCCCCGATGACCTGCATCGGGGTCAGCCTTCAAAGCTCGAAAGCAGAACGCGCTTCGCGCCCTCTTGCCGCGCCTGCTGCATCACCGCCTCGATTCGGTTGATGACTTCCGTCACGCCATCTACGGCGTCGAAGCGCAAGCCAAGCGGAACATCGCACACTGCGCAACAGAGGTTCGGGCCGGAAGTCCCGTCCGTTTTTACTTGGGTGATCAGCCGCCGCAATTTCTCAACGGCCAGGCCGCCCTGGGGCAGCGCCGTGTCCGGAAAGATCACGGCAATCGCGCAAGGACTGTAACGGAAGGAAATATCGTTCTGCCGCAGGTTCGCCTGCAGGATCTTGGCGACCTGCTGAAGGTATTTCTGCACGCCCGCATCACCGAGGGTTTTAACCAGCCCCGCGACGTTTTCCGGCTCTAGCAGGCAAAGGCAGAGCGGCTTCGTTTGCTCCTTGGCGCGCGAGGCCTCGGAAAGCAGACAATCCAGATAGGCACTGCGCGGCAGCAATCCGGTCGTCTGGTCTGTCCCGGCGATCGTGCGCACGAGCTGGCGCAGCTTGGTGTTGTTGACGGCCACCACGACCTGTGTCGCTGTCGCCTGCAGGAGGATCATGTCGCCGGGCGTCCAGGCGCGCCGGCTCTCGCACTGCTCGACCAGGATCAGCCCGACCGGCTGCTCCTTCTCCATCAAGGGGAGGGCAAGCAGCGACTGGATGCGCAGCTTCTGCACATCCGCCAGCGCCGAAGCGATGGCCGGAAAGCGCGTCACGTCGTCCATCAGCCAGCCGTCGGGCTTGGCGGCGGCCTGCCGCATGAGCGCGGTGTAGAGGCTGATGGCGGCGCTGATGTCCGAGCCCGTTGCCGCCGGCGAGCAGTACTCGACGATGAGCGCGGGAGGCCGGTCGGCCGCACCGAGGGCCCCCCAGCAGCGGCTGGCGTTGAGGGCTCGCCCAATCTCGTTGACGGCCGCCTGCATCACCCCTTGCATTGTTCCTTCCCGGTAGATGCGCGAGGTAATCTCGGAAATCTTGCGCAGCTCTTCAATCGACTGCTGCGATGCAGCCGCCGCCCCGCGCGCCCGGTCCCCAGCCGGCATCCCGGGTTCGGCCTCCGCGCCCACAGCCGGGACGCCGGCCGGCGCTCCCGTAGGGTGGAATCCCGCCGCGTCATAGAGCTCATTCAACCGGGAGTTCTTCGCCTCCGCGCCCGGATAGAGCTCATTGATTTTTGTCAGCGTGGCCTTCAGCTTCGCTTCGAGCTGGTACTGGAGGTACATCTCGCCTTCGATGATCAAATCGTCGAGGCCCTCCGCCTTGGCGGCCGCGGCGGCCGCCCCGCCACCCGCCGCGGCGCTGGCGGCTCGTGAAGTCGAGGGCGGTTGCACGCGCGCGCTGATGTTTTCGTACCAGATCTTGTCGATGTTGCCTTCCAGCGTCAGCAGGCGGTCGTAGTGACCAGCCCCGTAAGGGTCGACGTCGATGATTCGTTCCAGGATGTCCGCGCCCTGATTGTATTGTTCGCCCGCCAGGTAGAGGCCGAAAAGTCGGGCCAACGATCGCCGCAGCCCATCCTCCATGTTGAGATCGTTGTAAAGTCCGGTTAGGGTCTCGAGGACGGAGAGGTTGGTCTCATCGGTCTCATACATGCCTTCCACGATTCGCAAGTACTCGGCGCGCTTGCCTTGCTGGAACAACCGCGGCTTGATCTGTTTCAGCAGGTCCAAAGCCTTCGCGGTCTCTCCAACCTGAACCCAGCCTTCCGCGAGAGTGACGAGGAGGTCCAATGACTCCGGCCGCGCCTGGTAGAGTTTCAGGCAGCACGTCTGGGCCTTGCCGTAATCCTTGACCTGAAGATACGACCGCGCCAGGAGATCAAGGACCGGCAGCTCATCCGGTGTGTTCTGGATGATGGGTTCGAGTAGCGCCGCCGCCTCAGCGCCGTGCTCACGCTTCAGGAAAAGTTCCGCGGCAGCCGTGCATGCGGCCTCGTCGGCCGGGTCAACCATGTGAGCGCGCTCGACCAACTCTGCCCACCGGTCGTCGGCTCCCGCCTTGCGCGCGAGCTCTGCCGCCTGCAGAAACGCTCCGACCGCCAATTTCGGCTGGCGCATTGTCACCGCCTGCTCAGCCAGCTCCACCTGGGCGGTGAGGTTGCCGGGATCGAGCTTCACGATGCGCTGCAGACAGTCCAGCACTTGGCCACCGGCCCCTGCCGCGCGGTACTGGGTGACGGCCTCGCGGTAGGCTTCCAGCGCTTCACTCCCCTTTTGCGTCTTCTCCAGCAGCCCGCCCAGTTTCATCAGCGTGTTGACGTCCTGCGGCGAGAGCTTCAGAATTTTCCGGCAGCCGCCGACCGCCTTCACGACGTCATTGCGCTTGATGTAGAGGTCGACGAGCTGAACCTGGTGCTTCAGGCTCTCGGAGGTGCGATTGAAGCGCTGGTAAAGATCGGCGAGGTTGAGGAGAACTTCTTCGTCGTTCGGGCGGTAACGGTTGATTTCCTGGTAGGTCTCGAGCGCCGACTCGAACTTCTGCTTCTGCAGATATTTCTCGGCTTTCTCAAAGAGTTTGTCGAGGTCGGGCATGGTAGTAATGCGGGGTCGCGGGTGGTCTCGCGCGGACGCGGCTCCCTGCCAAATTTGACAGAATAGCTCTATTTTGCTAGATTTTCAAAGGGTTTGGAAAAAGCCTCGTCATCCGCAAGACTCCTCCCGCGCCGGAGCGGCGGCAGCGCCTCGCTTCCTCCGGCCGGCTTCCCCCTTGGAAGAGCTGATCGGGAATTTCCATGACCGACGCTCGCCACATTCGCAACTTCTCTATCGTCGCGCACATCGACCATGGCAAATCAACCCTTGCCGACCGACTGTTGGAATTGACCGGGGCGCTTTCCAAGCGCGAGATGGCCGATCAGGTTCTCGACTCGATGGACCTGGAGCGCGAGCGGGGCATCACCATCAAAGCCCACGCCGTCCGGCTGCACTACCGCGCGCGCGGCGGCCATGAGTATCAACTGAACCTCATCGATACCCCCGGCCACGTGGACTTCTCCTATGAAGTTTCGCGCAGCCTCTCAGCCTGCGAGGGCGCGTTGTTGGTCATCGACGCATCGCAGGGAGTCGAAGCGCAAACCCTCGCCAACGCGCAACTGGCGATGAATAACAAGCTCGCGATCATTCCGGTCATCAACAAGATTGATCTGCCCGGCGCGGAGATTGAAGCGACGAAACAGCAAATCGAACACGCTCTGGCGCTCGACCCGCGCGAAGCGCTGCTGATCAGCGCCAAATCGGGGGTAGGGATCGAAGACGTGCTGGAAGCCGTCGTGGCGCGGATTCCTCCGCCCCGGGGGTCGCCCGAGGCGCCTCTTCAAGCGCTAGTTTTTGACTCCTGGTTCGACAGCTACCGCGGCGTGGTGGTGCTGACGCGCGTCGTCGAGGGCACGCTCGCGGTAGGCGGGCGCATTCGGCTCTGGTGGAACAATCAGGTCTACAACGTGGAAGAGCTCGGCGTGCTCACCCCCAAACCCGTGCGCGTCGAGGCTTTGCGCGCCGGGGAAGTCGGATTCATGATCGCCAACATCAAGCGCGTCACCGATACGCGCATCGGCGACACCATCACCGACGACGACCGGCCCGCCGCGGAGCCGCTACCCGGGTTTGAAGAAATCAAACCCATGGTCTTCGCCGGGCTCTATCCGGTCGACGCCAGCGCATACGAGCCGCTGCGCGATGCGCTCGACAAGTTGCGCCTCAATGACTCGTCGTTCTTCTACGAACCCGAGAACTCGCTGGCGCTGGGCTTCGGATTCCGCTGCGGATTTCTCGGCTTGCTGCACATGGAGATTGTCCAGGAGCGCCTGGAGCGCGAGTTCAACCTGAACCTCATTACCACCGCGCCGGGCGTCCGCTTCCGCGTCACCACCAAGACCGGCGAAGTCCTCGCCGTCGAAAGCCCCACGAAATTCCCGCAGGAGGGCGACATCGCCAAGGTCGAGGAACCCATCATCACGGCGCTGATCTTCACTCAGGACGAGTATCTGGGAGGAATCCTGGCGCTCCTCGAGGAGAAGCGCGGCGCGCAGAAGGGATTCGAATACGTTTCGATGAAGCGCGTCCTGTTGACCTACGAACTGCCCCTCAACGAGATTGTGCTCGACTTCTACGACCGGCTGAAGTCCGCCTCGCGCGGCTACGCCTCGCTCGACTATCACTTCTCGGGCTACCGGGAATCGGACTTGGTGAAAGTGGACTTGCTCGTCGCCGGCGAGCCGGTGGACGCGCTCTCCTTCATCTGCCATCGGGAAAATGCCTTTCCTCGCGGCCGCTCGCTTTGCGAGAGGATGCGCAAGCTCATCCCGCGCCAGCTCTTCGAAGTGGCGATTCAGGCCTCGATCGGCTCCAAAATTATCGCTCGCGAAAATGTTCCCCCCATGCGCAAGAACGTGCTGGCCAAATGTTACGGCGGCGACATCACCCGCAAGCGCAAGCTCCTCGAGAAACAGAAAGAAGGCAAGCGGCGCATGAAACGCGTCGGCCGCGTCGATATCCCCCAGGAAGCCTTTCTGGCGGTCCTGAAAGTCAGCGAGTAGGGGGGGCTTCGCCCTCCCGCGGGAGTGCGAAGCGCTCCCCTACCAGCACGCTTGAGTCCGCGCTAGAATTCCCCTGATGTCACGCAACGGAGATTTGCATGGAACTCAAAACCGTTACCATCGAAAAGCCCGCCGACATGAACTTCATCCTCGGTCACTCGCATTTCATCAAGACCGTCGAGGACCTCTACGAGGCCATCGTTCAAACCGTGCCGAGCATGAAGTTTGGAATTGCTTTCTGCGAATCGTCCGGGCCGGCGCTGGTGCGCTATGCGGGGAACGATCAAGAATTGATCGAGATCGCTCAGAAAAACGCGCTGGCCATCGCCTGCGGCCACGCGTTCATCATCTTCATGGAAGGCGGATTCCCGGTGAACGTCCTCAACACCATCAAGAACGTCCCCGAGGTCTGCCAGATCTTTTGCGCCACCGCCAATCCCGTCGAGGTCATCATCGCTGAAAGTGATCAGGGCCGCGGCATCCTCGGCGTCATCGACGGCGTCAAGACCAAGGGCCTCGAAACCGAGGCCGATATCAAGTGGCGGAAAGATTTCCTGCGGAAGATTGGGTATAAATTGTAGCGGCATGCCGCGACCGGCGGCAGGTAGCCATTGTTCCCAGGGCTCCCGCCCGAGGGTGTATGTTTTGACCCCTGCGGGGCTATGCCGACAAGCCGTAGCCTACGGGCGGTCGGGGCGGTTCGCGAATCGCCCCTACACCTTCTTATCGCGTACGGTGGCGCCGAGTTCGCCGCGGGCTAGGCGGATGGCGAGATCGTCGCCAATGGCTAACGGGGCGGCGCCATACCCTAGCGATTGAACAGCTCCTCCGCCAGCTTGTTCCTATCTATTTCAACGTAGCGAGCTACGTCTGTCAGGATTGTGGCAAGCGTGCCCACCTTAAGGCTTCGGTGGGCGGGAACGGTGACGTGGTGCTCGCGCCCCTTCTGACTCGAAGTGAGCCGAAGATGACTGCCCGTCTGCCGCGTGGTTTCGTATCCGAACTGGCGAAGGAGCGACGCGAGTTCCAGGCCGGTGAGGTCTCGCGGCAGCTTCAAGCCGGAATGACCTCGTCCTTGAGAATGTGGAGGCGGATGACGGGCGGGCGAGAAGCTTCGTCAAAGTGGCAGCGGACGGCATCCTGGAGCATGGTCTTGAGCTCGTCGAGCGTGTCGGCTTCGGTGTAGATCGAGTGGCCGAGGGCCCGAGCCTCATAGCCACCCTCGGGTGACTCCTGAACGCTAAAAACTATCTCCTTCTCGGCCATGGAAGATCTTTTTCCCCCGTGACATTATACCTTCGCCGACAGAGAGCCGGCGTCAGAAAAACGCACGACCTCCCAAACGCTCGCTGCCTTGGCGGAACACTCTTTCCGTGCCCGCGCGGTTGACCGTCGGGGCGGTTCGCGAATCGCCCCTACACCTTCTTATCGCGTACGGTGGCGCCGAGTTCCCCGCGGGCTAGGCGGATGGCGAGATCGTCGCCAATCGCGACCTGCGCGGCGTCGCGGACGATGTGGCCCTGGGCATCGCGAGTGATCGAGTAGCCGCGGTTGAGGATGGTGAGCGGGCTGCGTTCCTGCAGGATAGCCTGAACTTGTGCCAGACGGTTGCGGCGGCCGATAACGCACCGCTCGAAGCCTGATCGCAACGCTGTATCGCGTTCGGCGAGCGCCGAGCGCTTGAGACTGAGCAGCCGCCGAAAGTCGTAGCGGACGATCCCCGCCGAAGCCTCCAGCCAAGCATGACGCCCCTCATGCAGCTTCTGGCGCATTAGGCGCGCCAGCTCGACAATCGCATCATCCACGCGCTGGGCGCGTTCACCGATCCGGGTTCGAATCGTTTGGAAGACGTGGTGCATGCGCAGTGCGGTGAACTCCTCGCGAGCTTCGGAGAGCATTAGTCTTAAGGATTGACCCATTCGCCGCACGCGCTCGGCGAGTTCGTCCACAAAATCCTGCTTGCGGTGGACCACCAGCTCCGCAGCGACCGACGGCGTAGGAGCGCGCAGGTCGGCGACGAAATCGGCGATGGTGAAATCGGTCTCGTGTCCGACGGCGGAGATCACCGGAATCCTCGACGCAGCAATCGCCCGCGCGACCGCCTCCTCATTGAACGCCCAGAGGTCTTCAAGCGAGCCGCCGCCGCGCGCGACGATCAGCACGTCCGCCGCGCGGTGTTTGTTGAAGTATTCGATGCCGGCGGCGATTTCCTCCGCCGCGCCCTCGCCCTGCACTTTGACAGGATAGAGCGTGACGTTCATGTTGCGGAAACGCCGCTTGAGGACGCGCAGGATGTCGCGAATCACTGCGCCGGTCGGTGAGGTCACGACACCAACCGTCCGCGGCAGCACAGGCAGCGGCTTCTTGCGCGCCGGGTCAAACAGGCCCTCGGCGGCGAGCTTGGCCTTGAGCTGCTCGAAGGCTAGCTGGAGCGCGCCCACGCCCGCCGGCTCGAGATAATCGACGTAGAGCTGGTACTCTCCACGCGCTTCGTAGATGCTCAGGTGCCCGCGCGCGATGACCGAGATTCCGTCCTGCGGCTTGAACTTGAGATACCGCGCCTGATTGCGGAAGCACACGGCGCGAATCTGCGCGTTCGCGTCTTTGAGGGTGAAATACAAATGTCCGGACGTGGCGCCGCGGAAGTTTGAGACTTCACCGGAAACCCAGATGTCCGGAAACTTCTTCTCCAGGAGGTTCTTGATCTCCAGGCTCAGTTCCGAGACGGTGAAGATCTTGCGTTCGGCAGCGAAATTGAGCAAGCCCTGAGACATGAATTTGGAATTCAGAAGTCAGAAGTCAGAATAAGGAATCGTCGGTCCACGATTCGCTTCCCCCAAGCGGCAGCCGCGAACAAGCGGCGAACAACGGACAGATTACCTTCTCAAGAACGAAATCAGCCAAAACAATAGGGTCAGCCCGACGCTCACCACCAAGCAGGTGACAATCGGAAAGTAGAACGTAACATTCTTGCCCTTGTAGGCGACGTCGCCGGGCAGGCGGCCAAGCCCCCAAAAGTTGAACTTCGCTCCCGCCATCAGCAGGAGCCCCGCACCGACCAGCACCACCCCCACAATGACCAGGAATTTTCCCACGTGAATGGGCACGCTCGGCTCCACGATCACACCTCGCTTGCCATAATGATACAACGGTGGCGTGGGTTGGCGCGCCTGGAAATAGTGCCGAAGCGATGGTCTATGATTGGTCTTGCAGGAAGGAAATTCGACGTATAAACAGCACGACAACGGGGTGCCGACCTGCCCGCCCCGGCCCTTCGGTCCGGGAACGGGCCGGGGAAGTTCGGCGCTACACCAGTTCGATGCCGGGGAAGAAGTAGGCGATTTCGAAGGCGGCGGTCTCGGGCGCGTCGGAACCGTGGACGGCGTTACGCTCGATGTTGGCCGCGTAGAGCTTGCGAAGGGTCCCTGGGGCGGCATCGGCGGGGTTCGTTGCTCCCATCACCTCGCGGAGGCGGGCGACCGCGCTCTCGCCTTCCAGGACCATCACCAGCGCGCGGCCGGAGCTCATGAAATGGGTCAGGCTCTCAAAGAAGCCCTTGCCGCGGTGGACGGCGTAAAACCCTTCGGCTTCCTTCTTGGTCAGGCTGACGAGACGCGCGGCGACGATCTTGAATTGGTTCGCCTCGAAGATCTTGATGATGTCGCCGACGTGGCCAGCCTCGACCGCGTCGGGCTTGATGATCGTGAGCGTACGTTCGATTCCCATGTTTCTCCAGGCCAGGCGTCTGACCATCGAGAGGCAAATTCTGAATCATGAATGATGAACGGTGCCCGGTCGCGTCAGTTAGGCACATCCTTGGTATAATTCACAATTCATCATTCAGAATTCATAATTCCCTTCAGCGTTTCTCCGATCAGCGCCGGGCTCTCGGCTACCGTGACGCCGGCGGCTTCGAGCGCCGTAATCTTATCGCGCGCTGTGCCCTTGCCGCCCGAGATGATGGCTCCAGCGTGCCCCATGCGGCGTCCGGGAGGCGCCGTGCGCCCGGCGATGAATCCCACGACGGGCTTCTTCACATTGGCTTTAATGAAGGCGGCAGCCTCTTCCTCCGCGGCGCCCCCGATTTCGCCGATCATCACCATGGCGCGGGTTTCAGGGTCGTCATTGAAAAGCCGCAGGGCGTCCACAAAGGTCGTGCCGATGATGGGGTCACCGCCGATGCCGATGCAGGTGGATTGTCCAATGCCCAGCGCGGTGAGCTGACCCACCGCTTCGTAAGTGAGCGTCCCGCTGCGCGACACGACCCCGACGTGACCCGGCAGGTGGATGCTGCCGGGCATGATGCCAATCTTGCATTTGCCCGGCGAGATAATCCCGGGGCAGTTCGGGCCGATCAGTCGGGTTCGCTTCCCTTCCAAGGATTCCATCACCCGAATCATATCGAAGGTGGGGATCCCCTCGGTAATGGCAACGACGAGCGGCACGCCCGCGTCGGCGGCCTCCATGATGGCGTCGGCGGCGAAGGCCGGCGGCACGAAGATCACCGAAGCGCTCGCGCCGGTCTTCTCGCGCGCCTCCTGAACGGTATTGAAGACCGGAATGCCGTCCAGGCTCGCACCGCCCTTGCCCGGCGTCACACCCGCCACGACCTTCGTGCCGTAAGCCACGGCCTGCTGCGTGTGGAACGTCCCCTCGCGGCCCGTGATCCCCTGAACCAGCAATCGAGTGTGTTCGTTAACGAGAATAGCCATAGAATTGACTCATTGACTCATTGGTTCATTGATCCATTGAAAAGGCGCGCTTCCTGGCTGTGTGCTGGGAGGCAGCGAAGATGGCCATCAGTTCATTTGCCTCATGGAATCGCTTCATCGATCCATCGGTTCATTGATCCATTGAAAAGGAGCGTGTCCTGGCCGTGTGCTGGGAAGCCGCGAAGATGGCCATCAGCTCGTTTGCCTCAGCTAATAGTTTGCTCATGCGCCTCTTGGATACGATCCCCGTTTCAACCAGGAGTTCCAGCCAGAAGATTGCCTCGTCAATTTCCTCAACCACGACTCCAATCTTGGCAATGAACTCCGATTTAGAACGTGCTCGGCATGCTGCGCGATAATTCGCTGCCACAGACGTCCCTGATCGAAGCACTTGTTTCCCGATAACCCAAGCTTCCCGGGCATTGGGGAGGGCCTGAGAGAGACGCACAATTCGGATCGCGAATTGCTTCGACCGTGCCTTGAGTTCCTCCGCCGGGTACTTTGCGTTCGTCACTGAAATCATTCAATGGGTCAATGAACCAATGACTCAATGGATCAATGAGTCAATGGATCAATTCTGGTGCGTAAGCGCCACGACCTTCTCGGCAGCGTCTTTCATGCCGCTGGCGACGGTGAAGTTGAGGCCCGACTCGCGCAGAATCTGCTGGCCAAGATCGACGTTGGTCCCTTCCAGGCGCACGACCACCGGAACCTTGACGCCCAGGCTGCGCGCCGCGGCCACCACGCCGTGGGCGACGATATCGCAACGCATGATCCCGCCGAAGATGTTCACCAGGACGGCGCGCACGTGCGGATCGCTCAGAATGATCTCGAAGCCGCGCCGCACCTGTTCTTCATTCGCGCCGCCGCCCACGTCCAGGAAATTGGCCGGGCTGCCGCCCGCGTACTGAATCAGGTCCATTGTCGCCATCGCCAACCCGGCGCCATTCACCATGCAGCCCACGGTGCCGTCCAGGCGAATGTAGCTCAGGTTGTAATTGGACGCCTTCACCTCGAGCGGGTCTTCCTCATCCAGGTCGCGCAGCTCGCGGATGTCCTTGTGGCGATAGAGCGCGTTATCGTCAAAATTCATCTTGGCGTCGAGCGCCAGGATTCGTCCGTCGCGCGTGACCACCAGCGGATTGATCTCCGCCAGTGACGCGTCCGTGGCCTCGAAGGCGCGGTAAAGCGCCGCCAGGAAGCGCGCCGCCTCGTTGACCAGGGCGCCCTCAAGTCCCAGGCCGAAAGCCAATTTGCGCGCCTGGAATGCCTGAAAGCCGATAGCCGGGTCGATATATTCCTTCAGAATCCTCTCGGGATGCTCGGCCGCGACAATCTCAATTTCCACGCCGCCTTCCGTCGAGGCCATCATCACCGGCCGCGCCACCGCGCGGTCGATGACCAAACCCAGATAGAGCTCGCGCGCGATGTCGAGGCCTTCTTCGACGAGGACGCGCCGCACGACGCGCCCTTCCGGGCCGGTCTGCGGCGTCACCAGCCGCTTCCCCAGCATCTCATGCGCGAGGCCTTCCGCCTCCTTGGGATTGCGCGCGATCTTGACCCCGCCCGCCTTGCCGCGCCCGCCGGCGTGAATCTGCGCTTTGACGACGACCGTGCCACCGAGCTTTTCCGCCACGCCCCGCGCCTCTTCCGGCGTGTAGGCCACGTCGCCCTGCGGAGTCGTAACCCCGAACTTGGTGAGGATCTGTTTGGCCTGATATTCGTGGATTTTCATTGAAGGAAGCCGTCAGCTACCTGCAGTCAGCTCTCAACCAAATAGAACGGACCGACGCTTTGCGCTAGAATGCAGAATTACCGTGTGCGAAATTGCGCAGTATAGGGAATCCGCGCTTAAAAAGCAATCGGCGCGGTGACCGCGTCGCGAGAAAACCTGACCATGCAGATTCGGGAAGCGACTCACAAGCTCGAACAGCATCAAGACCTGACCCGCGCCGAGGCCCGCGCGGTGATGGAGGCGTTGCTCTCTGGATCCGTTCCCGACGCGGAAATCATGGCCTTGCTCATCGCGCTGCGGGATAAGGGCGAACGCGTTGAGGAGTTGGTAGGCTTTGCCGAAGTGATGCGTGCGCGGGCGAGCGCGGGGCTGTGCCAAGCGGGCGTGAACGTCAACGCGCTCGCGGGGAGCGAGCCCCTGCTCGACACTTGCGGCACGGGCGGCGACGGGCAGTGCACGTTCAATGTCTCAACTGCGACCGCCCTGGTCGCGGCCGCGGCGGGCGTGCGCGTGGCGAAGCACGGCAACCGCTCGATTTCCAGCCGCTGCGGCAGCGCCGACGTGCTCGAAGCGCTGGCAGTGAAGATTGATCTTCCGTTCGAGCGCATCCCCGAATGTCTGGAGAAAGTCGGCATGGTCTTTCTCTTTGCTCCGCGCCTGCACTTGGCGATGAAGCACGTGATGAACGCCCGGCGTGCGCTCAAAACGAAGACGGTTTTCAACCTGCTCGGGCCGCTCACGAACCCGCTGGGTGCGTCGGTGCAGCTTGTGGGCGTATACGACCGGGCGCGCACGGAGATGATGGCGCAGGCGCTCGCCGCCGTGGGCACCAAGCGGGCGCTGGTGGTGGCATCGCACGATGGCATCGATGAGATCACCACCACCGGTCCTACGCAGGTCTCGGAGTCGGACGGTTCGAGCGTGCGAACGCGTGATATCACTCCGGAGGATTTCGGCCTCGCGCGCGCGCCGGTCGAAGCGTTGCGCGGCGGCGACCCGGAAACCAACGCGGGATTGCTCGGCCGGGTGTTGGCGGCGGAAAGAGGCCCCTTGCAGGACCTCGTGCTGGCCAACGCTTCGGCGGCGCTCGTGGCGGCGGGCAAGGCCGCGGACTTTCGCGGCGGCGTGGAGCTGGCGCGCCAGGCGCTCGAATCCGGCGTGGCACGCGCGAAGCTCCAGGCGCTCGTCAACTTCACTCGCCAATACGCTCCCTGAAGTAGGGGCGGCCTCTGGCCGCCCGCGGAGGCCCGAGTGCTTCGGTAGGCCAGGCGGGAGGGCAGAGCCCTCCCCTACAGTTTGAGGAAATTGGCCAGCAGTTGTTTGCCCGGCTGGGTGAGCACGGATTCGGGATGGAACTGCACGCCTTCGACTTTCATTTCCTTGTGACGCAGCCCCATGATGAGCCCGTCGGAAGTCGTGGCCGAGATTTCCAGGCAGGACGGCAAGCTCGCGCGCTCGACGATCAGCGAGTGGTACCGCGTGGCGGAAAACGGGTTGGGAAGGCCGGAGAAAACCGTCCTTCCGTCGTGGTGGATTTCGCTCGTCTTCCCGTGCATGAGTTGCGGCGCGCGCACGACCTTGCCGCCAAACGCCTGCCCGATGGCTTGATGTCCAAGGCACACGCCCAGGATGGGGATGCGTCCTGCAAACTTCTTAATGACTTCCAGGCAGATGCCCGCTTCGTTGGGGGTCTTGGGCCCAGGCGATATGACAATCCTCTCCGGCGCCATCTGCGCGATTTCCTCGACGGTCGTCTGATCGTTGCGCCGCACCTCGACCTGCGCGCCCAACTCGCCGAGATACTGGACCAGGTTGTAGGTGAAGGAGTCGTAGTTGTCGATGATGAGGATCATGGCACGGTCAGTCTCAACCTCGTGGACATTATAAGCCGGAAGCCAGCTTTGCGCCGGCACCTTAGTACCTTCGAGCTAGCAGCAGCGCGTCCATCGGCGACTGACAGACTTTGTCATTCACCCGCGTTCGAGGCTGACGCGTTTTGCTGCCCGACCAACTCCTCTTGTAACCCCTTATGTATCAGACTGTTACGGGGTGGCTCGCCACGACCTCGGGCGACGGCTTTGGCATTCTCCGTGCTCTACTACATCCCGGTTCCGCAAAAGGAGGAACCATGAAGCACCAGGACAAGGGATTCTCAATCGTCGACTTTCTGATCATCGTCGCCATCGTGCTGATCATGGTTGGAATGATTGGCCCGAGGTTGGCACGCACCAGCGGCGGCGCCAAAGCCTCCTCTTCACCGACGACTACCACCGTCCGTCCGGCGCGTTGACCTTCCCCCCAGGCTCGCGCCGGACGGCCCTCCGGGCATTTTCCAAAACCAAGTCGCTTGATTCGCTTCGCCACAGGCGGGAAGATATTCGCGCCCACGCCGCGACCAGGCAAGTGCGCGGGGAGGGTTCAGCCCAACACTTGTCCGAGGAGTACCATGAAGAAGCCAGGACGACGAGCATTTCTCAGAGCGAGTGGCGCGGCGCTGGCAGGTCTGGGCGGCCTGCGGGCGGCAGAAGCGGTGGGCGTCTCGCAGGCCAGCCCGCAGGGTAGCGCGCCGCCCGGCTTCAAGCTGGGTATGGTGACATACGAATTGGGCAAAGATTGGGACGTCGAGACAATCATCAAAAACTGCGAAGCCGCCGGCTTTGAAGCCGTGGAACTGCGCACAACGCACCGGCACGGCGTCGAACTATCGCTCGGCCAGGAGCAGCGTGCACAAGTCCGCAAGCGCTTCGAAGACTCGCGCGTGCGCCTGCTCAGCCTGGGTACAACGTGCGAGTTTCACTCTGCTGATGCCGCGCTCGTCGCGCAGAACATCGAGGAAACACGCCGCTGGTGCGAGCTGGCGCACAACCTCGGCTGCCTGGGCGTGAAAGTACGGCCCAACGGCCTCGTGAAGGATGTGCCCAAGCAGAAGACGCTCGTGCAAATCGGCCACGCGCTCCGAGAGTGCGGCGAGGCGGCGCGCGGGCAGGGGGTGGAAATCTGGCTGGAAGTCCACGGCACCGAGACTCAGAATCCCCCCTGCATCCAGCGCATCATGGAAGCGGCGAACCACCCTTCGGTGGGCATCTGCTGGAACTCGAATGATACGGATGTCGTCAACGGTTCCGTGCGCCAGTCTTTTGAGCTTCTGCGCCCCTGGCTGCGCAATTGTCACGTGAACGAGCTATGGCGAAATCCATCGCCGCGGGGCGTCGCGACGGGACGCCCATCGGAAGAACCGCAGGCGGGCTTTCCAGCCTATTCCCGGCCTTATCCCTACCGCGAACTCTTCCGCCTCCTGCACGAGACCGGCTACGACCGCTATACGCTCGCCGAAGTGCCGGAGAGTTGCGAGCCGATACGATTTATGCGTTACTACCGGTCGCTCTGGGAACAACTCGCCGCCTGAGCGGCGGAGGGCAGCCCTTCGACTTCGCTCGGGACCCGGAGCGGCCAGCCGAGAGCGGGCTGAGAAACCGCGAACCACCGGATGCCCCGATAGGCTCTTGCCAAGAAAAGGCAGTCGGCATAAATTGGACGGGACGAGTCTTTGAACCCAAGGCTTGAGCGGTCGTGAGGGAAGAAAATCCAAGACCACGGAGAGCGGATGGCGGAGCAAGGGTTCGCGGTACTGATCCTGGCGGCGGGCAAAGCGACGCGTTTCAAGTCCGAGCATTCCAAAATGCTGCACCGGCTAGCGGGCCGGCCCCTCGGCGCCTATGTGCTCGAGACGGCGCTGGCAGCCGTGCCGGAACGGATCTTGATGATCGTCGGCCATGAAGCAGAAGAGGTGAAGAAGACGTTCGGGCGCCCCGGGCTTGAATTCATCGAACAGAAGGAGCAACTGGGCACAGGCCACGCGCTGCTGGTGGCGCGGCCGGAACTCGAGCGCATGTCGAGCGACGCCGTAGTGGTGTTGGTAGGCGATGCCCCCCTGCTCCATCCTCAAACCCTTCTGGCGCTGGTCGAGGCTCACCACAAGGCCCGCGCCGCCGCGACCGTCCTCACGACGCGGCTCGAGAACCCCCACGGCTACGGACGCATCGTGCGCGCCGATGGCCGTGTACGCGCGATCGTGGAGGAGAAGGTCGCGTCGCCCGCGCAGCGAAGAATCCGCGAAGTCAACTCCGGCATCATGTGCTTTTCCCGCCGCGAGCTCCTCGAGCACCTCGGCACCCTCACGGCCGAGAACGCGCAGAAGGAATACCTCCTGACCGATCTGATTGAGATCTTCAACCGTCACCGCCTGAAAGTGACAGCCTACCTGGTCGCGGACGCGCGCGAAGTTCTGGGCGTAAACGATCGTGTGGAGCTCGCGCAGACGGAAAGAACGCTGCGCCGGCGCAAAGCGGACACGTTGATGCGTGAGGGCGTGACCATCGTTGACCCGGAATGCACGTACATTGATGCGGAGGTCGAGGTCGGCCGAGACACGGTCATCGAGCCGGGCGTTAGCCTGCTCGGCGCGACGCGCGTCGGTGAGGGCTGCCTGCTGCGGCCGTATTCCACCCTCAGCGACTCCGTCCTGGGCGATCGGGTGACGGTCCGCCCCTGCTGCGTCATCAGTTCGAGCCAGATCGCCTCCGATGTCGTTATCGGGCCGTTTGCTCATCTGCGCGACGGCGCGCTCATTGACGCCACGGCGCGCATCGGCAACTTCGTGGAAGTGAAGAAATCGCGCGTGGGCCGAGGGTCAAAGGCCTTGCACCTGACCTACCTCGGTGATGCCACCCTGGGCGACCGGGTAAACATTGGGGCGGGAACGGTGACCTGCAACTACGACGGCGAGAAGAAACACCCCACCACCGTCGAAGAGGGAGTTTTCGTGGGCAGCGGGAGTATGCTGGTCGCGCCGGTGCGCGTGGGCCGGAATTCTTACGTCGCCGCGGGCTCGACGATCACCGAAGACGTGCCGCCCGAATCCCTCGCCGTCGGTCGCGCGCGGCAGGTGAATAAGGAAGGCTGGGCGCGCCAGCGCGAGTCGCTCAAGGGCACGATCAAAATCGGTGTGCGGGGGGCGGGGTCGGCGACCATCTTCGATCTCAGCGGCAGCCTGACGCTGGGTGACCCGACTGACCGTCTGCGGGCGGAAATCCGCCCCATGATCGACGCGGGCCGCCGGAACGTGGTGCTGAATTTCGCCAAGGTCTCCTACGTGGACAGTGCCGGCATGGGGGCCTTGGTGGCCATCCTGAAGGCCGTCCGTGAGGCCAACGGCGAGCTCCGGCTTTGCGGCGTGCAGCCTAGGGTGGAAGCGCTTCTCAAAACCGCGAATCTGGCCCAAATCTTTGAGATATCGCCGGACGAGGCGGAGGCTGTCGCCAGCCTCAGCAAGCAAGGGAGAGCGTGAGAAGCCGAGGCCACAACCTAACGCTTTCCATGCTCGGGCCGGCTCTCGCCCCGCCAGGGGCGGCGGAACCCTCTTTTTACATTGCGGTAGTAAGTTTTCCTTTACGGTGAGGGTAGATTGACGCTCGTCAGTTCGACAAGTGATTTATTATCAATGTATTGAAGAAGAGGGCTTGGCCCTAGACGTGCCTTGCCCCGAATGCAGGACACGCCGGACAAGCTCGAATTGAATGGCCGGCGGATGGTCCAAGAAGGAGATTAAAGCAATGGCAATCGACGAAATCCCCCGTCAGGAACCCGCCCCCTCGGGTTCCGGTCAAAGCGGTAAGTTCATTGCGATGGGCGTAGTGCTGGCCCTCCTGGTGATTGGTCAGATCTACACGCTCTCGCACGTCAGTTCAGTGCGTCAGTCGCTCCTGGATTCGCAAAACACCATGCAAAGGAACCTGACGGCCCAGATTGACCAGCAGTTCTCCACGCGGATGGCAACGCTGGAGACTTCCAATGCCCAGCAACTCGAAGCCTTGCAGAAAGAGATCGAGGCCGCCTCGAAACGCTCGGGCTCAGCTAGCGCCGAGCTGCGGCGCGCCAAGGCCACCGTGGAAAAACTGCAAGCTGCGCAGCGCGAGCAGGCCGAGCAGATGCAGAAGGAGCTGGCTCTGAAGGCTGACCAGCAGCAAGTGGGCGCGTTGAGCCAGGACGTCTCGGCCACGCGCACCGACCTCGACAGCACCAAGAAGACCCTCGAATCGACGCGCGCCGACCTCGGTATGGCCCGGAGTGAGTTCGGAACGCTGATCGCCCGCAACCACGACGAAATCGAGACCCTGCGCAAGCTGGGCGAGCGCGACTACTTCGAATTCACCCTCAGCCGCAATATGCCCCAGCACATTGCCAACATCGGGCTCGAGCTGAAGAAGACCAACCTCAAGCGGCATCGCTTCAATATGATCCTGCAAGCCGACGACATGCAGATCGAAAAGAAAGACCGGACCGTGAATGAGCCGATCTTTTTCTACGTGGGCGGCTCAAAAAGACCGTTTGAATTGGTGGTAAATAAGGTACAATCGAACCAGGTGACGGGATACGTGAGTGTCCCGAAGGGTGCCGTGCAGGTGGCCTCGCGCTAGGAGGGAGCGCGTCATCGGGATCTCGATGCGGCCCGCCAGGGCCAGGGAGTCGGCAATTGACATGCCGACTCCCGATCACGCTTAACCCGCTGGACAAAGCGCCAGGGTCCGGCCATGCAGGAAACCGCAAGGAGGTATCCGCAACATGGTCAAACGCGCTTTGCTGTCCACTCTGTTGGCAATCACGTTATCGGCGGTAGCGCTGGCGGAGACCTACTCCGTCTCCGCGGGCACCACCCTCCGTTGCCGCCTCACGCAAACCGTCAGCACGAAGCTGAATTTCCAGAACGATCCCTTCATGGCCACCGTCACCGAACCGCTTTTGATCGGGGGGCGACAGATCATCCCCGTGGGTTCGACGGTGGATGGGCATATCTCCTGGCTCGTCCGGCCCGGCCGCATCCGCGGCGCGGGGGAGATAAGATTGACGGCGGAGAAAGTCACCTTCCCCGACGGCCGCACCTACTCTCTGAATGCCACTCTGGTTAATGCCTACGGTGCGGAAGGTGCCAAGGTTCAAGACGAGGAAGGCAACGTGCGGGGACCTTCCTCGCGGATGAAGGATATCCAGGAAGTCGGCCTCGCCATGGCAGGTGGTGGTTTCCTCGGAACCATCATCGGCGGGTTCCACGGCGCGGTCGTGGGCGGCGCGATCGGTGGCGCCGCGGGTCTGGCGGATACGCTGCGCCGGCGCGGAAAGGACCTCACGCTGCCCACCGGCACCCAGCTCGAGTATCAGTTGACACGGGAACTGGTCATTACCGGCGACGCTCCGCGCCAGACGGCATCGGTCAGATCGGAGAACATCCGCTGAGGTTCTCGGCCGCCTGAGGTCTGCGGCGGAAGCAAGAGGGGTTTGTCTGCCGCAAGCGAGGTAGAGACGCCCCGCCGGGGCGTCTCTACTTCACCGCGCGGACCGTCACGCTGGAGAAGCCATAGTCGGGGCCGCGCTGGTAGTCGTAAGCCATTTCCTTGATAACCGAGATCCGGCTGAAACCCGCCTGCCTTATCACCCCCAGGTAATCTTCCTTGTCCATCGCCCCCGCCGCGCACCCGGCCCAGAGGTTGAGGTCGGCACGGATGGATTCCGGCACAGGCCCGAAAGAAACGATGTCGGAAACGGTGATGGCGCCTCCGGCCTTCAGGACGCGATAAGCCTCTGCGAATACCGGGCGCTTGTCGGGAGCAAGATTGATCACGCAGTTGGAGATGATCCGGTCCACCGTCCCTGACTCTACGGGGAGCTTTTCAATCTCGGCCTTGCGGAACTCGACGTTCGTGAAGCCGCCGCGGCGCGCGTTCTCGCGAGCCTTCTCCAGCATGGCGTCGGTCATGTCCACGCCGATGACGCGGCCCGCTTGGCCCACGTGGCGCGCGGCCAGGAAGCAGTCCACGCCCGCCCCGCTGCCCAAGTCGAGTACCGTCTGGCCCGGCTGGAGGTCCGCCTCGGCGGTTGGATCGCCGCACCCCAGGCCGAGGTTGGCGCCCTCCGGAATCTCGGCGAGCTGGTTCTGGTTGTACCCTTGGCCCTCGGTGGCAATGTTATAAACCTTGTTCGAGGCGGGTTTCGACGTTGTGCAACAGCTCTTGATTTCCCCGCGCGCGATGGCCGCATAGCGCTCCTCGACGGCCTTCTTGATCTTGCTTTCGTCAGTTTGTTTGGATTCTTCCTGCATGTTCTCTCCTTTGAGTTTTTGACCCGACTCTTCCCTCGCCAGCCTGGACGCTTTAGGCATGGCGCTCTCGGGGGAGACGCGCGGGGTGAGCGAGTGCTGCGCCGATCTTCGAGACCAGCCCCACGCAGCAGAGCCCTTTGCGGCGCAGCTTGAAACGCCGGCTGGCGCGGGCCTCGTCCTGACGGAAATCGTCGCGCCCTTCCCCGAGCTGCTCGATGGCCCGCAGCAGGCCGCGCTGGTACGGCTTGAGCTCCTTCGCGATCCGGTAATAGACCCACTTCCCCAGACGACGGTCGTCCAGCCAGCCGGAGCTGGTTAGAATGTGCAGGTGGCGCGAGATGCTGTACTGGGGGATCTGAAGAGCATCCACCAGCTCACACACGCAGATCTCGTCCACCTGGGCGAGGAGGTTGAGCAGGCGAAGGCGCGTGGGATCGCCGAGGGTCTGGAAGGTTTCAACGTCGCGGTCCATATTCTCTCACATGCGCTATTGTGCATGTATCCGGCAGCATTGTCAAGTCTTAATTTGCGTGCGCAGGGCCTCGGTCAGGCGGGAGCGCTCAGGGCGAGGGATCAGGACCCGATGTATTTGGCATAGACGGCGCGCGCCACGACGGGATCGCCGGTGCCCTTGATAATCGCTCGGCCATCGGGAAAGATAGTGAGCTCATAGGGGTCGAGGCGGCAGCGCAGCAGGAATTCATTGGCGCGGACCGTTCCCAGCTTCTCCAGGCGCAATTTCAAAGCTGCGAGGTCGAGCCCTCGCGGTTTGCGCTGGCTGATTTGCACCGCGTCCCGGCCGCACAAGGTGGTATGGGTTTGTCCACTCTCGCGCAAATGCACGAAGTCCCGTTTGCTGCAGGCGCGACACTGGGGATCGACGGTCGGCCGGATCTGCTGGAACTGGTTCTTCCAGATGTCGTAAGCGAGCAAGAAACCGTGCAACTCCTCCCAGCGGCCGAGGAGGATCTTCAGCGCCTCGGTCACCTGCACGGCCGCCGCCCAGGCGACCGCCGAGGCGATTACCCCCACGGTGTCGCAGGTGTCGTGCAGACCTTGCGGCGGCTGGGGAAAAACGCACGCCAGGCAAGGACTGCGGCCCGGCACTACCGTGAGCGTGGCAGCATAACTGGCCACGACAGCGCCGTACACCCACGGCAGGCCCAGCTTCAATGAGACGTCATTGAGCAGGTAGCGGCTCTCAAAATTGTCTGTCCCGTCGAGAAGCAGATCGAAACCCTCGACGAGGCTTTCGACGTTGCCGCTTTCGGCATCCGCGACCACGCCCTCCACGCGGACATCGGAGTTGATGCGTCGAAGCTTGCGCTCCGCAGCCACTGCCTTGGGGAGGTTCTCCGCCGCGTCGGCCTCGTCAAAGAGCGTCTGGCGCTGCAGGTTGCTTTCTTCAACAAAGTCGCGGTCCACAATGCGCACGCGGCCCACACCCGCCCGAACCAACGCGTTGGCCTGCGCCGTGCCTAGCGCGCCGCAGCCGATAATCACCACACTCGATCGCAGCAGTTGGCGCTGCCCTTCGGCCCCAATGGGCGTAAAGAGCATTTGGCGGGAATATTTCTCCGGGTTCATGGTTCGGCACCTGCAGGCGCGAGGAGCATCCGCGCCGATCGCCGCGCGGGCTGGCCTCCCCATTATAACCTTCCACGCGACCGCCCACCCAGCCGGCCGGATGGGCGACGAAAAATCACTGCCCCAATCAGCCAATTAGCGCGATAATAAGAGAAGCCCTCGCCACTCGCCGTCCAATCTTGAAGAGGCCCTTATGTTCAAGAAGACGCCTGTCGAGGCAAGCGATCAGCCGATACCCTACGAGGCCGAGCGCCGCGCAATGGTGGAGTATCAAATCCACCGACGCGGCATCCGCGATGAAAAAGTGTTGGAAGCGATGCTGAGCGTGCCGCGCCACGAGTTCGTTCCGGCGCCCTATCTTGGCTCCGCGTACGACGACCGGCCGCTGCCCATCGGCGAGACGGAGACGATTTCACAGCCCTACATCGTCGCCGCCATGACCGCCGCCGCGCAAGTCCACCCCGGCGACCAGGTTCTCGAGATCGGGACGGGGAGCGGGTATCAGGCCGCCGTGCTGGCTTGCCTGGGCGCCCGGGTCTACTCCATCGAGCGCAATTTCCTGTTGGCAGAGGCGGCGCGCACGCGGCTGGCTCGCCTGGGTTATCACGGCATCGAAGTGATCTGGGGCGACGGGACCGAGGGCCACGCGGCCGCCGCGCCCTATGCGGCCATCCTGGTGACGGCCGCCGCGCCGAAAGTGCCGCAGCCCCTCCTCGACCAACTCGCCGACGGCGGACGCCTGGTGATCCCGGTCGGCAACCTCTGGCACCAGGAACTCGAGGTCATTTTCAAGCACGGAAACCAGCTCGCCACACGGGTTCTCGACCCGTGCCAGTTTGTCCCTTTGATCGGTCGGCACGCCTGGCCGGAAGGAAAGGGACAATTCGAATAGGTTCTCCCCATCTCCCTTTTGACTCCCCGGCGTCGAATCCCTTATAGTCTCGCCAGATGCCTGCGCCGTACTTGAGCATTGTCATCCCCGCTTACAATGAAGCCTTGCGCATCGGCGCGACGCTCGAGAAGGTCCGCCAATATGCGGAGACGCGCAGCTATCCCTGCGAGCTGATCCTGGTCGACGATGGCTCGCGCGACGAGACGCCAGAGATTCTGGCCAGTTTTCGTGAGCGCTACCCCAAAGCGCGTATCCTGCGCCACGAGCCAAATCGTGGCAAAGGTTTTACCGTGCGGCGAGGCGCGCTCGAAGCGCGCGGCGAGCTCGTGCTCGTCACCGACGCCGACCTCTCCGCGCCCATCGAGGAAACCAACAAGTTGCTGGCAGCCCTGGAGACGTCCGGGGCGGACGCAGCGGTGGGGTCGCGCGCCCTCGACCGGCGGCTGATCGGTGTCCATCAACCCTGGCGACGCGAACTGGCAGGACGCGTGTTCAATTCCCTGGTGCGGCTGTTCACGGGTTTGAAAATCCGCGACACGCAGTGCGGCCTCAAACTCTTCCGCCGGTCCACGACGCGGCGGGCCTTCGAATTGCAGCGCGTGTGCGGCTTCGGATTCGACCCGGAAGTGCTCTTCCTCATCGAGCGCCTGGGCGGCCGGGTCGTCGAGGTGCCGGTGCGGTGGAACGACAACCCCGCGACCAAGGTCCATTTCCTGCGGAAAAAAAAGACCATCACGAAGACACAGAGACACTAAGAAAGGCCGGATAGCAGTTGGCAGGAACCAGGAATCGCCAGCTTTCTGCCTTCTGGTTCTTAATCTCTGCGTTTCCTTGTGTCTTGGTGTCTTTGTGGTATATGCAGCGGTCCCCCCAATTTCTAGGGCGTTTGGCTGGTTTTTCGTCCGGAATGGGCATTTTTCCTTGACTCGTCCCCGGCACTCTACGTAATATCGCGCTATCGCTAGAAAGGAGGTGATCCATGCCAATAGAAAGTAACCTTAGCGAGGGTGCTGAGGCGTAGGCGCTCGCTAGCGCTGGTTTGTGATGACCTCTCTCTAGCGAAGAGAGGCCGAATGGCAAAGGCGCTGGTCAGCGCCGTACCCGTTACCAAGCGGGGTTGCCAATCCCATCAGTATCCCGGCCCCTGGTCTTGCGGTCCGCGCTAGGCCAGGGGCTTTATGTTTTTGGCGGCATCTAACGCCCGGGGAGAAGAACTGCGAACCACCTGAGGGGTTTGTGGCTGCGAACCCGGCGCGGTGCCATCGTTGACATCATGCCGCACGCACGAAAAGGCCTTGCGTTCGACCAGCTAGGACGTACACTCGCCTCCGAGGAGCAGCGAAATCGGAAACCCCGGATTACGCATCCCCGCGCCGTCGGAATCCCATGCGGGCTAAACTGCAAGCCGGTTCTCTCTTCCTCGCCACCATGGTCCTGGCAGTATTCTGCCGGTTCTACGCCCTCGATCGTATCCCTCCAGGCATTTATTGGGACGAAGTTATCGACGGTCAAAAAGGGCTCGAAGCTGTCCGGACCGGTAGCCTCGAGGTCTTTTATCACGTGGGTTCAGGCCGCGAAGGACTCTGGATCAACATGGTGGGTCTTGCCGAGGCAGTGTTCGGGGCCAACCAATTCGGGCTTCGCGTTTGCGCGGCGCTAGCTGGAACGCTGACGGTGGTGTTCGTCTATCTTCTCGCTCGGGAGCTTTTCTCCAGCCGAGTTGCGGTCTTCTCGGCCTGGTTCCTGGCCCTGAGCTTTTGGCATCTCTGGCTTTCCCGGATGGCTTTTCGCGCGGTCCTGATGCCACTTTTCCTGACTGCGTCCTTGTATTTCCTCCTTCGCGCTTGGCGAGAGGAAGACCCCAAACTGAGCCCGGCCTCACGATGGCTCCTGGCGGTGATTAGCGGGGTACTCTACGGGCTGGGATTTCATACTTACATTGCCTTCCGATTTACGCCCTTCCTGATCGCTGTGCTCTTTTTGAGCGAGTACCGGCGTCGGAAAACCTCGGGACAGATGACAACCGGGTGGCTGGCGACGGGAGCTGTTTGGCTCGGCGCCGCTCTACTCGTCGCCCTCCCTTTGGGGCTCTACTTTCTCCACCATCCGCAAGACTTCTGGCTCCGGGCAAGGCAGGTCTCCGTATTCACTGCTCCTAATCCCGCAAAAGCGCTCGGCATCGCGATGCTCGCAACGGCAGGGATGTTTAACGTCCGCGGCGACCCAGGAGCACTGTATAACATTCCTGAATCTCCCCATCTCCTGCTTCCCGTGGGAATAGTGTTTCTGCTCGGGCTTGTCCTGGCGGGCCAGAGGGCCTTTCAGAAGGATCCTCACGCCCTCAATTACCGCTGGCTTTGCGCCTGGTTTGGAATCCTGCTTGTTCCGCAACTCCTCACTGTGGATGTTCCCAATGCGGTCCGCGCCGTCGGGGTCATCCCGCCAGTGTTCATGTTCGCCGGCATGGGGGCCGACGCCGTGTACGAAAGACTGAGGCACAGGAAGGCATACGCCTACGCGGTCTTCCTATGTTTCATCCTGGCCGGCGCAGTTGAAATCTACAGGTATTTCATCGTGTGGGGGCGCGACCCTGAAGTCGCCCGGGCCTTTGCACACCGCTATGTAGCGACCGGGGAATTCCTGAACACCCTTCCGAACGGGACAGCGTGTTATGTGATCGCGGGTGACTGGGGGCGGGAGACCGTCAGGTTCCTCACCCAAGAAACGCGCTCGGTGAGGTTTCTTGCCGCGGAGCAAGTCAAGGCGACGAACTTCCCGTGCGACAGCGTGGTCGTACCCTTATACAACGCTCCGTTAGTTTTTGCCGACCTTGCAGGCCTCAAAATCCAAATCCAGTCAATTGACAAAGGAGACTTTGTTGCGGCAGTGGTGCACTGCGCACCTTGAGAGGCCAAGATCTGCAACGCACCCTATCGTGAACGGGACCACAGGCGGGGCATCGCGCTGCCGACGAACCACCATTGCGCTTCCGGTCTTACATACGGGCCAGCCGCTTAGATGTTCCAGACACCTCGAAGGCTCGCCGGATGACGGAATTGGCCTTATCGGTTAGGTGATACTTGGGCAAGTCTTCCCGGCGGACCCAGCGTGCTTCGAGCACATCGGAGGCGGGGCGGAGGCGGCCGCGTTTGTACCGGCAGACGTAGTCCACGATCACAAAGTGGTAGCGCACGCGGTCGCCGTCGCGGAAAATACGGTCGAAGACTTCGAGGACCTCGAGGGGTTCAATATCGAGGCCGGTCTCTTCTTTCAGCTCACGCCGTGTCGCCTGCTCGAGTTCTTCTCCGAGTTCCACCAAGCCTCCCGGAATTGACCATTCACCCTTGAGTGGCTCGCCGCCCCGCCGGACCAGCAGGGCGCGCCCGCGGTGGATCACGACGCCGCCGACGCCGACGAGGGGATGGTCTGGAAATTCGCGCTTCACTGTCCTTGCCCTACCGGCTTGTCAGCTCCGCCACGACTTCGTAGAGAACCCTGACGCCGCGCCGGACCTGCTCGACCGGCACGCGCTCATTCGGGGCGTGCTCGGTCGCCTCGAGCTGGGGCGTGAGCTCAATCGGCGCAAAACCGTAACACGTCAATCCCAAAGTGCGGTACATCTGGCACTCGGTGTAGCCACTGTTGAGCGTCGGCGTGACTAGAGCCAGGGCATTGTACCGGTGAACCACCTGTTCGATGGCGCGGTAGAGAGCCGTATCGGTTGAAGACGCGTTAGGCCTGCGGTAGCGGCCGAGCGGCTCGACCGCGATCTGATCGTCAGCGACGACCTTGCGCAGGGCGCGCAGAAACTCCTCCGGGTCGCTACCCGGAAGCAGCCGCACATCCAGCTCGGCGGAAGCGGCGTCGGGAATCACATTGGTCTGAGGGCCGCCTTGGAGGACCGTCAACGAAACTGTATCGTGAAGCAGATAAGCGAAGTTCTCGTCGTCCATCAGGCTTTTCACGAAATCCGGATTGTCGAGCGCGCTGCGAATGGTGCGGTATTGGGAAGCCCGGGGCTCGGGCTGCAGGCGCGCAACCGCGTGGAAATACTCCTCGACCGTGGGCAGCAAACGGACCGGCTGGTTCCAGTCCACCACGCGTCCTAGGGCGCGCACGAGGCGAACGGTCGCCGAGTCGGCGATGGGAATGGAGCCGTGGCCACCCCGTCCGTGGGCCGTCAGCCGAATCCAGAACGGCACCTTCTCCGCCACGCCGATGCCGTAAACCGTTCCTTGCCCGGGGAGAATGAGGTTCGATCCTCCCTCGGTGATGAGATACTCGGCGTCGCGCACGAGCTCCGGATGGTGCTCGAGGATCCATGCGCTTCCGGTGTCGCCAACTTCTTCGTCCGATGTCGCCAGGAAAATCAGGTCCCGGTTGAGCGACAGATGTTGCTGCGCCGCAATCATCATGACCATAGCCTGCATCAAGCCTTCATCCTTCATGTCCAGGGAGCCGCGGCCATAGATCTCGCCATCCAGGATCTCGCCCGAAAAAGGAGGCACGCGCCAACTCGACGGTGTCGCCTGAACGACATCCATATGATTGAGCAACACCAGCGGACGCTGGCTGCCATCCCCTTTCAGGACGGCGTAAATATCGGCTCGGCCCGGCGCGTAAGGGTAGACGGTATTGGGAACCCCCGCTTCATCAAAGAGGCGCAGAAAGAACTCCGCCGCTTTCAGCTCGTTTCCCGGGGGGTTCGAGGTGTCGATGCGCAGGTATTCCTGGAGAAGACGGACGGCCCTGTCCTGATAAGGCTCCCAGGCAATTCTCTGAGTATGCTCGTCGGCAGAGGTTTGGCCGCGCGTAGCGACCGCGCAGGAGATCAGCAGAGAAAACGTACCGAGAAGCGCCTTCTTCATGATTGCCCCATGAGCCCGGATTATAACCCGTCGATAACAGGCGGGTTGAAGGCCGAGCTACTATACCAAAACCCGCCGCGGAGATGTGTACTGGCTGCGCGGAAGAAAAGGAGGAAAGCCGACTTCCTACGGGATCGGGCAGGCCTATATTTGATTATTTTTCAATAAGTTATATCTGAGCCCAGCGAAACAATAAGGGCAACTTCCTGCCTGGCTCTAGGCAAATTTCTTGCCAACTTCGTGCCAAAAACCTTATATTTGAGGTGGTTAGGCGAAGACCTCAGACCTCGGCTGAGAAACCAACTTTGGCTAAACCGGTTCTTCCAAGCATATTTGTCAGTCTTGCGGCGCCATCGCTGGACGCTCTGGAGGCTCAGGCCATGCGCCTCAGCAGCCCTCAGATCGGATACGAACTCCGCCTGGACTACCTCCAGGGATTGGAAGACCTGGAAAGCCCGCTTCACCAAATGCTTCTGCGCTTGCACTCTCCCCCGACCATTGCCACCTGCCGGAGAGTAGAAGCAGGGGGAAGATTCGCGGGAGGGCTTGATCGGCAGGCGGCACTCCTGCAGGCGGCAGCGCGAGCCGGCTGCCAATGGGTTGACGTGGAAGTGGAGTCCGTGAACCGCAGGGGCGTCAACTTCCTGCAGCAGTTTGCCCCGGCCAAGGTGATCGTCTCGTATCACGATAATCGCAAGACATCGCCGCTGGGCGCCATTTATCGCCGCCTCAGCCGCATGCCGGTCCAGATCGTCAAGATTGCCAGCTACGCCCGCAACCTCGCGGACAACCTGACGTTCCACCGCCTGCTGAAGGCGCATGCCCGGCGAAGGCCCAAGCTCCTCTGCTTTGCCATGGGGCCGGCGGGCTTGCCCTCGCGGCTACTCGCCTTGCAGTGGGGTTGCCCCTTCACTTACGCCTCGGTGGGAAACCACCTGGCCGTGGCGCCGGGCCAACTCCCGGCGGAAATTATGCGCACCGTCTATCGCGTGGACCGCCTTGACCGACGAACGCAGCTCTTCGGCGTGGTGGGAACTCACGCCGCCATCTCTCTGTCCCCGGCGATGCAGAATGCGGCCTTCCAGGCGAAGCATGTCAACGCGATCTATCTCCCATGCCAGACCTCTCGTCTGAAAGACTTCCTCACCTTCGCCCGCCAAATGGGGTTCCGGGGCTTCAGCGTTACGATGCCGTACAAACGCGCCATCATTGAGGCGCTGGCCTGGCTGGACCCTCTGGCCAAGCGCCTTGGCGCCTGCAACACGGTCGCGCTCCAGAATGGCAAGTGGGTGGGCTGGAATACCGACGCCGCCGCCGTGGTCGAAGTGCTCACCAAGCGACTGCGCCTCGCCGGCAGCCGGATCTTGATCCTGGGGGCCGGAGGCGCCGCGCGTGCCGCCGCCTATGCCCTGCGGGCCGAAGACGCGGAACTCTTTATTGCCGCGCGCCGCGAGGCCTCGGCTGACCGCCTGGCACGCAGCGTCTCCGCGCAGGTTATTCCCTGGGACAGCGCCGAGGGGCTGGATGTTGATGCGGTCATCAACTCGACACCGGTCGGCATGCCGCCGCACACGGAAGCGGTACCGATTGATTTGGCGCGCTTGCGGGCTCGCGTCGTCTTTGACATGGTCTACTACCCGCTGGAGACGCGCTTCCTGGCAGAAGCGCGCGGTCGGGGGCTGACCACGATTTCAGGCCTGGAGATGCTGGTCGCTCAGGGGGCGCGACAATTCGAGATCTGGACGGGTCTGGCAGCACCCCGCGCTCTGATGGAACAGGCCATCCGGCAGACCCTGGACCATTCGTCGGGCGGGTAGGGCGAATCGAGTCGAAAGCCGAAGAAAGATGGTCAAAGGCCAAGGAGAAGAGGCCGATCCCAGGCACCTTCCGGCTCCTTACTTTGAACCTTCGACCTCGAACCCTTCGACGCTCCGTCATGTCTCTTGTCTTCCCAAGTTTCACTGAGTTCCGGCGCCTGGCGCGCCGCGGGAATGTCGTCCCCGTCCACCGCGCCGTGGTGGCCGACCTGCTCAGCCCGGTCGCCGCCTTCCTGAAGGTCGCCCCGCCAGCGGCATCCGCCGCTCACCCTTACTGCTTTCTCCTGGAGAGCGTGGAAGGCGGTGAGCACGTCGGTCGCTACACTTTTTTCGGCGTCGATCCCTTCCAGGTTATCACCTGCCGTGGCGACCGAATCCGGTTGACGCGCGACAAGGTGCATCAGGAAGAGACCGGGAACATTTTTGAATTCCTGCGCCAAACGGCGGCCCGTTACGACCCGGTTGGCGTTCCCGGGCTGCCGCCGTTTTCGGCAGGTGCGGTGGGTTACCTTTCTTATGAAGCCGTGCGGATGCTCGAGCGTCTGCCGCCGCGCGTCGAACCCGACGTGGAACTCGACGACGCGGCGTTCATGTATTATTCGAACCTCGCTGCCTTTGACCACGTCCAGCATCGGCTCTATCTCATCGCCAATGTCCTCACCGAGGACGGTCCGGAGAACCTGCGCGCCAAATATGACGCAGCGGTTCGCGAACTAGACCGGATGCAGCGTCAGCTCGAGCGGCCGCTCCGCCTCGCGCACCGACGCCCACCGCCTGGCCCGCTGCGCGTCCGCCACAACATGACGCGCCGCCAGTACGAGGCCATTGTCGAGCGCACCAAGGAATACATTCGCGCCGGTGACATTTTTCAGGGCGTGCTCTCCCAGCGGCTGGAAGTGCCCGTGCGCGTGCCGCCCTTTGAGGTCTATCGCGCCTTGCGGGCCGTCAACCCATCGCCGTACATGTACTTCCTGCGCCTGGGCGAGGCGACCATTCTGGGCTCTTCGCCCGAGATGCTGGTCAAAGTCATCGGGCGCGAGGTCGAATATCGCCCGATCGCCGGCACACGTCCCCGCGGGAAGACGGATGAGGAAGACCGCCGGCTGGAAGAAGAATTGCGCTCGGACGCCAAAGAGCGCGCCGAGCACATCATGCTGGTCGATCTCGGACGGAACGATATCGGGCGCGTGTGCGAGTTCTCAACGGTCAAACCAAAAGAACTGATGTTCGTCGAGCGCTACTCGCACGTGATGCATCTGCATCGTTATCCGCACCGTCTTGGTCAAAGGCCGGCGAGCCTACCTGCACCCCGGCGCGGGCATCGTCCCGGCTTCCGTCCCCTCACGCGAGCACCAGGAGTGCCTGAATAAAGCCCAGGCCATCCTGAGAGCTTTCGCCCTCGCCGAACAAGGACTGTAAGGGGAGCGCTTGGCGGTCCTGCGGCGGCGTTGACGAGCGTGCGGTGGGGGGCTAGAATTTCAATTCGGGCTCGTGCTGGACTGGATTCCGCAGTTTTCCCACCTGGTTCGTAGCCCTACATCAAACCGACCAAAGGGAATCGCAATGCTTGCTAACGACCTTCGACCCGGCATGGTGATCCGTCACAACAACGAGCTGTTTTCGATTCACAAGGCCGAGCACCGCACACCGGGCAACTTGCGCGCTTTCGTCCAGGCGCGCATGCGCAACCTGCGCACCGGCGCGCTGATTGACTTTCGCTTCCGCTCGACCGACGCTGTCGAGCGCGCCATCCTCGACGAAACCGAAATGCAGTATCTCTATTCGGATGGCGACTCATATTTCTTCATGAACACGTCAACCTACGAGCAGGTGCACCTGCACAAGAGCGTCATCCTCGACCGCGCGCTCTATCTGGTGCCCGACGTGATGATCAAGGTGGTCTTTTTCGAGGGCAATCCGGTGGACATCCAACTGCCGCCGACCGTGGACTTGAAAGTGGTCGAAACCGAGCCAGGGATCAAGGGCGCATCCGCCACTAACGTTATGAAACCCGCCAAGATGGAAACGGGGCTCATCATCCAGGTCCCACCCTTCATCAACGAAGGCGAAACCATCCGCGTCGATACAACCGAGGGAACCTACCTGGAACGGGCGAAGTAGTGCTGGGAAACTGGAAAATCGAAATTGGAAACTCGATAAGCGGACCTGGAAGACCGGCGTCGCGGGGTGCTCCGCATGCTCTGGCATGAAAGCGGGAAGCTATTCCTGGAAACGTCGGCCGCGAATTTCGAGTTTCGATTTTCTAGTTTCCAATTTCAGAATGGCATCTCCCGCTCGCTCTCCAGTTCGAGTCCCTGCGGGGTGATTCGGTAGATCGCCTCGTGACGCGGGGGTTTGCGCCCGTGGGCCTGCTCGCGCACGTACTCCTCTTCCTTCAGGTAACGGATCGTTACCTTGTCTTCGCCCACACCGATTTTGCCGTCGAGGCGGTCGTGGACCTCCCATAGCGATTTGAGCGCTTGGCCATCGAAGGCATAGAGCGCTGCCGAGAGGCGTGGCTGGCTCTTGCCGGGTCGCGCGCCGTAAATGATGAAGCGGAAGTCGTCGCCCTGGGGAGGCAGGAACTCATAGTGCAGGTCAACGAAGGGGATGAAGTTGGTCACCCCTGCCAGGCGCGTCTTGCCGCCGCGCTGCTCGAATAGGGCGAAGACGTTCACGCGGTTGTAATTCGTCCAGCCGAGCGTGTAGCCCGCGCCCACCAGCACGCCACCCTTCCAGGGCCTGTCGAAGCAGGCGGGAATGGCGGAAGTGGGATAGCGCAGGTTGTAGAAGAGGCGCTCGAGTTCGCGGCGGACCTCCACGTCCGAGCGGGTCGCGGAAGACTTCGCGAACCACTGCTCGAGATCGTCAAGCACCAGCTTCTGGAATTCTCCGGTAATGGGACCAGAATCGTCGATGTGCACGCCGCGCAGTTTCCACGCCAGGTAACTCAGATAGTTGGGCAGATCCGAGACCGGCGGCGGGGGCGGCGCCTTCTGCTTCGCCAGCGCTGCTGCTGGGACGACGACAGCCCCCAGCAGCATCACCGCGAGTACGACCCGAACTGAGCGACGAAGAGCCTGAGCCCTCCACAGGGCACGCGTGTCCATGGCACCCTAGCATACCCGAGAAGCGCAGGATGAGGAAGATCCACTCCAAGGCCCGGCGGGGCGTCTCTACGTTCGGGGGCGCGCGACCCGAGGGCTCGCCGTATGCAGAGCGATTGCTCTAAGTGGTTCTCTTCACAGCCTGAATCCGGTACGAGCATTGCTTGCCGCCGCGCAGAATGGACTCTTCCAACTCCGCGTCCACAGGCTGGCCCAGGATCATGGCGTAAGTCTCCTTCTGCCAGCCCAGTGTGCAATCACAAAATGCCGGCGGCGTGAGCTGCTCGTCAACGAAGGCGCAAGTGCAGTGATTCGACCTGTCGACGACCCGGATTCGGCCCGCGGCTTGGTCATATTCGGTTTCCTTGGCCCACCGCTTCTTGATCTCTTCCAGGAACGCCTCGGGATGGCCGGCGAACTTTCCGGTCAGGTCCATGAACTGCCGGGCGCATTCCCGGCCCATGCTCTCGAAGACTTTTCTCCGCGTGGCCTCATCCAGGGTGTCGCTGAGGATGCCCACCAGCTTGGCGAATCGTACCCTCATGAAGTTCACCTTCCACTTCAGCGCCTCAATCTCCTCGTTGGGTTTCTCCTCCGCGCCCGGGGGAGCTTCCGCCCCGAACATCAAGCCCGCACACGAGCAGGCACCGAAAGTACATAGGGTCCTGAGAAACTCATCTCTGGTCATCCCGTAGCTCCCTTCGACTTAGCCAATTCCCTCAGATTGGGGACTCCTAGCTTCCGATGGAGGTCAGGTCAGCAATTGGCGGGCCGGAGAATTCCCGATCTTCAATCGTTTGTGGACTGTTTGTCAGCAAGAAGGTTGCCGCATGTGGTCTTTACCTGCGCCAACGAGTGTGAAGACGCCTCGGCAGGGTGTTCCTACGGTCGTGAAGGGACGAGCAGAACCTTGAGGCAGGAAGTCGTGTTGAGGAACTCGAAGGCTTCGAGGCCGGATTCGAGAGGGAAGGTCTTCGAGACAAGATGTTCGACATTGACCAGCCCGCGCGCCAGCAGCCCCAGCGCGCGCCGGAAGTCTCCGCAACGCGAGCCGAGCAAGGTTATCTCGTCCACAACCAGCTTGCCGGTGTCGAATTGCGCGGGGTTGTGAAACGTAGATTTCATCACGACTGTCCCGCGAGGAGCAACCAGGTGAAGGGCTTGGTCGAGGCCCGCCGGCGACCCCGTGGCTTCAACCACGATGCTGAAGCGGCGCGCCAGCATTTCGCCGCCGTCGATGCTGGCGACCTTCAGGCCCCACCGCCGGGCCAGATCGAGCTTCCACCCATACTTGCAGACAACCGTCACCTGGGCCAAGTTGTTGTGCAGCACTTGAGCCACCAGCAGTCCCAGTCGACCGTCGCCAATCACGGCGACGTGCACCGAGGGAGGGATGCGCACCTGCTCCAGGATCTCTCCCGCGGCCGCCAGCGGCTCGACGAAGACGGCCGCTTCGTCGGGAATTTCCCTTGGCACTTCGTGCAGATTCACAACCGGGAGAGTAACGAACTCGGCGAAAGCGCCGTCGCGGTTCACAATCCCCATCACCGTGCGCGTCGGACAGTGGCGGCCCAAGCCCCACAGGCAGAAGTCGCACTCCCCGCAGGAAATGTTGATCTCGCCCACAACCCGCTTGCCCAGCAATCGCGCGTCCTCGCACTCCACGACGCGGCCGACGAACTCGTGGCCGAGAATGCCCCGGAACTTGGAGTAGCCCTTGAGAATCTCGAGATCCGTGCCGCAGATGCCCGCCAGGAGAACCTGGATCAGAGCCTCACCGGGCCCGGGATGGGGCCGCTCCACTTCTCGCAACGCGAGGTGTCCGTCGAAAAAGAGAGCCTTCATTGGAATGTCGAATGATGAATGGTGAACGGTGAATTATGAATGAAAACGCCTTTGCAACGTGCCTCCTCGCCGCGAAAAGGACAGCTCGGGTGGGTCGTTCTCCCTTCATGATTCAGAATTCACTGTTCACACTTCCGGATTGTTGGCTAACTGTGCGCATGCCCGAACAATATCTTCCTCCTGCTCGGGAAAAACGGTCCGCAGGTCGAGCAGCAGCCGGTCGCGCTCGATGCGGGCGATTACGGGTGGGGTGCTGCGCCTCAGTGCCGCCTCCATCGCCGGGGCGCTTTCGGCCGCATGAGTGACCACCACCAGTCGCGTGGGAAGAGATTGTCCGGGCGTTGAGCCACCACCGATGACCGACTCTCCGTCTTCGAGGGCCGCGGTGAATCCGGGAAGAGCAGCAATCCTCTCGGCCAAACGCTCAGCGCGCGCGGCGATTTGCTCGCGTGTCAGGTACATCATGCGCAGCGCGGGAATTGCGTTCCAATCGTTTCGCAGGTAGAGCGCAACCGTCGTCTCGAGTGCGGCGACGGTCAGTTTATCCACGCGCAAGGCGCGGAACAGGGGATTCCGACGAATCTTCTCCAGTGGCTCGCGCCGCCCGGTGAGGATGCCGGCCTGCGGCCCGCCCAGCATCTTGTCGCCGCTGAAGGTGACGATGTCCACACCCGCCCGCAAACTCGCGCCCGCCACTGGTTCATCGCGGATGCCGAGCGAAGAGAGATCCACCAGACAGCCGCTGCCCAGGTCTTCGAGCAGCAGCACGTTTCTCTCGCTCGCCAGGCTAACGAGCTCTTTCAGGTCCGGCCGCTCTGTGAATCCCACCATGCGGAAGTTGCTGGCATGGACGCGCATGAGCAGGCGCGTCCGGTCGCTGATGGCGGCCGCATAGTCGCCGAGACGCGTGCGGTTCGTGGTGCCGACCTCGCGCAGGAGCGCTCCGCTCTTCGCACAGATCTCGGGAATGCGGAACGAGCCGCCGATTTCGATGAGCTCCCCGCGCGAGACGATGACCTCGCCTCCCTCGGCCAGGGTGTTGAGCGCCAGGAGAACGGCGGCGGCGTTGTTATTCACCACCAGCGTCCGCTCCGCGCCCAGGAGTTGCGCGAAAAGGCAGTCGGTGTGCTGGTCGCGCTGGCCGCGTTCGCCGCGCTCCAGGTCGTATTCCAGGTTCGAATAACCCGTCGCGGTCTCGCCGAGGTGTTCGATCGCCGCGCGGGCGAGCGGAGCGCGACCGAGGTTGGTGTGCAGGATGACGCCGGAAGCGTTGATGAGCGGTTGAAGGGAAGGCTGCGCTGCGCTTTCCGTCGCCGCCACAATCTCTTTTTCCAGCATCTCGACGGAGACGCTGGAGATCTCGCCGCTCGAAATTCGCCCGCGCAGGCCCTGCAGGACCTTGCGCGTCGCCTCCACCACCAGTCGGCGGCCGACGCGTTCCTCGAGGGCGCGCAGGCCTTCGCGGGCGAGCAGGTCGTCCACAGCAGGAATCTGCCTAAGAAGTGACACGTCTGCCGATCCGGAGCGACGTTCGGGTGACGCCATGTCGAGCCTTTCGCGGCCCTCCGCCGGCGCGCCGACGCAGGGCCAGTTGCGGCGGGCCGTCAACCGGTCATTTCAACATAGATGCCGGAGACCGTCAACGCTCCGATGCCCGACAGGATCGAGACCCTGGGAGGAAATGGCCGGGGCAACGAGATGCGAGGCGACCCAACATCGCGTTGAGCGGAACCACCTAGGGACGAAGGGTTGTCGAGTGGAAAGGGACAGATCAACGGACGAGGCGGGAGGGGACCGGTCCGCGCCCCATTACTGCATGATGAACTGCGTAGCCGTGTTCGAAATCTCGCGGTCGTACTCGCGGCGTTTGCGGTGGTTCGACAAGATTCGATAAGCCTGGACAATGGCTCGAAACCTGGTACCTTCCATCCCCGGCATCATGTCGGGATGGTACTTCCTAGCCAGCTCACGAAACGCTTGCTTGATCTCGATGTCAGACGATCCACGCGGGATGCCCAGAACCTCATAATGGGTATACGCCGACATCTCCTTGCCCCACCTCCTCGAGGGTTGATGAATCAGGAAACGCACGACGGGGGAAAAAACTACCTGGGATCGGGCGGCACTGCTGCACACGTCGTCCGCTGAACGACGTCAGCATTAAGCCATGTATACAACGCTGAGTAACTAGAAGTCAAGGCATTCTTGGATCGGGGACACGCCAAATCGGCGGCCCCGGAATTTTCGCTCCGTCGAGCACAACCCGGTGGGATCGGGAGCCCGCCGTGCCCCGATGAAACGGGGCGGTCCTACTGCGACCCGCCGCCGCTGGATATCACCGTAATCGCCACGATCAGGAAAGCGATGCCGACCAGCGAATAGCCGTAGGCGCGCCGGCTCACACCCTTCCATTCGCCTGAGAGGGCGCCGAGGGCATTGGAAACAATGAGGCCCATCGCCATGAAGAGCGGCCAGCCAACGATTCCGCCGAGCGGCCCGAGCGCCGTCGCGCCCATGCCGTAGGCCATAACGCCTCCGTACCAGCATATTCCCATGAGACTTCCACCGAGCCAGTAGCCGGTGGGAGCATTGGACATGGCGAACAGATTCCAGGTGCGGTTCTTCTCAAGCCGGAAAAGGCAGTAGCCGGCGTTGACTGCGAATCCGGCCCCCAGCGCCAGCGCCCAAATCGCATTAGCCGCCATGCTGGACGACGCACCGCCCGAGACGGCATGCCTCTGCAGCTCCTCACCGAACACGAACGCAAAGTTCAGCATGGGCGAAAGGATTCCCGAGAGGATGCAGATCACCAAGCCCCCGACGAACCCCGAAGGTGCCGCCCTCTGCGCCCGTAACTCCCGCTCCCGGCGGCCCCCCGCAACGGCGCAGGAGAATATCCCCACGAGGACCAGGAGCGTCCCGATCATCAGCGCCAAGCCCTGACGGGTCCATAACCGTTCCGGGTGCAGGACGACCAACGGCAGAAACGTGCCGATCGGCGCGATCAGTCCGAGGATCACCCCATAGCCCACCGCCAAGCCCAACCGCGTCACTCCCAGCCCGAAGAGCACCCCTCCGATCCCCCAGCCGAATCCAAAGACCAGGACTTCAGCGATCGTCCCCCAGGAAGTAGACTGGTAGATCGTCACGAGGTGCGGCACGGTCGCGAAGGCAATGGTCCAGGGAGCGATCAGCAAGGCCACGATGGAATATACCAGCCAAGAGTTCTCCCAACGCCATCCGCGCAGACGTTTCATGGGCAGGATAAAGCTGCCGTTCAACAGGCCGCCGAGCAGCACTCCGACGATTCCCCACGCCATATTGGCATGCATGAACTCTGCCTCTTGCCGGGCGTCGCTTCGGAAGGCGCTACTATACACATCGCGCGGCAATTTACAATCTCGTTTGAAGGCGCAAGGCACAGCGTCTGCTTCGCGCCCTGCCGGCGAGGCTGGGACGGGTTCCGGGTGGCCCTGGAACTAGGGACGAGGGTTTGTAGGTTATACTGGTTAAGAAGTGACCTTGATATGACATTGTCCGCACGCTGGAACGAGTCGCGTTTCATGAAGGCCTGCCGACTCGAGCCGGTTGACGCCACACCTATCTGGCTGATGCGCCAGGCGGGCCGGTACATGCGCGAATACGCGGAGCTGCGCGCGCGCGTGCCGTTCCTCGAGCTATGCAAGAATCCACAGCTCGTCTCGGAAGTGACGGTGACCGCCGCCGAACGCCTGGGCGTGGACGCCGCCATCCTCTTCGCGGACCTGCTGCTGATCGTTGAGCCGCTCGGTTTTCAGCTCGAGTACGACCAGGGCGAAGGCCCAGTGATCACGCCGCGCCTCGAAGGTCCGGCGGGTGTCGGCCGCCTGCGGGAAGTCGAGCCCGAGGGTTCACTCTGCTACGTATATGAAGCCATTCGCCGGACGCGCGCCGCCCTGAATCCTTCGACGCCGCTCATCGGCTTCGCGGGAGCGCCTTTCACGCTGGCTTCCTACCTCATCGAAGGCGGCGGCTCCAAGAACTACCGGCGCACCAAGTCGCTGATGTATCGCGATCCCGGCGCATGGCGCGCTCTAATGGAGCACCTGGCGCGAAACCTCGCGAAATACATCAATGGGCAGATCGCCGCGGGCGCGCAGGCCCTGCAGGTTTTCGATTCTTGGGTCGAGTTGATGCGCGACGCGGGAGGAGACATCATCGGGGTGGATTGGCGGCGCGAATTGGACGAAGCGTGGTCGCGGCTGGGCCCGAAGGTGGGCATCCAGGGGAATCTCGACCCTGTCGTCCTTTGCGCTGACCTTCCCTATATCCGCGAGCGCACCGAGCGGATTCTGCGCCAGGCAGACGGCCGGCCCGGCCATATTTTCAACCTGGGCCATGGGATTCTGCCCGAAACGCCCAGCGAGAACGTAACGGCCCTGGTCGAGATGGTGCACGAGATGAGCAGTCGGCGGTAGCCCAACAACATGACCCTAGATACGCACAACCAATCGGAAAGCCTTTGCTGGGCTGTTTTGCTCCTCGCGCACGGCGCCCCGGACCGCCCGGAGGACATCCCGGAATTTCTCCTCAAGGTGCGCGGCGGGCGAAAGCTGCCCGAGGCGGCCGTCCAAGAAATTACCCGGCGGTACTGCTTGATCGGCGGCTCTCCGCTTCTGCGCCTGACGCGCCTCCAGGCCGCGGCGCTCGCGCGGCTGCTCGAGCGTCCGGTCTATGTCGGCATGAGGAATTGGCAGCCGTTCATCGCGGACTCGATCCGCCAACTGCGCGAGGATGGAGTCCAACGCGTTGTCGCATTGTGCCTCGCTCCGCACAACTCGCGCACGAGCATCGGTCTCTATGGGCGATCGCTCTTCGACGCCGTGAAGCTGCACGCACCGGGGCTCGAAGTGGATTTCATTGATAGCTGGCACGACCACCCGTTGCTCATCGAGGCGTTTCGCGAGAACGTTGCTGCAGCGATAGCGCGGGTTGAGGCGGAGGCAGGCAGACCTGCCCCCATGATCTTTACGGCGCACAGCGTCCCGGAGGAAACCATTGCCGCGGGCGACCCTTACGAGCAGCAGGTGCGCGAGACCGCGCGGCTGGTTGCCGCAGCCCTGGGCCTTGCCCAGTATCGCTTGGCCTTTCAGAGCCAGGGCATGACCGCGGAGCCGTGGATCGGGCCGACGGTGGAATCACAAATCGACGAGTTGGCGCGCGCCGGCCAACGTCACGTGCTGCTCGCCCCCGTAGGCTTTGTCTGCGACCACGTGGAGATTTTGTACGATATCGACGTGCTGTTCCGCGATTACGGACGATCGAAGGGCGTGATCGTGCATCGCTCGGAATCGCTGAACGACAGTCCGGCATTCATCCGGGCGCTCGCCGCCATCGTCTCGGAACGCCTGGGACAGCGGGCAGAACCTCGAAGGCAGAAGGCGGAAGCGAGTCGCAGGAACGCACAAGACAGCCGGCTAGAAGGCAATCACCGGACTCCTTGAACGGGTGAACCCGTGGCGTTTGAGTCAGGCTTGGGTGATGCCCTCGCCCTCTTAGAGGAGAGGCTGCACTGTCTTCGCGCAGTAGAAAGCCTCTCCGACGGCCGTTTGCCCCGCGGGGACAGGGTGGAGCCGCCTCAGGTGGGGAGGGGCGAAGGGGACCACAGCTCATGGGTCTGAGGTGGAACGTCGTTACACGTTGCTTTCTGGTTACTGTTTGCTGCCCACTGCTTTCTGCTTTCTGCCTTCAACCGACTGCCTACAGTTGAACATTTGGGTGCCACCTTGAGTGATGTGCAACCAGGCAGGCCTCGGATCGCCGTCGTGGGGGGCGGCATTGCGGGCCTTTCCGCCGGGTACACGCTGGCGCGTGCCCGGCGCCAGGGCGCGCCCATTGAAGTCACGTTGCTCGAAGGCCGCGACCGTCTAGGGGGCGTGATCACTACCGAGCGAGTGGAAGGGTTTGTGATTGAGGGCGGCCCGGATAGCTTCCTGGCGGAAAAGCCGGAGGCCGCCGCCCTGTGCCGCGAGCTGGGCTTGGGTGACCAACTCCTCGGTTCAAACGACCGCGGGCGGCGGACCTACATTCTTCACCATGGGCGCCTGGCTCGTTTGCCAGACGGCTTGCTGTTGCTCGTTCCCACGCGGCTTTGGCCGATGGTCTCGACGCCGCTTCTGCCCTTCCGAAGCAAGCTTGCCGCGGCTGCTGAATGCTTCGCTTCTCCACCTCGGGCGGAGGCCGCGACACCCGAGGATGAGTCCGTCGCTTCCTTCGTCCAGCGACATTTTGGAGAGGCGATGGTCGAGAATATCGTCGAGCCGCTTCTGGCGGGAGTCTATGGCGGCGACTGTCGCCAACTGAGCATCCGGTCGGTGCTGCCGCGTTTCTGGGAAATGGAACGGCGCTACGGCAGCCTGACCCGCGCCACACTCCGGGCCCAGCGGGAGCGAATGAAAGCGGCGGAAGAAGCTCGCCAGTTCGGCGAGGCCACACGACATCAACGCCTGCCCCTCTTTATGACCCTCAAGAACGGCCTCGATCAAATCGTGTTGATGCTCGCGGAGAGACTTGATGGCGCAGCGGTCCGCCTGGGGGTGCGGGTCTCGTCACTCGACTTCCCCGCGACCGCCGGCGGCGCTTACCAGATTCACTGGGAAGATGGATCGACTCAGCAGGCCGAAGCCGTCGTGCTCGCGATGCCGGCCCACGAGTGCGCGAGGCTTCTCTTGCCTGTCCATCCTCGGCTGGCGAAGAGGCTGGGGGAGATTCCTTACAGCTCCGCGATGACGGTTGCGCTGGCGTACGGCGAAGGCGCGCGCGAGATGCTCCCTCGGGGTTTCGGCTTCCTGGTCCCGCGCAAGGAAAAACGTCGGCTGTTGGCCTGCACATTTGTGCATGGGAAATTCGACCACCGCGTCCCGGAGGGGAAAGCGCTCCTGCGCTGTTTCCTGGGGGGCGCGGCGGACCCCGAAGTCTTGAAGTTGAGCGATCAGGAAGCCACCACCCTGGTGCGCGAGGAACTCCAAGCGATCCTCAGCTTTGAGCTGGAGCCGCTCTTCCATCGCATCCATCGTTGGCCTTCTTCGATGGCGCAGTATACGGTCGGCCATGCCGAACGGCTGCAAGCGATTGAGACGGAGTTACAGGAACTCCCAGGGCTGTGCTTGGCGGGGAACGCCTATTCGGGGATCGGAATTTCGGATTGCGTACGGACGGGCCGCGCCGCCGCGGAACGCGCGCTTGAAGCTGTGCGGAAGCAACGCCCCGATTCATCGGCGCATACCGGGCTTCTCTAATAGTTTCGTATTCCCCAGCGGAGGCGCAGGCTCTCCAGATCCCAGGAATCGTCCGCGTCGACAAACTCCAAGCCGACCATCCCTTCATAGAAGCTCGCCGCTTCCGCGCTCCAAACCACCCGCATACGGCGCGGACGGTCCTTCGCGGGCAGTTCCACAGTGACCTCCGCTCCCGTCTGCAACTGGAAGCGCGTCTGCGCTCGCGCCCCGCGCTCGTCGATGGAGACGATCTCCGCACGGTCAAAGAATTCGCGTCCCGCGGCGTCGCAGCCGCGCAGAACCACCGGCATCCGCACGGGGAGCCGGCCGAAGCGCCTTCGCTCGTTGGGCTGTCGGGGCATGGAGAAACTCTTCCTGAATCAGGTTCCGCGCGCCTAAGCCGCTGGATCCTGAGCACGATCTTGAGGCCCGACCTCGCTCTTCCTCGGGAGACTAGAGAGAGCTCGTGATGATAGTCGAGTCCATTTTCAGCGTCAACTTCCAGGATGGCATTTTCCGCAGAATCCGGCGTTACTTTTGGCATCTGCCAGCAATAACTTCGCAACCGATGAACTGTGCGGCGTGTGGCAGCTCAGGCAACTGAGCGGCGCATTCCTGTGACGCGGGTCGGGACCGCTTACCGGATGGCCCATGATGGGGTGACCACGAGTCCCGCTACGGTCGAGGCCAATCTTCGCGGCTTGGCGGTAGTCCGCAAGACTCACCGTCTGACCGCCTGGCAACGAAACCTGCTGAACTTCCGTGTCGATCTTCACGTCGGGCTGGTTGACGCCGTGGCAGCTCAGACAAAGCATGTTGGTCTCGGCACGGACCTGACGTGGAAAGTTACTGGTGTGAGGGTCGTGACAGATCATGCATCGTCCCGCCCTGTAAGGGCCATGCATGGTGGGCGCTGGCTTAATCTTGTGGCACACGGCACAGAGTTCGCTGGGGGCGGCAATGAGCGTGACCGTAGTTCTGCCGTTTTCCGAAGTCGCTCGATGACAACTGTCACACCCTGAGGTGACCGCAGAGTGAACAAACTTACCCTCCTCCTTGTCGGGGTGGCAGGTTAGGCAGGTCTCAGACTTAATATCCCTGGGTGCGACAGAAGGATGCTCGGTTGTCTCCTCTGCCATCCCAAATGGTGCTGGGCCCAAAAGGACGATGGCAAACAAAAGAAGTGCGGTTAGAACTGTTTCGGCGGGAGATCGAGGCGACTGGATGTCGTCACACGTGAGCATATACCTGGACACCTCCCACTTGCAGCCAACTCAGCAATAATGTCTCCATTGTCCACGCGGTACGTTTAGATAGTTAACACCTTCCACGTAGCGTGCTGCGGACCGTGTGGATAATTTGTCCGACTCAGTAGGCTTGCGCAGTTATTTCCAACACCCTGCGCCAATTTCCGCAACACTTGACATCTGTCAAGTGTGCTTGGATCAATGGCGATCTAGAACCGGATTGACGCCAGCGGGCTAGAGGTGGCGGGAGAATTCTTGAGTTCGAGGGCAAACCCGCCGAGGCCCGTGCGCATCCGAACATGATAGCCTGACTGAGCGTTTATCGTGATAGACTAAAGCGGCTATAATGTCGGTGTATCGAAGAGAGCAATGCGGAAACTGACGTACATCCTCCTCGCAGCGGTGGTTCTACAGGCAATGGGTCTGAAGCTCCTGTGCTCCCCCCTTGCACCGACGACACATGATTGCTGCCCCCGCCCCTGCGAGGCTCCTGCCAAGAAGTCTCAAGCGCTCCCCTGGTGCTGTCAGATTTCGACCCTACCATATCAAGGCACATCGGCCGAATCTACCACGGTCCAACAAGTCGAAACCCTCCCGGTTACAAGTGTGAACGGAGTGCCGCTGCACCCCGTAGACTTACTTGTTATGGCTGCGGTTAGCCCGGCAGCCCTCTCGGGGGGAAACTCTCCTCCATTGAGTCCATTGCGTCAGACCTGCCTGTTGCTGATATAGTTCCCTATCCTTAAATCTTTAGGTGTCTGCCGGCTTTCTTCCTTACGGGAAAGCTTACCGGCGAGACTCCCGCCGCACGATTTACTGGCTGCGACGCGGCCTTCCCGGCGGAGGATGGAGGAACCGAATGTTTCGTACGGAAACCTTGTGGCTAATGATACTCGCCGTTTGCCTGCCGCTCGAGATTCACCCTCTGCGCGCCCAGACCCCCGCGACCCCGGCGCCTGCGGCTCCCCGACTTAGCGAGCTTGTCCGCGAAGCCCTGGAACGGAATCCGGAGATCCAGGCGGCGCGACGCAGCGTGGACTCAAAGCGCGCCCGCATTCCGCAAGCGAAGGCCTGGTCCGACCCAACGATTTCAGTGGGCTACGGCGGCAACGTCGTGCCCCCCTTCACGGTGATGCGGGGAGATCCATCAAGCACGCGCCAGATCATGGCGGAGCAGGAGATTCCCTTTCCTGGAAAGACACGCCTGCGCGGTCAGATCGCGACGCGTGAGGCCGAGGCCGAGGCCACCACGGTGGCGGAGGCCGAGCGACGCGTCGCCGCAGAGGTGAAGGAAGCCTACTTCCAGCTTTATTACACCGACCATGCGCTCGCCACAGTCAAGAAAGATCGCGAGGTTCTCGAAAAGCTCGCCAAGGTGGCGGAGATCCGCTACTCAGTCGGCAAGGCCGCGCAGCAGGACATTCTGCGGGCCCAGGTGGAACTCTCACGGCTCACGGAGCGTGAGACCCTTCTCGAGCAGACGCGCCGCACGTTCGAAGCGCAGCTCAACAGCCTGCGATATCTGCCAGTCGATACGCCGCTTGGCTCGACCGGCGAGATCCAGGAAAGCCCGCTCGCCGAGACGCTCGACCAATTGCAGGTCGCGGCGGAATCGGGCTTCCCCGCCCTCCAACGCCAGCAGGCGGTGATCGAGAGCAACCGCCTGGCTGTGGACCTAGCGCGCAAGGATGTCAAGCCGGACTTCAGCATCGGCTACACGTACATGCAGCGCGCTGGGCTGCCGGACATGTACGGCCTTACGTTCTCGACCAGCCTGCCGATTTTCCGACGTAGCAAGCAGGACCAAGCCATCCGCGAGGCGGCGGAGAATCTCTCCTCCGCGCGCCGCACGGAGGAGAACGAGCTCACCGTGCTGCGTTACCGCGTCGAGCAAGAGTATCTCGCGGCCCAAGCGGCTAGTCGGCTCCTCGAGCTCTATTCGCAGGCCATCGTGCCACAATCCCGGCTGACTCTGGAATCGTCGCTGGCGAGTTACGAGACCGGCGCCACCGACTTTCAAACGGTGCTCGGCAACTTCTCGACCATTCTCGACTATGAGCTCGGCTATCACCAGCAACTCGCCGAGCACGAAAGAGCGCTGGCGCGACTCGAGGAACTGACCGGGCTGGAATTGATTCGGTAGGGGCGGTTCGCGAACCGCCTCTGCTACTACCTGCCGGGCTGAAGCCCGGCGCTACAGCCGGCGGAAATAGACCGCCGCTACAGCAGGAAAGAGGTGCTCCATGAAGACCACGCCAAACAAGATCCTGATCGCTCTGGCCGCCATCGCCGCGACATTGCTCGCGCTCGCCGGATTTTCGGCGAAAGCGCGGGAGAAATTACTCGCCTGGACGAAGCCTGCGGCGGCTGCGGCTCCGACGCCCGCGGCGACCGAAGGGAAACGCAAAATCCTCTATTACCAGGACCCCATGCATCCCTGGTATCGCTCGGACAAGCCGGGTATTGCTCCGGACTGCGGCATGAAGCTCGTGCCCATTTACGCCGATGAGACTGGCGCCGCCGCGCCCACCACGCCCGGCGCAGTCAGGATCAGCGCCGCCCGGCAACAGCTTATTGGCGTGGTTTCGGTGCCCGCGCGCTACCGCACGATAGACAAAACCATTCGCACCGTGGGCCGCGTGGCACTGGACGAAGAGCGCATTGCCAACGTGCACGTCAAAGTCAGCGGCTGGATCCAGAAGGTCTTCGTCGATTACACCTTCCAGCACGTAATGAAGGGTGACCCGCTCTTTACGCTCTACAGCCCGGAACTCCTGGCGACCGAGCAGGAGTACCTGCTGGCATTGAAAGCGGAGCGCGAATTCGGGTCGAGCTCTTTCGCCGAGGTCGCCGTCGGGGGAAGGAATTTGCTGGAAGCGGCGCGAAGGCGCCTCGAACTCTGGGATCTGACCGACGAGCAGGTTAACGAACTCGAAAAGACGGGCAAGCCGCAACGCGAAATCACCTTCTACTCGCCCGCCACCGGACATGTGTTGGAGCGCAAGGCGTTTCCCAACCAGTATGTGACGCCCGACACCGAACTCTACAAGCTCGCCGATCACAGTGTCGTCTGGGTATATGCCGACGTTTACGAGCCCGAGCTGCCGCTCGTGGAACTCGGGCAGGAGGCGATCCTCACCGCGGAATCACTCCCCGGCCGGAAGCTTATTGGCCACATCACCTTCATTCAGCCGCACCTGATGGGTGAGACCCGCACGCTGCCGGTCCGGATGGAGTTCCCCAATCCGAGCTTGGAGCTCAAGCCGGACATGTTTGTGAACGTCGAACTGCGCCGTTCGCTCGGCCGCCAACTCACCGTGCCCATCGATGCGGTGCTCGATTCCGGTGACCGTCAGCGCGTCTTCATAGATCGAGGCGATGGCTATTTCCTACCGCGCGAGGTGAAGGTCGGGGAGCGCACGGAAAACTACGCGACCATCGCCAGCGGATTGCGCGCGGGTGAAAAGGTCGTCACGCGCGCCAATTTCCTCATCGATTCAGAGAGCAATCTCCGCGAGGCGATGGCCGGCATGGCGGGAATGGGGCGCGAGGGGCAGACCGCGCCATCACAGCCTGACCCGGCAAATCCTGCAGGGCATCAGCACTGAGGGAGTAGCGCTGGGCTTCAGCCAGGCACGGTGGCACCCTAAAGCGCTACGAGGAAATGAAATCATGATTCATCGCATCATCGAATTCAGCGCCAAGAACAAATTCGTCGTCTTCCTGTTTGTGGCGGCGGCTTGCGTGGGAGGCTGGTGGTCGCTCAAGAATGTGCCGCTCGACGCCATTCCCGACCTCTCGGACACGCAGGTCATCATCTACTCGCGCTGGGACCGCAGCCCGGACATCGTCGAAGACCAGGTGACGTATCCGATCATCACGGCGATGCTGGGCGCTCCGCACGTTAAGGACATCCGCGGCTTCTCCGACTTCGGCTACTCGTACGTTTACGTCATCTTCGACGAGGGCACGGACATCTACTGGGCGCGCTCGCGCACGCTGGAATACCTCGCTAAGATCACTGCCCGCCTGCCCGAGGGCGTGCAAACCGAGCTGGGGCCCGATGCCACCTCCATCGGCTGGGTTTTTCAGTACGCGCTGGTGGACACATCGGGCCGCCACAGCCTCGACGAATTACGCTCCTATCAAGACTGGTATTTGCGGTATTACCTACAGAGCGTGGCGGGCGTGGCAGAAGTCGCGCCCATCGGCGGGCTGGTGCGGCAGTACCAGGTCAACGTCGACCCCAACGCGCTCTCTGCTTACAACGTTCCTCTCGAGAAAGTCGTGGAAGCCGTCCGCCACGGCAACAACGATGTCGGTGGACGCTTGGTGGAGTACAGCAGTCGCGAATACATGGTACGCGGCCGCGGCTACGCCAAGACCGAAGGAGATCTCGAGAAGATCGTTGTGGGCGTGAATGCCGCAACCGGAACGCCGATTCGCGTCCATGACATCGGCCAGGTGACGCTCGGTCCGGACATCCGTCGCGGCGTTGCCGATCTCGACGGCCACGGAGACGTGGTGGGGGGGATCGTCATCATGCGCTACGGCGAAAATGCCCTCAAGGTGATTGATCGCGTCAAGGCCAAGCTCGACGAGATCAAGCCCTCGTTGCCGCCGGGCGTGAGGATCGTTACCACCTATGACCGCTCGGAGTTGATCCTCCGTTCTATCGACACGCTCAAGCACACGCTCATAGAAGAAATCAGCATCGTGAGCCTGGTGATCCTGCTCTTCCTCTGGCACATTCCGAGCGCCCTGATTCCGATTCTGACGATTCCGATCACGGTCCTGATTTCCTTCATGCCGATGAAAGCGACCGGGGTGACTTCCAACATCATGTCGCTGGGTGGCATCGCTATCGCCATTGGCGCGATGGTGGACGCGGCCGTCGTCGTGGTGGAGCAAACGCATAAGAAATTGGAGCACTGGGAAGCCGAAGGCCGCCAGCGCGACTATCACGAGGTGGTCGTCGAGGCCGTCAAGGAAGTCGGCCCGGCCAGTTTCTTTTCGCTGCTGGTCATTGCCGTCTCCTTCATGCCGATTTTCACGCTGGAGGCGCAGGAAGGCCGGCTCTTCAAACCGCTGGCGTTCACCAAGAATTTCTCGATGGCCATCGCGGCCTTGCTCGCCATCACGCTCGACCCCGCCATGCGCTTGCTCTTCACGCACATGAAGCCGTACAAGTTCCGGCCCCGCTTCCTGAGCTGGATTGCGAACGCCCTGCTGGTGGGCAAGATTCACAGCGAGGAAAAGCATCCCCTCAGCCGAATTCTGATGCGGCTTTACCGTCCGGTGGCGGAACTGGCCTTGCGCTTTAAGTGGGTCGTGGTCCTGGCCGCGGTGGCGACCGTCGCCATTACGGTGCCCGTCTTCGAACGCCTGGGCTCCGAATTCATGCCGCCTCTCGATGAAGGCGTCATTCTCTACATGCCCACGACCCTGCCTGGGATCTCTGTTACGGAGGCGGAGCGGTTGTTGCAGATCCAGGATCGGGTATTGAGAACCTTCCCGGAAGTTGAGCGGGTCTTCGGCAAAGCAGGCCGGGCCGAGACCTCCACGGATCCCGCACCCTTCTCGATGACGGAAACCACGGTCGTGCTCAAGCCGCGCGACCAGTGGCGCAGGAAGCCGCAGTGGTATTCCAACCGCGCGCCAGAATGGGCGCAGAAAATCCTGCGCCGCTTCTGGCCCGACCGCATCAGCCAGGAAGAACTGATCAACGAGATGGATGCCGCGCTCCAGATCCCGGGGGCGACCAACGCCTGGACCATGCCCATCCGCAACCGCATCGACATGCTCACGACCGGAGTCCGGACTCCGGTCGGCGTCAAGATCTTTGGTTCCGACCTGGGAGAGATCGCGCAGATCGGCCGGGAGATCGAGCAGACGCTGGCGCACGTGCCCGGCACACGCAGTGTTTATGCCGAGCGCACGACGGGCGGTTACTTTCTCGACTTCGACCTCAAGCGCGACGCGCTGGCACGTTACGGGCTGTCCGTGGACGAGGTCAACGATTACATCATGTCCGCGGTGGGCGGCGAGAACATCACGAGGACCATCGAGGGGCGAGAACGCTACGCGGTGAACGTTCGCTACCTGCGCGACTATCGCACCGATCTCGACCGGCTCAATCGGGTGCTGGTCGCGACTTCCTCCGGCGCGCAGATTCCCATCTCCGAACTCGCCGATCTGCGCCTGGTCGAGGGCCCCGGAATGATCCGTGACGAAAACGGGCTGCTCTCCGGCTACGTTTACATCGACGTGGCGGGGCGCGACCTGGGGAGCTATGTCGAAGAGGCCCGGCGATTGGTGCGGGAAAAGGTGGAACCGCATCTGCCGACCGGCTACAGCCTTGCCTGGAGCGGGCAATACGAGTACCTCCAGCGCGTGCGCGAGCGGCTGACTTACGTCCTCCCGCTCACCATCTTCATCATCTTTACGCTGCTCTATCTGAATACCCGGTCGGCGGTGAAAACGATCATCGTCTTCCTGGCCGTTCCGTTCTCGGCGGTCGGCGCGGTTTGGCTGCTCCACGGGCTGGGCTACAATATGAGTATCGCGGTGTGGGTGGGCTTGATCGCTTTGATGGGCGTCGATGCGGAGACGGGGGTCTTCATGCTCCTTTACCTCGACCTTGCGTACGACGAGTGGAAAACGAAAGGGCTCCTGACAAGCTGGGAGGGGCTGAAGGAGGCTATCCTGCACGGCGCCGTGAACCGCGTCCGGCCCAAGGTAATGACCGTAGCGTGCATGTTCATGGGACTGCTGCCCATCATGTGGTCCACGGGGACCGGCGCCGATGTGATGAAGCGCATTGCCGCGCCGATGATCGGGGGGATTTTTACGTCGTTCATCATGGAGTTGATCGTCTATCCGGCGATCTACGCGATTTGGAAATGGAATTTTCATCTCAAGCCGCAATTAAGAGCGGGAGTAGGGAGTAGCGAGTAGCGAGTCGGGGGTCCGCAAACTGCGATGGAGACACGAAACCGAACTTCGAGTTTCGAATTTCGAGTTCCCAGTTTCCAGCTTCGAATTTCGATCTTCCAGTTTCCATTTACTGCTGGCTGATGGCCGGTAGCTTGGCGTGGGTGATCTCATGAAATGGAAAGACGTAATCATTACGCTGGCGGCGCTGGGCGCGATGGCGGTCGTCAGCCTATGGGCGTACCGCCACGTGACACGTCCCCCGCAGGATTTGTGCCGGGTATGTGACCGCCCTCTGCATGGGGGCGTGACCTACCGGCTCGAGTTGCGGGCGGGCAAGGAGGACGCTTGCTGCCCGCGCTGTGGCATGCATTACCAGATTGAGCACCCGGGTGCCGTGAAGAAGGCGTGGGCCACGGACCTGAGCACCGGCAAGTTCATCCCGGCCGAATCGGCGTTCTACGTCGAAGGCGGCGACATCGAGTACTGTACGCGACACGCAACATTCCTGCAGCACGAGCCGCAAGGCGCCAAAGTGCGAGAGTATGATCGCTGCCTGCCGAGCCTTGTAGCTTTCCGCACGGCGCAGGAAGCCGAAGCTTATCGGAGCCAGCACGGGGGAACCGTGCTCAGTTATCAGCAGGCGATGGAACGGGTGAAGGCGTTATGACGACCCGCTGGATGCGATTGGCGATGGCTGCTCTTGCACTGCTCTGCGGGCTCGCCCCCGGGTCACTGCAGGGGCAAGCGAAGGCGCCGGCTGCCGAGGATTTCGACGCGTGGCGCGCGGCCTTCGACCAACGCCTCGACGCGGCCATCGCAGAACTTCGGGAAAACACTCAACAGAAAGCGACCCCGCCATTCACGGTGACGTGGGGTTCCAAGATCGAGAACCACGACCCTTTGCGGCTCCCGTCTGCGCTCGCGCGCCGCGACAACCAGAATCCCTTTCCCACGCTCGCGGGCATTCTCCGCGCGAAAGGCTTGCCGTCGAGCCTCGTGGGAGTCGCTGGCGTGGAGAGCGGCTTCAACTCACTGGCCCTCTCGCCGAAGGGCGCGCGCGGGTTGTGGCAGCTCATGCCGGCGACCGCGCGGCGCTATGGGTTGATCGTCGAGCCGCATCACGACGAGCGGGTTGATCCGGTGAAATCAACCTTGGCGGCCGCCGCGTACATCACGGATCTCTATGCGCAGTTTGGCGATTGGCCTCTCGTGTTCGCCGCCTACAACGCCGGCGAGGACCGAGTTGCCCGAGCTTTGAATCGCGTCGGCGCCCGGGATTTCTGGACGCTCGGCCGGCGTGGCGCACTCCCCGAAGAAACTCTGCGCTACGTTCCAGAAGTCCTCGCGAGGCTGGGTACGGCCCCAAGTTCACCGGGACTCCCCCATCCAGGAGACGAGTCTCAAGCTGCGCAAGGACTCACCCCTTTGCCTGGCACCCCACTTCCCAACCCGGCGCGACTGGTCTACGCGACGACTGCGCCTTTTTCAGAACCTTCGGCGGATTTCAAAGATTGATGGAAGAGGGCTATCGCGCCAGGGTTACTTCGCCGAATTTCTCGTGATAGACGAACAATTGTGCGGGCAATTTGAAAGTGGCAGGAGTGTCTTTGTCTTCGTGGCCGATCGCCACCAGGGCGGCAACCAGGAATTGATCCGGAATGTGGAAGTAGGTCTGGATCTTCTTCTCATCGAAGACACTGACCCAGCGGGCGGGAACCTGGCAGCAGGCGGCGGCGGTGAGAACCTGATGGACGGCCAAGAAGGCGTTGGCCAGCGCCGCGCGCTCGGCCGACTGGGGCGAGGCCGAGTAGTGCCGATGAATGCGGTTCAGGACGTTTCGGGCGCTCTCGGCGGAAAGGATTTTCGCAGCGACCATCTCCTGAAGCTGTTTCTGAGTAGTTTTCCAGGCCGCGGTGTCCGCCAGGCAGATCAGCACAATGGGCGAGCGGGAAAGAGGAACTTCCGAATACGCGGCGGACTCAAGCTGCTGCTTTCCAGGCTCGCTGCGGACAATGATCCAACGCCAGGGCCGAAAGTACGACTCCGACGGAGCCTCCCCGGTCAACTCGAGAGCACAGGCCAGGAAGTCCTCGGGAAGGGTGTCGGACGCAACTTGGGCAAGGCGCCGCTGCATTTCCCCTAGTGATTCCATCAACGGCCGTGTGCCATTCCCCGCTTCCTTGCTGACCATGGAAAATGCCTTCGCACCTCCCATCAAACCGCAAACCCGATAATAAACAGCACTCCGAATGCCAGAGCGTGAGCAAGCTCGGTAAATCCCAGTCGATGAATGGCCAGAGGCTCTTTTCCCCTCGAGAACCAGCGAAGGCCGCGGGCCAAGACCGGCACGAAGGCCAGCGCCCCCAATATAAAAGAGTGCTAACTCCTTTTAGAATTTGCGCATTTCGATATATATCGGAAATAGGAATATCTGTATTAAATATTAAGATACGCTACTTTAATTGTGTAGCCAGATCCGCAGCCGTCGAAGTGAGTCCGAGAGCCCCAACAAGCTGAGCGGCCAGGCGTGCCCGTCGGCCCAGCTTCTTGAGTCCGGCCTGGGCGGCGAAAAGAGCCGCTGCCGCGCCGCCGAGAACCAATAGCCCGTAAGCCTCTTCCCGCCACAGCAGCCATCCCGCGGCGAAGGCCGCCAGCGCGGCATAGGTCAGGCTCGCATACAGCACGGCCAGTCCCTCCGAGGGCGTTTGCGCGCGGAGAGGCGACATGCCGAGGCGGATTTCCAGCGGGGTTCGCAAGCAGAAGAGCGCGAGGGACGCGGTAAGAAAAAGCAAGAGAGGATATATCTCGCGTCCTCTCGCCAAGCCGATGCAAGCGCCGGTCACGAGAGGGATGAGCAGGATTCCCCATGCGCCGTGCTCGCGGGGCAGGACAAACGATCGGAGCCGTCTGAGCTGTAGGGAGTCGAGACTTGTCGCAACGCTGGACATGACCTCACTGGCTCTCAAACCGACGGCGATGAATAACTTCGTTGACCTCCTGCAGAAGGTTACCGACTGCCACGCCCACCTTGCGCGCCGCCTGGTCAATCGAGCAGTCGTAGCAGGCGGGTCGCAGCCCGAACCGCTCGAATACGGGCTCCGTTTCGGGATACTTCTGCTTGATGTCGCGGACGAACTCTCCGCCGCGCACCTGGTCAGTGAACCGGAACATGGGCCGCCTCCGGGTGCTGATGTTTCGGGTCAGCCATGCGTGGCTCGTAAACGCAGAAGGGTTCTTCATCGAGGTAGTCGCCGGTGGCGGCGTAGGCGCGCGCCCGGCAGCCCATGCAGATGTTCCGAAATTCACACCGCCCGCATTTACCCTTCAGATTTTCCGTGTCCCGCAGCGCCTGAAAGACGGCGGCGTTCTCCCAGATTTCGGCGAACGACTGTTGTTGCAAGTCGCCGGCAAGCACTGGCAAATACCCGCACGGGAAAACCTCGCCCTGATGGGAGATGAAGCAGACGCCTGTCCCCGCCAAGCATCCTTTGGTCATGGCATTCATGCTTTCGGGATGCCCTTTCACCGGACCCCCGGCCAGTGGGTGAAGCGCGATCCCGGTCGAGCCGGGCATCGTCATCTCGGTGGGGCCAATGGAAGTGCCGTTTCCCGCCGCGGTAGGAGGCGTTGTGCTTGCCTCGATGGCCCTCATCGGGGCTGCGGCCCGGCGCTCGGCGGCGCGTCGCTGGCGCGCCACGCGGAAATAGTGCGGCGCACAGGTGGCTTTCATCTCGATTCCGCCCTCCTGTGCCCGATCGTAGAACCAGTTCAAGATTTGCTCGTATTCCGCCGGGGGCACCATTTGCTCATCGGCGATCTCTACTCCGCAGCCTACAGGCACAAGTAAGAACGTATGGAGGGCGTCTGCACCGATCGAGCGCGCCAGCGCCAGCACTTCCGGAAGCTCGCGCGCGTTGTGGCGGGCGACGGTCGTGTTGATCTGCAGCGACATGCCCAGCTCTTTTAAGTTGCGGAAACCCCGCAGGGCCGCGCCAAATGCCCCAGGAATGCCACGAAACGCGTCGTGCGTGGCGGCGTTGGCGCCGTCCAGACTGATCGAGACGCGACGCACGCCCGAGTCCACGATCCGGCGGGCGATTTCCCTAGTGACCAAGGTGCCGTTGGTGGCGAGAGCCACCCTCAGGCCGCGCTCCGTCGCGTAGCGGGCCAAATCAAAGATATCGGTGCGAAAGAGAGGTTCGCCACCGCTCAGAACTAGGATTGGTGGGGCATACTGAGAGACTTGCTCTATTAAGTTCAGGGCTTTGGTCTTAGGTAGGTCAAGTTTAGATGAGAGTTCTGTAGCGGTGGCGCGACAATGGATGCAACGCAGGTTGCAGCCCTTTGTCACCTCCCAAAAAATGAGTCGCGGCTTGTACTCGTGCGGTTTCATCAGCAGGCTCAGACTCAAAACCTTTTCCCGCTTCTTAACGCGGGCCATTCATTACCGGGCAAACCTTCTTCCAATGCGTCAGCCGATCCACACACGGCCCGTCGCTCTCGACCGACGGTCCGACGGAGGTCGAATCCGAAAACCAAAGATGGCTGCGAATGTTCTTTGCGCATGTCCCGCTCTTCTACTTCACCCTGGTTCGGTTCGCCCTGGTCGCGGAGGGAGGCCTCGTCAAGCTGACGTTGCGTCTGCTTATTAAGGGTGGGGATAACGGTTTCGTCCATTTCCGTTATCCCCACGCCCAAACCCGCCTCTCGGCGGGTTTCTAGGACCCGAAGTCCCTCGCACCCTAGGAATGGGCAACCTCTATGCCAAAGGCAGGCAAACCCGCATGGCCGCCACTCAGGCTTTCAACTGCCTGCAAAGAAGGAGGTTAATCCGCAGGCCGAAAATCCCGACGGCACCGGACGCGGTCAGCCGAACCGCCATCGGGCGGACGTTTCTGAGTGACCACGCACCTCAGGCGGTGTCAAAAGGCGCAAAGTCGTGCCCGAAGGGACAAATCACCCACAGCAAATCTACTACTGCGCCGCCCGGCGCATGACGCCGTGTCAGCCGCTCGATTGACGGCTCGTAATGAACCAGATAGATTGGTATTCTGGAAAAGGGCAAATTCTCTGAGTGTGCAAAACGGATCTCCCACCCTGATTATCGTGCGCGATGCTTGGCTTGACCTTCCGTTAAGGGTCGGCGCGACGGCGGCGGGTCTTATCAAGGCGATGGAAGTGATGATCACGCACCGGCCCTTCCGGAGGCCTTGACGATGGGAATCGCGACGACAGTGGAAACCCGGGCTTCCCGCTGGCCGCTCACCCGCCTCGACGTGGCGGGCGCGCCGTCCGCGCCTTCGGCGATGATCTTCACGCTGGTCTTGATCTTGCCCACGTTCTCGCCGGCGCTTACTTCCGCATTCCCATTGCGGTGCAACCCCTGAAAGCCGTCGCTGCCATCGCCCTGGCGCTGCACCTTCCTCCGTCTTCTATCGCCAGCGCGGGCTTGCTGATGGGGGTCCTGCTCTGCCTGATTGGCATCACCAACCTGGCCCCCTTGCTCGCGAAGCTTTTCACCTTGCCGATCATTCGTGGGATACAACTGGGGCTCGGCTTGCTCCTGGCGCGTGAGGGAATTCGCCTCATCTTGCATCATCAGGACGGCCCCGCGCTGGCGAGCCCTATTCCCGTGTTCTCTCTTCTTATCGCCCTGGGCTCGACCGCGATCTTGCTCAGCTTGCGCAAGTCGGCGCGCTTCCCCGCCGCGCTGATTCTGCTCGGCACCGGTTTGCTCGTCGGCATGGCGAGTCACTGGAGCGTCCTCCCGCCGCTTGACTTCGGGCCGCTGCCCTTGGAGTTCCTCCACCCGCGGAGCGTCGAACTGAAGGCTGCCCTGGTCGCCTTGGTGCTGCCCCAGTTTGCGCTGACGTTCGGCAATTCCATCGTCGCCACCGAAAACACCGCGGAGATCCTCTACGGAGCGCAAGCGCGGCGCGTGACGACGCGCGCCCTGAGCTTGAGCATCGGCGTCATGAACCTCTTCGCCGGCGCGATTCAGGCCGCTCCGATGTGCCACGGCTCAGGCGGCATCACCGCCCACAACAAGTTCGGCGCGCGCAGTGAAAAATCCAGCTACGTCATCGGCGGGGTTTGCCTGGTCCTGGCGCTGTTCGGCCACTCGGCGCTGGGGCTGCTCGGGCTCATCCCCATGACCGTGCTAGGCGTGTTCTTGATTTATGTCGGCATCCAGCATGGCTCGTTCGTGCGCGATATCGTAGGGAAGCGGGCCTGGCTCGTCATCGCCGTCGTGGTCGGACTCGTCTCGCTGATCACCACCAACCTGACCTGGGGTTTTCTGGTTGGTTTTGCCCTGCAGGGATCACATCTTGCCTATGTGAAGTGTCGCGGACATCTTGCCCGTGAGGCCACACCCCGACCAAGTTTGTAGCCCAGAGTTGTTGCGTGCGTCCCGGGTCTTTACACATCCCAAATCGAAAAGCCGCGGAATTTGAGAAGAAGTCCGCGCTGCGGAAGTTGTGGTAGCCGCGACGAGCGCCCTTCCTCGTCGTGGCCTTTTGCAGGTATGCGGTCGTAGTCCCTAGTCTCTGCCCTGCGAAGAACCTACGATGAATCCGAGCGCCGATTCGCCCCGGCAACCCACTACGGGTTCGGCCGCGAGCGGGTGAGCGAAGGGTTCCCCTTTCAACCCAGAGGACGCAGGTACAGGTCAATGAAGGCAGGTGAAATGCGCCAGGAGAGGTAAGAACGAAGTTAACCTACCCATTCTGCGCTGGAAGCGCTCAACTCGGATTCTGATGTGGGTCAGATTCGGCTAACCGTCTTGGCATCAAGGCGTTACAGTAGAAGGGGATAATTCACTTGCAAGGAAAAGAAATGCTAAGCTAGTCTTTAGGGTACGGCGAACGCGCCTCGCCTGCGGCGATCAGCATCGACTTCGAGGGAGATTCCAAAGTGGCCAAACACAAGGGCGTCGTTATCAATGGCATACGATTCCGGCATGCCGAAGTAGATTGGGAAGACGCCTACAGCGCCTCGCGCGAAAAGCTGCCGGATTTTCCGGCCATGCGCCAGCGCGGTCAATTCATCGGTAAGAAGGTGACGAGCGTCGGGCTGGTGGCGCACATCGGCCACTACTTGCTGGTGATCCAGGAACGCGACGAGGAGGAAAAAGAGTTCGACTACACGTTGATTCCCCTTCGCTCCAAATCCGAAATCCGCTACACCTAGCCCACCCCGGCGGAGCCTCTGTGCCGATGCGTCCTCGGGTCGGCGAGTCTTCCAGTCTGTAAATCCGTGAGGCGGAAGGTCAGACGCTGCCGAGCCCGTCAACGCGCGTCCGGGCCGGCGAGGATTGCTTGGACTGATTGACTTTTGGACCGATCGACCCAAAGCCTCAGAGACTCTGAGACCCGGAGACTCCCCGACCCTTAGACCGCTCGCAGGACCAAGCCAGTGATATCGTCGTGCTGGCGGGTTGCGCCGACAAACTTCTCGACGTCGGCCATCAGCCGTTTGAGCGTGGATGCGGCGCTTTCGCCACCGCCGGCTTTCACCAGCTCGAGCAGACGCGCCTCGCCGTAATCTTCGTCCTGAGCGTTTACCGCGTCGATCACACCGTCGGTGTAACAAACGAGCAAGTCTCCGGCCGCAAGCGTAAGCGTGGCAGTCGTAAACTGGGCTCGGGGATCGATCCCCAGGGGCAGGCTTCGGGAGTTCAAGCGCTCGAGCGTGCCGCTGGCGCGGCGCAATACGGGCGCGTTGTGTCCCGCGCCAATATACGTCAGGACGCGCGCCGCAGCGTCGAGTTCGGCGAAGAAGGCCGTCGTGAAGCGCCGCCCTCCCAGACTATGCGCACAGGCGTAACGGTTCATTCCCGTGACCAGCTCGGCGAGCGGTTGGTGGGCGTTGGAGAGAGCGCGCAGACTGGCCTGGAACGTCGCCATGAGCAGGGCCGCCGGCACGCTCTTCCCCGCCACGTCGGCGACAACGAGCAACAGCCGGTTGGCCGTCGCCGCGCCTCCCTGCACTTCACGGAGGAAGGCGTCGTAGTAATCCCCTCCCACGGTATTGGCGGGGCGCGTGGCAAAAGCGATGTCCGCGCCTGCCACCTGCGGCGGGGATTCGGGAACGAGCCAGCGCTGAATTTCGCGTGCGATTTCGAGATCGCGCTTCATGGTGACGCGGTCAGCCAGCTCCAGGGCCAGCAGGAAAATCAAAGCGGCGAGAGACAACAAGATGAAAGTGAAGTTTTGCGGTGGCTGGGTAAACGTCCGGTGGTCGGTGCGAACCTGATTTCCTTGCACTAAGGCCAGCAGGCCCAGCACCAGCGCGATCAACAGAAAGACGCGCCGCGCGGGCGAGAGTTTCATGAGCATCGCCCAGAAGAGCGCGCTGGCGGTTTTGAGAATGCGCCGCCCGCGCGATTCGTGCGCCAGCGCGTCCCAATCCACTTCGCGGGCGTAGAGGCTGTAGCTCGCGCGCGCCTCGGCAACGAACTGCGTCCAGAGGACCTGGATTTCGATGCCTTCCGTGACCCTTTGCCAGAATGCGTCGAGCGTCGCGCCCACGCGCGAGAAGAAGTTGGCAGCCTGGTGGGCTCGTTCAGTTGGATCGCGGCTTGAGGCGTCAGGCATAAGCCAGGATTATAGAGCGATTCTGGGGCGGGAGGCTCAACAGGTTGGAGAAGATCGGGACAGGTCGTCTGCAACGAGACGGCGGATGCCGTTTTTTCGTCGAACTACCAACAGCTAAACGAAGTCCCGGCCGATCAGGCGCTCGATGCGCTTGCGGATGGGCGGGTGGGTAGAGAAGAGGCTGGAGAAGATCTCGCCCGTCGTGAGTGGCTGGTAGATGAACATGTGAGCCATGGAAGGCGAGGCCCGCATCGGGATGCGCTTGGCCCACTTATCGATCTTGTCGAGGGCCCGAGCGAGCCCTTGCGGATTGCCGGTGATCTTGGCGCCGGTGGCATCGGCCTCGTATTCGCGCGACCGCGAGATGGCAAGTTGAATCAACATGGCGGCGAAGGGCGCGACAATCATCATGGCGAGGGCCGAAAGCGCTCCGCCCCGGCGGTTGTCGGAGCGGCCGCCACCGAAGCCGAACATTTCCGCCCACCAGACCATGCGCGCAATCATGGTGATGGCACCGGCGATCGTCGCCACCACGGCGCTGATAAGGATGTCGCGGTTCCTGACGTGGCCGAGCTCATGGGCCAGCACACCCTCAATTTCCTCATCGTCGCAGATTTCGAGAATGCCGCGCGTCACCGCCACCGAGGCATGGTTCGGGTTGCGGCCGGTGGCGAAAGCGTTGGGCGAGTCCGTTGGAATAAAGTAGATCTTCGGTACTGGTACGTTAGCCTTGGCCGCCAGGCGCTCGACAATCTGGTAGATGCGCGGGTTTTGCTCGCGCGAGATGGGCTGCGCGCCGCTCATCGCAATGGCAAGTTTGTCCGAAAAGAAATAGCTGCCCAGGTTCATCACCGCGGCCAGAATCAGGGCGAACATCAGTCCTTGCTGGCCTCCCCAGTACTGCCCGAAGGCCAGCAGCAGACCCGTCAGCCCCGCCAATAGAATCGTCGTCTTGAAATTGTTCCACATCCCACCTTGCTCCTTCCGATCCCCAACCCATTATAGCCGCACTTATTTAGATGCGCCCAGGCAACAGCAGGGTCATGGTATCGACTCCAAGCAGGGGGCGCGAGGAAAGGATGCCAACCCCGGCGAGAGGATGGTAGGGTGCCCTTGGGTGATAGAGGAAGGTGGTTCTGGACCCCTACATGGGCCGCCCCTCGCCCTCCCAGTATTTTAGTCTAACCTCGCGCACGCCTCATCATTAACCAGCACTAACAAGGACCTATGCAAGGGTCGAAGTGGCGAACAGCCCTGGCACCACTGAGGCGCATCTCCAGATTCGGCGCAGTTTGTACGCTCTACCTCGCCATTGTCTGGTCATTCGACTACATCTATTTTCCTTGGCTGACGCTTAAGTTCCGGTCCTTGGTCTTTTTGCCTTTGTTCCTGTCGATTTTCCTGGTGTCATGGGCCGGATACTACCTCCACGAGTATTTCCAGGAGGATGTCCTCTTGACAGGACGAATCGGCGACTGGCTGAATCGGCCCGGAAAGGGTGGAATAGGGACGAGAATCAAAACGCTGATTGTGGGCAATCCCAGATGCACCTTCGCCGCCATTGCCACCTGGTGGAGCCCGCTGCACGCCTATCTTTTTTTCAATCGTGATCCGACCTTTCGGGCGCCTTCTTTCATCAAAGCCCTTGCGAAAGGTTCGTTCTATTGCGCCCTTTTCTGGGGCGTGGTCGGGGAGTCAATCCTCTTCTCCTGGCAAATGGCGAAACATCTCCTACGCTGATATTTGCGCACTTCGGTGAGGCATATGCGTGAACGTATTTCTTACGGGCGCGACAGGGTTTCTGGGTGGAGAGTTGGCTGCACTTCTCTCCAAATTGACGAAAATCAAGCGGCTTTATTGTCTAATTCGCGGCGATGAGACGGGCGATCCCCCTCATCGGTTGCGGCAGGTGTTCGATTTCCACGGCGATGCTTTCGACAACACCCGAATCATTCCGGTCGAAGGCGAGCTCCAAGACGACAAGCTGGCTGAAAAGTTGATGCACGTGAAGGAATTTCGGGAGATCGACACGGTCATCCATGCCGCCGCCGATACTTCCTTTGCGCCGGCCTCAGCCGCAAGCAACGACAAAGTGAACATCGGGGGGACGCTGCAAATTCTCAACTGGGTTCAGACTCTCCCCAGTCTGACAACTTTTCTCTACATCGGCACCGCCAGCATTTGTGGAACGCAGTTGACGAATTGCCACATTCACGAAGACCAGTCCCCGAACACCGCGGCGCTTCACTTGGTCCGGCACTGCTACACCAAGATGCAGGGAGAAATCGAAGTGACGCGCGCGATCCCCAAAGAGAAGCTGCTGGTTGTCCGGCCCTCCATCATCATGGGAGACAGCCGGGATGTGAAGCCGCGCTCCTGCGTCATCCTCTGGGCGTTGGCAGCAGTGAATGGGATTCGCCTCATCCCCGTAAACCCCGAGTCCGTCCTCGATATCATCCCCGTCGATTATGCGGCCAATGCGATCGCCGAACTGCTCTTTTCTAAGCGGCGTTGGACGACCTATCACATTTCTGCCGGGAAGCAGTCGGCAACGAATCTCGCCAAGGTCTCAGGCGCTATCGAAGGCCTGTTCAACGACCGGCCGCCTTTCAAATACGTTCGTCGCCAACTCTTGCCGCACATGAAGAGGTGGTCAAAGAAACATCAGCCGACCAGCGAGCTCCTTGGCTTCCCGGAATACGTGTCCTACTGGAGTTCGGCGTTCAACGGCAATCTGCGCATCGTCTTGGCCGGACTGGAACCCTATTTCCGTTTCATGGAACTGAACCAGACCCTCGACAACTCCCGCCTCCTCGCGGACACCAAGCTGCCAGCCCCGCCGTCCCCGCATGAGTACTTGCGTAAGACCGGCAAGTACCTCAATGATATTGACCTGGTGGCGGGCGCGCTCGACCCGTAACGCGCCGCTCAGACCGTGTTGATGAGGACCGCCTTCGGTTCTAGAGATGGGGTTTGGCCCCGCCGTCGTCCTTGTCGCTTGCCTCGTGTACCAGCAGCTCGTGAGGGGTATTCACGGCCGCATCGTTTGCTGATTCAACCGCGGCTTTCTTCCTTGTAGCTGCGGGAATCCTGCACTAGAATCACTCCATGCGTTCGTAACCCGCCATTACCGTTTGCACTTACCCTTTTTTCCGCAGACCCAGAACGATGTGTCTTTTAAGCCCATTGGAAAGGGGAAAAGCCATGGTTAATCCAGGCCTGCAAGATCGCGTCGTATTGGTTACGGGCGGCAACAACCCGTTGGGGATTGGAGCCGCGACGGCCAAGGCCTTTGCTGGCCAAGGCGCCGCCGTGTTCATTCACTTCTTCCGCCAGCCTGTTCCGGAGTTCATCAACGCCGAGCCAGCCCACCCTTCATCTGTTCCCTCACCGGGTATGTACTATGCGCTGCGCGGTCACTCGGCACAGGAGGTCGCAGATGCCATTCACGCTATTGGTGGTCGAGCGGCAGCCTGGGAAGCTGACCTGTCCGACCCGGCAGTCATTCCGGAGCTCTTCGAGCGGGCCGAAAGTGCTCTCGGACCGGTTGAGGTGCTCGTCAACAATGCCGCCGCGGATGAGTTTGACACTTTCCTGCCCGGGAAATCGTGGAAGCACGGAGATCAGTGTGCGGTGACCGGACTGCCGGTCAACACCATAGTCGCCGAGAGCCACGACCGGTCCTTCGCCGTAAATAGCCGCGCGGTGGCACTGCTCATGGCGGAATTCGCCCGCCGCCACATCGCCGCCGGCCGGCGCTGGGGGCGAATCATCAATGTGAGCACGGACGGGGCTTCGGGCTATCCGAGCGAGGTCTCATACTGGGCGAGCAAACATGCCATGGAATCTTACAGCCGCGCGGCAGCAGCGGAACTTGGGCCATACGGCGTCACCGTCAATATCGTGTCGCCGGGGCCGGTGCAGACGGGCTGGATTTCGCCGGAACTGGAAACCAAGTGCGTTCCGGCTATTCCACTGCGCAGGATAGGGCAGCCGGAGGACATCGCCGATGCCATCGTGTTCTTTGCATCCGAGCAGGCCCGCTGGATCACCGGACAGTTGCTTTACGTCGGCGGCGGCAACCGGATGCATCAATAAGTTGCGGTACCCCCGATTGAATTGTCCGTTGATTCAACCGCGGTTTCTTAGCTGCCCGCTGAGCCCGAGGACGGGGGGCGGAAGACCCGAGTATGCGCTACCCTCCGCCCCTGGAGGTTCAGAAGGCAAGGCCCAGTTCCGCCTGCCAGGTCCGTGGAGCGACAACATGCGTGCCGCTAAAGGTGGAGAGGAAGTTATAGAGCGCTGCCTCGTTCGTTAGGTTGAGGACCGACAACCTCAGCGTCACATGATAGCGGTCCGTGTGATAAAGGTTATCCGTCCCAACGCTGACATCGAACAAATGGCGTGGAGTGATGCGGGGCGGATTCGTGTCGTCGTTTTCCGTCCCCGGCGCCGGAATGCGCACTCGCGTGGCAGAAAACTGCGGGTAAGGCAAGCTGCATGCCGTGATGGGGTTCGCAAGCGTGGCAAAAGTGCTCCCGCAATGCAAGCCAATCACGGCCTGTTCGTCAGCAGTCAAGGCGAGGGCGCTTTCCAAGTCGGGCACAGATCCGTTCACCAACCCGCTGTCGTACCGCCAAGTGAGGATGGTGTACGGACCCTTCTTATACTGATAACGAAGGTTGGCAGTCTGCTGGAAGGCCTGGTCATGGTCAATCCGGAAGGCTCCTGTGGCCAGGGGGGAGTTGAAGATCAATCCTCCTACCTCGGGCCCGAAGTACCGTGAGCGCGCGTGGCCGAGTACCGAGTAAGCCGTAAAACCCTTGATTGTCGGCAAGCTCGCCCGGATTCCAAAGCCGTCGATCTTGCTCTTTCGCCACAAGGTCGGAGAGACAATGGGTGTGCTGAAGAGGGTGCCGAAATCGGAGCCGCGACTACTGAACTTCCAGAAGTATTCCCCGTCCACCACCAGAAACCGACCGATGGTCTGTGCGAATCCCGCGTTAAACTGATTGCGCCGCTGCGACACAATCGGACTCGCTCCGAATCCTCCGAAGCCCGCGCTCCCCAAGCCTCCCGCCCCGGTAGAACTTCCGAGGAGCAAGCCTTCGTTGAAGGGCGCGAGTAAGAGGCGGGCATAGGATGCCCGCAGAAGCGTGTTTGTGGATGGGAAATGGTAGGACACGGCAAGGCGCGGCTCAATCTGCCGGGCCCGAGTGAGGCCGTCGTAATGGTCGCCGCGAACCCCAGCCTTCACCAACCAGTTGCCCAGTTTGATCGAGTCCTGGACGTAGGCTGACAGTTCTTTGATATCGGCATGGCCACTGAACGTGAACAGACTCCCGCCCCGCGTGAGGTCGTAAGGAATCAATCCGGGCGCCAAGCTGGGATTAGCTTGAAGACCGAGCCCGACGCAGGCGTTCGGATCGGTGGGAATGGGGTTGTTGTCAGGACTCCCATCTGGATTCAGGCAGACCGGGTTAAACGTCGGGTCGGTAAGCCCGAGATAGAAGTTTTCGGTCAAAAGCCAGTGATTAAACTGCAGCCCACCCTTAATTTCGTGCCGGCCATGGGAATAGGAGAGGTCGGCCCGCGCTCCGATATTATTCAGGCGGCGGCCCTGCCGGACGGTCGCGGGCGTGTCCGAGAAGGGATCGCGACTGGGAAAGAATTGAAACCAGTCGAGCCTGTAATAGGGGTTGAAGGTCTTATGATTGTCGGCGTACACGATGAACGTGCCCGGATCAAGGTTGTCGTCTGCCCACTGGCGGAGATCAACACGCCAATCGGGACGGCGCAGGTCTGCGATGAGCCGCGCCGAGGCGCTGATTTGCGGGAGTCCGATGAGCAGGACGGGCACCGTCGTCAGCACAACCGGAGAAAGCCGGATGCGCCGCACGAGAAATCGCTGCGTTTCGACAACTTGCGCGGCGGCCTCGCCAACAAGAACACAGGCCGCATCTGCCGCAGGCAGCACATCCTTAATCCGGTATGTGCCCGGCGCGTTGAACGTGTTGGCGAGCCAGGGAATCAAAAAGATAAGGAGCACCGCCAATCCGACCGGGCCGGATTTTACGTGGGCCGAGTGATTGATGTTTGCCAGGAGATAGGCAATTACGCCCCCCGCGCACACAATCAAGACCGGCCCGGCCATGAC
>JAIQGH010000165.1 GCA_020072655.1 Terriglobia bacterium | reverse complement strand
CCTTTCGATTTGTGGGGAGTGAATTTCTTCCCCGTGCCCGTGTTGCACGGCGACCTGCCGGTTCTGGGGTTTCGGTTTCGGGGCGCGGCGTATGTGACGGACTTCAGTACGATTCCGGAGACGTCGCTGCCACTGCTCGCTGGCCTCGATTTGCTGATTCTGGACGCCCTGCGCCATAAGCCCCATCCCACGCATTCGAGCCTGGAACAGTCACTCGCCTTGGTGAAACAACTGAAGCCGAAACAGGCCCTTTTCACGCACATCGCCCACGACCTGGGACACGAGGTGACCAATGCGTCCTTGCCGGCCGGCGTGCGGCTGGCCTATGACGGACAGAGCGTAGAATTGCCTTAGAGTCGAAAGTCGACAGTCGAAGGTCGAAAGTGAATTCTCCAGGGGCACAAAAGTGGGCATTTCGGTCGTCGTTTCGAGGGTTTTTTCCTTGGGGGGCTTGACCTTCGGCTCTTGACTGTCGACTGTGGACTTCGTTCCCATGCGCATCATTCGGGGCCTCGGTCAACTCGGCGGACCACGACAGCAGTCAGCCGTCACCATCGGCAACTTCGATGGGGTTCACCTGGCCCATCAAAAGCTGCTGCGCAAGATCGTCGCGACGGCCCGCTCGTCGAGTGCGACGGCCGTGGCGGTGACTTTTGATCCGCACCCAATCAAACTGCTCGCCCCCGAGCACGCACCCAGGGTGCTGACACCGCTCGACCGCAAAGCGAAGCTAATCGAAGTCCTGGGAATCGATGCGCTGGTCGTGCTTCCCTTCACCCGCGAGCTTGCCCGGCTCTCGCCGCTGGAATTCACTCGGAGAATTCTGGTCGGCGGCTTGCACGTTGCCTCCGTGCACGTCGGTCCCAATTTCCGCTTCGGCTATCGTCAGTCCGGCGACCCCGAGATTCTCGCTGAGCTGGGCCGACACGAAGGCTTCCGGGTGGACGTCATGCCAACCCTCGTAATCCGCGGCGAGCGCGTCTCCAGCACGCGCATCCGCGAGTTGCTCTCCCTCGGTCGCGTCAGCCTAGCGGCAAGGCTTCTGGGCCGCCCGTTCTCCGTCGACGGGTCGATCGTGGCAGGTCTGGGTGTAGGCCGCAAGCACACCGTGCCGACGCTCAACCTGGCTCCCGTTGAGGAACAGCTTCCTAAAATCGGAGTCTATGTCACGCGCACGCGCTTGGGCGACACCTTCCACGACTCGGTCACCAATGTCGGCTACAAGCCCACGTTCGGCAAGCACCGCCTGACGGTCGAGACCTTTCTGCTGAGCTTCTCGGGTGAGGTTGCTGAAACCGAGATGGAGATCGAGTTTCTCTATCGGCTACGGGATGAGATGAAGTTCCAGAACCCCGCCATCTTGAAAGTGCAAATCCAGGAAGATGCCCGTCGCTCGCTGAAGTTCTTCCGCTTGCTGCGGCGTATCGCGCAACGGCGGACGACACGGCTGACACGCGTTCCCCACCCCAACTCCTGATCGCAGCACGAAAGAGGCAATCAGGCGATCGAAGCACACGGTTGACGGTATGGGAGTTTCTACTGATGGCGGCTATTTGAGAATTGTTAGAGGACCGTCGGGAACCGGCGAAGAACGGTTCTCGGGCGGCGCAGTGTTCACGCCCTCGGCTTTGTCGGCGAGGAAACGCTCAATTTCTTCGAGCAAGGCAGGAACGATTTCCGCCTCAGTCACACGTCGGATGGCCTTCCCTTCCCGGTAGATCATTCCATTGGCACGGCCGGCGGCAACGCCCAGGTCGGCCTCGCGCGCTTCGCCGGGCCCGTTGACCGCGCAGCCCATGACCGCAAGCGTGAGCGGCGTTTTGATGTGCGCCGTAGCCTTCTCGATCTCCCCCGCAATCTTGAAAAGGTCCACTTCCAGGCGCCCGCAGGTTGGACAGGCGATGACGACCGGGCCGCGGCTGCGTAATTCGAGTGCCTTGAGCATCTCGTAAGCGACGCGGACCTCCTCGACCGGATCGGTGGCGAGCGACACGCGGATCGTGTCTCCAATCCCTTCCGCAAGCAGAACGCCCATGCCGACGCACGACTTGATCGTGCCCGCGAACTGCGTTCCGGCTTCCGTGACGCCCAGGTGAAAAGGATAGTCCACTTGCTTCGCGAGCAGGCGGTAGGCGGCGATCGTAAGCTTCACATTGGAGGATTTAAGCGAAATGACCGTGTCCCCGAAACCCAGGTCCTCGAGAATCCGGGTGTGATAGAGCGCGCTTTCGACCATGGCCTCGGGCGTGGGGAAGCCATATTTCTCAAGCAGGCGGCGTTCGAGTGAACCCGCGTTGACACCGATGCGAATCGGAACCTTCTGCTCCTGTGCGCGGCGAACGACAATGCGCACTTTATCGGCGTCCCCAATGTTGCCGGGATTGATCCGCAGCTTATCGAATCCGGCGTCGAGGGCCATCAGCGCAAACTTGTACTGGAAATGAATGTCGGAGACGAGAATCGAGTCCGGGCAGCGCTTGCGAATCTCGGGAAGGGCGTTAGCAGCTTCGATATCGGGGACCGCGAGGCGCACAATTTCGCACCCCGCCGCTTCCATCTGCTGAATCTGCTCGACCGTTTTCCCCACGTCGCGCGTGTCGGTTTTGGTCATGGACTGCACGACGATGGCGGCATCGCCGCCGATCGTGACTCGGCCCACTTTGACCAGCCGCGTCTTGCGCCTGGGGGGGAAATATTCTTTCTCGCTGAAGTTCATAAAAGCAGTTGTCAGTTCTCAGTCATGACTCTGCAGTTTCCAAACTTGTATCTATCCTCTGGCCGCAAGCTGCGAGACCCCCGAGCCCACAGGTCAATGGCTCGATCGCTCAATAGCCCAATTACTCAATCACCCGATGGCCCGATGGCTCAGTACGGCCGGAAGGTCTTCAGAATATCGTTGTACATCACGAACACGGCCAGTAGCAGCAGGAACACGATCCCCACCTGAGCGAAGCGTTCTTTGACCTCGAGGCTCAGGTCGCGGCGGATCAGGCTTTCCACCAGAAGCAACAGGATGACTCCGCCGTCCAGAACGGGAATCGGCAAGAGGTTAAAGATCCCCAGTTGCAGGCTGATGAAGCACGTGAACATCAGGAGCTCGGCAAACCCCGCGCGGTACGCTTCGCCCGAAAGCTGCGCGATGCCGATGGGCCCGGAGAGGGAGCGCGTCGACATGCGGCGCGTCAGAATCTTGCCCAGCACGTCGAAGGTGGCTAGCGAATTCCGCAAATTGTCCTGCAGGGAAGACGTAAGCGCTTTTGCCCAAGGAAGCTGCCGGACCACCATGCTGCTCCGGAAGACCACGCCGATCCGCCACATCTTCTCGCCGTGCACTTCCGTGAGGACGGGCTTGAGATGCACGTGAAATTCCTGGCCTTGGCGCACGATCATCAAGTCTACTTCCTTGCCACTGCCGTTCTGGAGCAAATAAGCCACGCGCGGCCAGAAATAGATTCGCTTGCCATTCACGCCCACAATCTGGTCCCCGGCTTTCAAGCCCGCCTGGCCCGCGGGAAGCCCCGGTTCGACCGTATCAATTGTGCCCGGGACGTAGGGATACCATCCGGCATCGCCAATGCGGCTGGGGCCCTTCGCCTGCGGCAGGACGCTCAGATTCAAGGTCTTGCCATCGCGCTGGATTTCGACGGGGATGGGCTCGCCCACCGTGGTGATCGTCTTGACCTCGACGTCCTCCCACCTGGGGTCGGGAATGCCGTCCAAGCGCGTGATCAAGTCTCCCGCTTCGATGCCGCTGCGCAGGGCGGGGGAATCGGGTTCCACGTCGCCCACTCGCGCGGGTTGCTCCTGATAAGCCGGCTTTTGAAAGTGAAAGTGATAAAGGCCCGTCAACAGGATGATGGCGAGTGCGACGTTCATCGCCGGTCCCATGATCACGATGGCGAACCGTTGCCAGCGTGGCTTCGCCAGGAACTCACCCGCTTCGCCCTGGCGCAATTCCGCGGGGTCGTCGCCAGCCATCTTCACGTAGCCACCGAAGGGCAGCGCGCTGAGCCGGTAATCCGTGTCACCGCGCTTGAAACCGAAAAGCCTCTTGCCAAAACCCAGCGAGAAGACCAGGACGCGGACGCCCAGCCGCTTGGCCGCGAGAAAGTGCCCCAGCTCATGAATGAAAATCATGAAGCCCAGGACGACGACCACGACTACGGCATCTGTCAGAAAGCTGGACATACTCGCGTCTTGCTCCTTAAACAGAAAGCTCTGTCACCACTTCCCTGGCGCGCTCGCGCGCCGCGCAGTCGCACTCGAAGACATCGTCCAGAGTGCTGAAATGCAGGCGCGGCGTGCTCCGCATGACCTGCTCGATCACGCGCGGAATGCCCGAAAAGCGCAGTCGCTGCGCCAGAAAGGCTTCCACTGCGATCTCATCCGCCGCGTTGAGAGCGCAGGGCATCGCCCCGCCTTCTTCCAGCGCCGCGCGGGCCAAATCCAGGCATGGGAAGCGGCGATGGTCGGGCTTTTCGAAGCTCAGATGGCCCAGGGCAAGCAGATCCAGCGCCTTAATGTCTCCGTCGAGCGCCACGCGTTCTGGGTAGGTAAGCGCATACTGGATGGGAAGCCGCATGTCAGCAACGGAGAGTTGGGCCATTACCGTGCCATCTCGAAATTCTACCATGGAATGAACAACCGACTCGGGATGAATCATGACCTCGATCTCGGACGAGGGCAGGCCGAAAAGCCAATGCGCTTCAATGACTTCCAGACCTTTGTTGAAGAGCGTGGCGGAGTCAATGGTGATGCGCGAACCCATCCTCCAGATTGGATGCTTCAAGGCCAGGTCAGGAGTCACGGCGTCAAATTCTTCCCTGGGAGTCCTCAGGAATGGTCCGCCGGAGGCCGTCAGGATCAGGCGGCGGACTTCCGGGCCGCGCCCTGCCCGAAGACACTGGTGCAAAGCACTATGCTCGCTATCAATAGGAAGAAGCTCGACCTTGTGCTCAGCCGCCGCGCGGCTGACAACTTCGCCGGCCACAACCAGCACTTCTTTATTGGCTAGCCCCACCTGCTTCCCGGCCCGAATGGCTTCGTAGGTCGCTTGCAGCCCGGTCACTCCACGGAAAGAGGAAATGACGAAATCGACTTCAGGTAAGGTGGCGGCTTCGACGTGACCGGCGGTCTCGGCCACAATCCTGACCGGCCTCCGGTAGCCGCTGTCGCTAAGCCGCTCTCGCAAAGCGTCCACGCCGTCGGCACTTCCCACCGAGACCAACTGGGGCTCGAAATCCCGAATCTGGTTAGCCAGCAGGTCAAGGTTCCTTCCGGCAGCGAGAGAAACCACCCGAAACCGGCCCGACAAGTTCCTAGCCACACGGAGTGAGTTCTGACCCACCGAACCCGTGGAGCCCAGAATGCACAATCCTTTAGTCATCGCCAGAAATCCATGAGCGCCACCGCCAACCACAGCGCGGGCGCTCCGAACAGCAAGCTGTCGATCCGGTCGAGGAGGCCGCCATGACCCGGCAAGAGCGCGCCGGAGTCCTTCAGGTCAGCCCCTCGCTTCATGGCCGACTCCGCAAGGTCGCCCACCTGACCTGCTACCGCAATCAGGACGGCCAACAGGATAATCGTTCTCGGGTTCTCTGTCTGCCAGAACCAATGCGCGAAGCCCCACGCTACCAGCAGACTACCAACGAGGCCCCCGAGGCTGCCTTCCACGGTCTTTTTTGGCGAAACGCGGGGGAACAGCAGGTGGCGGCCTAAAGCTCGGCCGACAAAGAACGCACAAATATCATTAATCCAAATGACCAAGAACAAGAGAACGAGCAGTTCTCGACCTTTCGAAGGGTCAGAGTAGCGCAAGGGCACCAAGCAGGACATTCCAAGCCCGATATAGACAACCCCAAGGACCGTCGCCGAGACGCCACCGAGGTACTGCCTTAAGTCAACTGTGGAAAGAAGACCCAGAGCGAGCGTCAACAGACCAAAGAGCACGAGCACTGTCAGTGTCAAGTTCGCCGGGATGAAAAGCGGCGACGCCTGGGCAAGGCACACGGCTGCACTGCCCAAAAATCCCAGCACCGGAAGAGGCTTGAGTCCAGCATGCCGACAGATCAGGAAGTACTCATAAAGTGCGCGCTCAACCACAAGAAGCAGGGCGATAAGAAAGAGCCAGGGGGGTGCCCAGCCAATCAGGTAAATGACCGGCGGGAGGAGCACCAGGGCAGTCAGGATGCGTGATTTCACGGCGGATGCTGGGCCAGAGCGTATCGGTTACCCAAATCTCGGAATACGCCACCTGCCACAACAAGAAGTTGCTCAGCCGGAGCTCGCCGCTGGTCCGAATGAGCAGATCGGGATCGGGGACATCGCGCGTGTAGAGAAACCGGCTGAAGGTCGCCTCATCAATATCAATCGTCCCGTTGTACCGGAGTTGTTCGACGAGCGCGCGGACGGCATCGACCACTTCCGTGCGAGCTCCATAGTTAAGCGCCAAGGTCAACCGCATCCCGGTGTTCTGACGGGTCTTCTCAAGGGCCGCGCGGAGGTCCGCCTGGACCGGTTTCGGCAGGTCGGCGACGCGCCCAATAACTCCCAGGCGGATGTTCTGGCGGTTGAGTTCGCCGATTTCTTTCTTGAGGTATTCGCGGAGAAGCGCCATCAGAAGCTTGATTTCGGTCCGCGGGCGCTTCCAGTTCTCGACCGAGAAGGCGTAAAGCGTCAGGTAGGGGATACCCAGCCGCGCGGAAGCTTCCACGGCCTGCCGGACGGCGCGAATGCCCGCCCGGTGGCCCGCGATGCGCGGCAGCCGCCGCTTCTTGGCCCAGCGCCCGTTGCCGTCCATGATGATGGCGATGTGTTGCGGCAACCGGTCCAGGTCAATCTGTGCGAGGAGATCCGCTTCCAGGATTTCAGTCTTCACCACAGCCTGCAGGCTCAAGAAATGAGTTCTATGCGAACCCCAAGGTAGCATAGCCCCCTGTTCGCCGCAAGCTGGACAATGCGAGGACCAGACGATTTGAGCGGTGAAAGCACTGCCGGCCAAGCCCGCGGGAGTCTGGAAATGCCTCGGCCGGTGTCAGGCAGGAATTCGCGCCGGGAAGAAGGCGCTGGTCACCAGGAGAACGGTCATGGCGATCATCACCAAGCAGGTTCCCCAGGCAATGACGTTGAATGATCGCGTGTTCCGGTATGTTCCCATCAGGTCCACCCGGTTGCTTAGCTTCAGCATGAAGATCAGTACGAAAGGAAGAAGCAGGCCGTTGGTGACCTGCGACAGCAGGATGATGGGAATCTGCTTGGATTCGCTCAGGATCATCACCGTTGACGCCGAAAGAACGATAAGGGCCGTGTAGAGCCAGTAGAAGGCCGGAGCTTCGCGGAACCGTTTGTTGATTCCTGCCTCCAGGCCTAGTCCTTCGCACACCGAATAGGCTGTGGACAAGGGCAGAATGGAAGCTGAAAACAGCGAGGCATTGACAAGCCCGAAGGCAAACAACGCGCTTGCCGCATGGCCGGCCAGAGGACGAAGGGCGAGTGCGGCATCGGCGGCACTGCCGATGTGGCGGTGACCGCTAGCAAAAATCGTGGCAGCACAAGCCACGATGATGAAGAAAGCCACGATATCCGTCACAAAACATCCGGCCATGACGTCCCACTTGGAGTAGACATAGTTCTTCAGCTTGATGCCTTTCTCCACCATCGCCGACTGGAGATAGAACTGCATCCAGGGGGCGATGGTGGTCCCCACCAGTCCGGTCAGCATGTAGAAATAGCTGGCGTTGAACTCGATCGAGGGCTTCACCGTACTGAGGAACGCCCGCGACCAATTCTGGTCTGTCATGAAGCTCGAAATGGGGTAGACAACATAGAAGACACAAGCTCCGAGAAAGACGCTTTCGACAATGCGATATGTTCCCCGGACCACCAGCACCCAGACAAACAGCGCTCCGAGGGGAACTGCCACAAAGCGGCTGACCCCAAAGACCGACATCCCTGACGCCAGCCCGGCGAACTCTGAGATCGTGTTGCCCAGATTGGTCACGAGCAGCAACACCATAATGATGAAAGTGGTTCGCAGTCCGTATTCCTCGCGGATTAAGTCGGCGAGCCCTTTGCCCGTTACCACCGCCCCCGCGACGGAGTACGTGTAGATGCCTCCGGAGTCGTTGTCGACACTGGCGGTGATGATGCCAGGGCCCAACACGGCCAGAAAGATCAACACGCGCATGCGGAAGTGTCGAAGTTTCTCTTTGTTTACAGCCTGCAAGTCCACCTCACCGGATTCACTGGCGATTAATCACCAACTCAAGCACGTCATCGGACGTGACCACGCCCAGCAGGCAGCCCTTATCATCCACGACGGGCAAGCTGACCAAATTGTATTTATGGAACGTATCCACCACTTCTTTTCGGTCCGCATGGAACGGGAGCGAAATCAAGGGTTCCGTCACCAGCGCCTTGAGTGGCGTCGAGGATTCGGCCAGCAGAATGCGCGACAACGAAACGGCGCCCGTCAGCGCGGCGGACGCATTGACCAGATAAACCACGTGGATGGATTCGATGGGCCCCTCGAAATTCTTCAGCGCTGCGATCGCGCCTTCGACCGTGGCCTCCTCGCCCACAAAGACAAATTCATTCGTCATCATTGCACCGGCGGTGTTTTCCTCGAAACCCAACAATTCGCGAACCTCCGCGGCCTCTTCCTTGCCCATATCGGACAGGACCACGGCGGAGGTCTCGGGAGGCATCTGCTGGAGCACGTCGGCGGCTTCGTCGGGAGGCATCTCCTCGACGATATCCGCGGCTTTTTGCGCCGGGATGCTCTCGAGCAAGTCAGCCTGCATGCGCGTAGGGATTTCCGTTAGGGCATTGGCGGCAGTCTCCGCATCTAGCGATTCGATGACGGACTTTTGCTCGTCGCGGCTCAGTTCCTCCAAGATGTCCGCGATGTCTGCCGGATGGAGTTGGGCCAGACGGTCGTAGGACAGGCGCAGCCTGACCCGTCGCCCCGGGTCAGGCTCGATGAGATTCACGAACTCCCAGGGAATCGTCTTGGACGAAAAGAACGAGCTCAAAGTGCGCAACGTGTGCTTGGCCATGGCGCCTTGGAGCAGCCTTCGGACCGCCGCGCCCAGGCCCACATTGACCGCCACAACCCGCAGTTCCGTACGACCGTTGACGGGCTGGATGTCGAAATCGACGTCGTTCACCCGCACGACCTTGCGGTTGTTAACGTCGATGATCTGCTGATCGAGGATGTCCTTCTTCACGTGCAGCAGCCCCTCATCGGGCGCATAACAGCGGACCTCCTCTCGCGGGACCGAGGTCTGCCCGGCGCGAACGGAGAGCGACTGCAACTGCTGATAGGTGACGCAAACCAGGTTGTTCTTGGGGCCCTTCACCACATAAGAGGCTACCCGCAGCGAATTCTGGCTGGGATCGACGCACAGGTCCACCAAGCGGCCCAGGTATTCACCCTTCACCCCATACATCGGGAGGTTGTCAAGCTCGGTGAAATAGATCATGTGCCTCCTTTCCGGCGCGCCCGAGCGGCCCTAATGGCCTGGCATGGCGTACCTTTTCCGTTACCTGCTGGATTATGGGCCCAGCCCCGCTCCCCCCAGCCAAAATCCCCTTCCCCAAACCAAAACCCCGTGGAAGCCAAAACCTCCACGGGGCCATTTACCCGCCGCCACGCGATCTGGCGGGTGCGTCAACCTCCTGGTGTGAGCTTTGGCTCCACGCAACGTGCTGTCCCGCCGCTGCGGGCCAGAGCCACCTTAGGCAAAGCCTTAAGCCGACTGTGCCTGCTCCACCCGTTGGCCGGTCTCCAGGTTTCCGGGCAGTGGCCTTAATTCGCGTGGTAACCTCGCCTAACGAGGTCATCATCGGTTTTCGTCTGTCTTGCGTCACCCCCGATATTCAACCGCTCAATTCTCCTTATGAACAAGCGCCACTATTTTGTCAAGAAAAAAGGTGACGTAAGTCCTGGAATTTGTAAGGATTTTCGCTCGGAAGGTTGAAGTGGACTTGGGGGGAACACTATCGGTCCCGGACGGTAAGCCGGAGACCTTTTGCTAGGCCACGCCGGTTGCCAGATCGTACTACTTGGTGACGCCCATCGCCCACTGGATACCGTTCAAGAGCATTTCCTGGTAACGCGCATCTTTCCACACCCAGTCATCATGGCCGAGTCCGTTGTAATAGACGCGCCCCTTTCCGAAAGGCCGCGTCCACGCGATCGGCCACCCGTAGTACCGGCGCTGGACTCCGGGCTTTCCGAGGTCGACCGAGTTGGGGTCTAAGCGGAGCAGGACATGTGAATCCTTAGCCTGGAAATCACTGGTCTGATAAATCTCGTCGTTGATCTGAAAGGACTTCCCCAGAAAGGCGACCATGGGACTCGTCGGGTCGGCAACCTCCACGGTCACCATTTGATGCCAGGGATGCCCGTTGAAATAGCCGCCGATCAGCTCGCCGAACTCTCCCCACATATAGAACGTGTCCGTGGCGCTGTGCACGCCGATGAAGCCGTGCCCGCCGCGCACGAACTCGACGAAATCCTTTTTCTGGTCATCGCTCATGGGCAGCTCGCCCGTGGTGTTGAACATCACGGCGTCATAGCCCGCGAGGTTGGCCTTGGTGAACGCCGCGCAGTCTTCCGTGACCACGGTCTCGAACGCTCCGGATTTCTCGCCGATCTCCTTCACAATCTGCTTGGAGAGCTCTATGGACTCGTGGTGATAGCCCTTCGTCAGGGTCATGTAGAGCAGTTTCCCCTTCTTCGGCGGTCGGTCAGTTGCTCTTGACACCGCACCGGCAAAGATGATCGCACTCACGGCAAGGACAACGAGCAAAGATAGTCGCGATCGCCGCATAAGTCCCCCTTTTCAGAGAAGATAGCCGTCCGAGCTCCGGATTTTGGGCCGGAAGCCATGACCCGCGTTCGCCCCCGAGTCCCGAATCCCTAACCGCGAGTGCCTGTCTTCTTACCGGCCCCCTGGGCAGCGAGCGCCTCTGCAACCTCCCGGCAAAACGCGGGAAGGTCCGTCGGCACACGGGAGGTAATCAGGTTGCCATCGACGACGACCTCTTCGTCCACATAGCGCGCCCCGGCATGAATCAGGTCGTCCTTGATAGCCTTGTAGCAGGTCGCTTTCCGGCCTCGAACAATATCTGCCGAGCAGAGAACCGACCCGGCGTGGCAGATGGCCGCAACGATTTTCCCCGCCTTGTCCATCTCCCGCACGAACTGCAGGACGCGCTTGTCCTGGCGCAGCGCGTCCGGCGCCCACCCGCCTGGGATGATCACTGCGTCGAAGTCCGCGGCACTGACCTCGGCGATGGATTCATCGGAGTCAACCGCGTAACCTTTCTTGCTGGTGTAGGTCTTCCCCGCCGCCGCTCCCACGGCCACGGTCGCAGCGCCTTCCTCGCGGAATCGCAGAAGCGGGTACCAAACCTCCAGCTCCTGATAGAGGTCATCTACCAGGACGGCAATCCTCTTCCCCTTCAAGCGCATGCCCACTCCATTCTC
>JAIQGH010000017.1:48412-57209 GCA_020072655.1 Terriglobia bacterium | reverse complement strand
GAGCGCGCGGCACCAGGTCCTCAGGCCGGTCGGACTCTTCCACTTCGTGGATAACTTCGTCCTCGAAGCTGATGACCGCAACTTCGGCACCGAAGGCGCGAGCCAGCTCCATGGCGGTCTGACTGTCGAGCGTCTGGTTAATCGTCGCGAAGATTCCCTTTTCGAGCAGCCGCTTGATGACGTCCTTGGCGCGCGCTTCCAGCTTTTCCGAAAGCTCCTTGATGGCGATGCCTTCCGTAATCGTGATCTTGCGCGTGATCGGGACTTCCTCGGGAACCAGCGGCCGGGGAGGCGCCAGCGGCGGCAGGGGTCTGACTCCAACCGCGTGTCCCATGGGCGCCCGCATCGCCGCGGCAGTCGGCCGTCCAGGAGCCCCGGCTGCGGGAAGGGGGCGCGCCGCCGTAGGGTGCATCGGGCGCGGCTCGCCGGGACGCCGGGGAGCCATCGGACGCACGGGCATTCCCTTGGGGGTGACCGCCGGGGGATAAATTGGCTGGCTCGCCGTGGGGTCCACCTTGCGTCCCGCACGCCCTGCGCGTCCCGTTCTCGCTCCCGGCGCGGGCGGAGGAGGCATGGGCATGGGGATTCCTTTTGTGGGGATGCCCGGCTCGACGGCAGGGCCAGCCGCAGCTCTGGGGTGGGCTGCAACGGGCTCGCCAGCTTTGGGAACAGTCGACACAGGCAGTCCGGCCGGCGCGGGCCTGACGGCTCCGGGGCGCGCAGGCGGCACGGGCGGCGCCACCGGTCCCGCAGCCGCTGTAGGTGGAACGGCTCGGGAAAGCGGGTGCTCGACACGCGGCGGGACGTGGGGAGCTGGCGGGGGGGGCGGCGCTACGGCACGCCGCACGTCTGCCTTGATTTCGGCGATCGTGCGGGTCAGCGGCCGTGCTTCGGCATGAAGAGGAGCGGGTTTCTTGGGCGTCGGAGGAGCTGCTTTGGGCGCTGGGGCAACAGGTTCGGCCTCAGGCGGCGCCAGGGCCTCCTCGACTGCCGTCTCGCCTGCGAGCGCGCGAAAGTGCTCGCGCACCTTCTCAGCGATCTCATCCTCGAGGGCGCTGGAGTGCGAGCGCTTCTCGGCTAGGCCGAGCTCCGGCAGATAGTCCAGGATGGCTCGACTCTTCACTTCCAGTTCGCGCGCTAAATCGTTGATCCGAATCTTACCCATATCACCTCAATGCATTACCCCGGCACCGTCCATGCCCGGCTTACGACTTCCCGCGGCTGCTTGCCGCCCCTCATGACTACCTCACGTAGTTTCACCTCCCTCGCCGGATTCGGGCGGCGGCGCGCTCTCATCGGGCTCAACCCCCGGCGCGGCGGGCTCAGGGGCCTCCGGAGCTGGCTCCGGTTCGGCCACTGCCTCGGTCTGTGGTTCGCCTGCTGTCTCAGTCTGTGGCTCGACCGGCGCTTCCGGCTGCGGCTCAGCCGGCACCGTCTCAACGGTCTCTGCCGCCGCTGGCGCAACCGTTTCTTCCGCCGGAGGCTTCAGGGCCTGCTCGAAGTAATCGGTGACCACTCGCCGGATTCGTTCAACGGTTTTCTCACCGATGCCCTGGATCGCGGTTAGATCGGCGGGGGTCATTTGCGCGAGCTGCTCGACGGTCTCCACACCGTGGTCGCGCAGCTTCTGCAGGGTCTTGTCGCCCAAGCCGACCAAATCCGTGACCGGCGCACCGCGCAGCGCCATCTCCGCCATCTGCGATTCGATCTCCTGGCGCTTCTCTTCCTCGCTCTTAATGTCGATTCGCCATCCCAGAAGCTTCGCCGCCAGGCGCACGTTCTGCCCTTTCTTGCCGATCGCCAGCGACAGTTGCGAATCGTCCACAATGACTTCGAGATGCTTCTGCTCTGCGTCGAGAATCGAGACGTGGTTAATCTTGGCAGGGCTCAGGGCGTTGGCCGCGAAGACCACCGGGTCCTCGTTGAACTCAATAATGTCGATCTTCTCGCCGCGCAACTCCCGAATGATGGACTGCACCCGCATGCCCTTCATGCCCACGCAGGCGCCGACGCAGTCCACATCGGGATCTTTGGAGTAGACCGCGACCTTCGTCCGCTCGCCGGCCTCGCGGGCCAGGGCGCGGATAACCACCGTGCCGTCGTAGATTTCGGGGACTTCCATCTCGAAGAGCCGCTGCACGAGCGCCCCATCGCCGCGCGAGACAACCACCTGCGGCCCTCGCGCCGCTCGGTCCACCATGGTGATGACGGCGCGCAGCCGGTCGCCGATTTGATAGCTTTCCAGGCGCGACTGCTCCTTGCGCGGCAAGCGCGCTTCCGTGCGGCCCAGGTCCACGATAATATCCGGGCCCTCAGTACGCTTGACGGTGCAGTTCACCAGCTCGCCGACCCGCTGGTTGTACTCGGCGTAGACGGTGTCGCGCTCGGCCTCCCGCACCTTCTGGAAAATCACCTGTTTCGCCGTCTGGGCGGCGATCCGGCCCAGCACCTCGATGTTCTTGGGGATGTGGACTTCGCCTTGCGGCGCCGCCTCCGGATCGTACTTGTGCGCCTCTTCGAGGGAGATCTCCAGGTTAGGGTCAACAACTTCTTCGACCACTTTCTTGACGGCGTGAACTTCCACCGTGCCCGTTTCTTTGTTGAAATGCGAGCGCAGATCCTCGTTCGACTTGTAATACTTTCGCGTCGCCACGAGAATGGCGTCTTCGACCGCAGAGATGATGATCTGCGGATCGATCCCCTTCTCGCGGCTCAACTGATCAATCGTTTGGTACAGGAGACTGGACGACACGCTCTCTCCTCCTGTCTCGCGGCCCGAATTCGTCAGCCCCTAGGTTGCGAGTGGAACCTGAGTCCCCAGGCCCTCCCGCAAGGACCGCCGTTCTCACGAATCCCGAAACCCGAATCCCGGATCCCGGTCTCTTACGACTCCACGACGAGCTTCGCTTTCGCGATGTTCGCGAGCTCGAATTCGCTCACGCCCGCCTCACCCACGTCCATGCGCACCCGACCGTCCTCGAACCCGGCGAGTTTGCCCTCGAAGACCCGCTGAGCGCCCACCGCCTCGCGCAGAACGAGGCGAGCCCGCCGCCCGGTGAAGTACGCGAACTCACTGGGCTTCACCAGCTCGCGGTTGAGCCCGGGGGAGGAAACCTCCAGTGTGTAGCTTCCCGGGATCGGATCCTCGACGTCCAAAATTGCGCCCACCTGCTCGCTCACCAATTGGCAATCAGCGTGGGAAACTCCCCCCTGCTTGTCGATGTAAATCCTCAGAAGTTGCCCGGAGCGGTTCCCTTTGAGCTCGACATCAAACAGCGTCAGACCCTCTGAGGTCACAACGCGCTCGGCGACCTGCCGGATTTTGTCCAGGTCGACTCCCATTCGGTGTCTCGGCCGCGCACACTTACCACTTGGCTGGTGCTCAAAACCCCCAAATCGGCACCAACAAAAAAGTGGGCTTTCGCCCACTCAGTGCGTTCGCCAACTAAAGTATAGAATCCCCGCCCCCAAAATGCAAGCGGCGTGCCGACGAGGCAACTTGACTCGTCCAAGCCGCCGGCGCTACGCTACCCTCCAGGGGTGCCAGGTTTGTGGGGGAGGTCGCGGCGTGAGAAAGAACGTTGGCCGCTCGATGATCGCCTCGGTCTCCTTCCTCCTGGCCCTTGCCTCCCTCCTCCGAGCCGATGAGGTCATGGATCGAATCGAGGTGCTGGGGTTGCTGGCCAGCGGCGCCCCCTCCGCGATGGTGGCCGCTTCGGCAGGTCGCTCGGGCATCGCCTTTAAGCCGGATAAGGCGTTTCTGGCCGTGCTGAGCGAAGGCGACGCCGACGAGATGCTCCTCAACGCCTTGCGGCACGCGTCCCGAGTCAAGATAAAGGCCGATCGGTCATCGGCCGCTTCCGAGGAAACAACGGTCGAGCATCTCGCTTCCGTCGCGCGGCTGACGAAGCAGAAGCAGTTCCCCGAGGCGGAGCGTGAGTCCCGGGCAGCCATGACTCTCTTCCCTCGGCGAGCCGTCTTGCGGGAAGTGCTCGGCTACGTCCTTCAAGAACAGGGAAAGCTCGATGACGCTATTGTCGTTTATCGCGAGACGACGCGGCTGAATCCCCGCCGACCGCGAACGCACGACCTGCTGGCCATGGCCTTGCAGACAAAAGGCGACCTGGACGGCGCCATTGAAGAGTATCGGGCCGCGCTGCGCTTGCGCCCGCAGAGCGCGCTGATGCACAACTCGCTGGGCGTGGCGCTCGCTCAGAAAGGGAAGCTGGACGACGCGGTCACTGAATTGCGCAATGCCATTCGGTTAGCGCCGGACTTTGCCGCCGCGCACTTCAACTTCGGGAACGCCTTGTACCGGAAAGGTGATTGGGAGGGAGCCATCGCTCGGTATCGCGCCGTCCAGCGCATCGATCCCGCCTTCCCCGGACTCCGCAACAACCTCGGCGCCGCGCTCCTGAACGAGGGTGACGTAGCGGCGGCAATGCAGGAGCTTCGCGCGACGGTGAAAGACAACCCCGGCGAAGCCAACGCCCATCTGAACCTTGCCAACGCTTTGCTGCGGCAGGGAGCCAAGGAGGAGGCGATCAGCGAGTATCGCGAGGCGGTGAGCCTTAAGCCCGACGACGCGGGATACCATCAGGATTTGGGTAACCTTCTGGCCCAGGTCGGCAAGCCTGACGAGGCCATCACGGAGTTTCGCGCCGCCGAACGGCTGACGCCCACTGACGCGCAAGTCCATTACAGCCTCGGGGTTCTGCTCGCGCAGCAAGACAAGCTCGACGAGGCCATCGACGAGTACCGGGCGGCCATCCGGGCGAATCCCAATCACGCTCCCTCACACCACAACCTCGGCGTCATCCTCTCCCAGCAAGGCTGGCTGGACGAGGCCGTCGACGAGCTGCGCATCGCTGTCCGGCTCGACCCGCCCAACGCTCTCGGCCACCGCAACCTCGGTCGTCTCCTCTACGAAGAAGGGAATGAGACCGCCGCCCTGGGCGAACTCCAGACCGCGTGCAAGCTGGCGCCCAACGACCCTCAAGTGTGCGATGCTTACCGGGAACTACTCAAGAAGAGTCATGAGACGGACGACGCTGATGAGGCCGACCAGTGATTCCCCGGCCCTGGGGACATCAAGATCGACCAGGTGGTCCGTGAACCCTATGCGCGGAATGTCCGCGCGTACTCTGCCACGGAATGCAATTTGATTCCGAAGCGCGCCGCATTCGCCTGCGCCTCGGGAATGACATCGCCTCGGACGTAACCCAGCAGGAGGGCACCATAAGTCTTCGCCAGCGGGTCGGGGGAGGCATGCTGCGCGCGCAAGGCTTCCAGCGGCACGTACTCGAGCGCAAACTTTCTGCCTAGCGTCTCCTCGAAGATTCCCACCACCTCCAGCTGAGAGAGCGCCTCCGGGCCGCCCAATTCGAGGACAACCGGCCCACGCTCTACTTTGAGCGTGGTGGCAACCGCGAAATCGACGACATCCCGCATCGAGATGTAGCTGACCTTGCCTTCGCCAGTCCCGTAAACGCGCGCCTTGGCCTGGCGTGGATCAAAGCCCAGGGCGGGACTGAGCCAAGCTTCCATGAAGTACGACGGCCGCAGGACCACCGCGGTCAAGCCGCTCGCCAGCAGCCGGTTCTCGCAACTGCGCTTGGCGGTCTCCAGGGGCGACTCATCGCGAAGGTTCCAGGAGTAGGACACGTAGACGAAGCGTGGGACAGCGGCGCGCTCGGCGGCGTCAATCATCGCCAAGCCTCCTTCCAAGTCCACGCGGCGCAAGCCGTCGTCGCGCCCGTGGGGCATGCTGGTCGCCCCGTTGATCACGGTCTCCACATCCGCGCAGGCCCTCGCGAGCGTCTCCGGCTGCGTCAAATCGCCGTCCATGACCTCGATCCCCGCGTTGACCAGGTCCTTTGCCTCCTGCCGAGCTTCGCCGCCGCGCACCATCGCGCGGACCGCGCGCCCAGCCCTGCAAAGACCCAGGGCAATCTGCTTCCCCACGACTCCGGTGGCGCCCACGACCAAGTCCATAGCGAGAACCTCCCCCAGAATGTTCGACGACCCAAAGCCAGCGCACAAAGCCACGCGGCATTCGCAAAAGAGCTTCGGGAGAAGCTACCGCCCCGACATCCGGCTTGTCAATCGCCGAGTTTTCAAGCCTGGCGATGACCGTTCCCCGGCCGTTGCGACGGCTGACGGGGTTTTCCTGGCCCGCGCGGGCGAGTGCCAATTCTGCACCGATTTGTGGTTAAATAGCGGGCGGAGGAAGGCATGTCGAGGCGAGTGAAGATCGCCGTGGCCTCCGACCACGTGGGTTGGGCGCTGAAGGCGAAGGTCGGCGATTACCTGCGGAGCAAAGGCTTTGACGTCGAAGATTATGGGCCGACGACGCCCGAGTCCGTCGATTACCCGGACTACGCCGAGAAGGTCGCCGTGAGCGTTGCGGCAAAAGGAGCCGACTTCGGCGTGCTCGTCTGTGGGACCGGCCTGGGCGTGGCCATCGCGGCCAACAAGGTCCCGGGCATCCGCGCTGCGACCTGCAACGACACGATCTCCGCCTACTTCGCGCGGGCCCACAACGACGCCAACGTGCTTGCCCTGGGCGGCCGCCTCGCCGACGAGGCGACGGCCCGCAAGATCGTGGACGTCTGGCTTTCCACCGAGTTCGAAGGCGGTCGGCACGCCCGCCGCGTGGAAAAGATTGCCCACATTGACACCAGGAATCATACGGAGAGATCACGATGACCCCAGTTGCCTACCGCTTGCGCCCCTTGTCGGAGGTCGATGCTGAGATCGCCGGCGCCATCGACCGCGAAGTCGAGCGCCAGGTGCGCTCGCTGGAGCTGATCGCCTCGGAGAACTTCGTTAGTGAGGCGGTGCTCCAGGCCGTCGGCTCGGTGATGACCAACAAGTACGCGGAAGGCCTGCCCGGCAAGCGCTACTACGGCGGCTGCGAGTTTGTCGATATCGCCGAATCGCTGGCCATCGAGCGGGCAAAGAAGCTCTTCGCCGCGGAGCACGCCAACGTTCAGGCGCATTCCGGCAGCCAGGCCAACCAGGCCGTCTACGTTACGGTGCTCAAGCCGGGCGAGACCTTGCTCGGCATGAGCCTCGCGCACGGCGGCCACCTCACCCACGGGCATCCCCTCAACTTCTCCGGCCGCATGTACAAGATCGTTTCCTACGGCGTGCGGCAGGACACGGAGACAATCGATTACGACGAATTGGAACGTCTGGCCATGGAGCAGCACCCCAAGCTCATCGTCGCCGGCGCCAGTGCCTACCCGCGCACGCTCGATTTCCCAAGGTTCGCGGATATCGCCCGCAAGGCCGGCGCTCTGCTCATGGTGGATATGGCGCACATCGCGGGCTTGGTGGCTGCGGGACTGCACCCCAGCCCCTTCCCTTACGCCGATTTCGTGACCACCACCACGCACAAGACGCTGCGCGGGCCGCGCGGCGGCGCGGTCTTCTCGAAGGCCCAGTACGCCAAGGAAATCGACAGGAATGTTTTCCCTTGCCTGCAGGGCGGGCCGCTGATGCACGTCATCGCCGCCAAGGCCGTCTGCTTCCAGGAAGCCCTGCAGCCCGAATTCATCGAGTATCAGCGGCAGATCGTCTCCAACGCCAAGACGCTCGCCGAGGCGCTCGCCGCCGAGGGCTTCCGCATCGTTTCCGGCGGCACCGACACGCACCTGATGCTGGTCGACGTTTACTCGAAGAAGGTCACCGGTAAAGAGGCGCAGGCCGCCCTCGAGCGCGCGGGGATCACGGTCAACAAGAACGCCATTCCCTTCGACATCAATCCGCCGGCCGTGGCCAGCGGCATCCGCGTCGGCACGCCCGCCGTCACCACCCGCGGCATGCAGGAACCGCAGATGCGGCTCATCGCCCACTGGATTTTCGAGGTCTTGAACAACCTCGGGAATGACGCGGTGATCGCCCGCGTCCGCAGCGAGGTGGAAGCCCTGACGGAGAAGTTCCCCCTTTACGAGAACCGCCGCGCGGCGGTCGCTCAAGCCGGAATCTGAACTAGAGCTTTTCCCGCCCGCGCTCGGTGATTACGTAGTGCGCGCTCTCGGCCCGGACCAAGTCCGCGCCCACCAGCTCGCGCAGGCTGGCACGGATCCAGAACATGGGACGGCCCAGCCGGGCGGCGATCTCCTCGGCCGTCACAGGCCCTTCGAGAAGCCTGAGCAGCAGCTTGGCGGAATCACTGAGAGTACCGTCGGCGTTAATGCAGGCCACGTGTCTCCTCCGCTACTTCAGTTCTTTCATGCAAAAGTACCAGTCTTTGCATTCGAGCGACGGCTCCTTGGTCCGTTGTTCAGCGAGTTCCTGCGTATTGGGGGGCGGCACGATGACTTTGTCACCGGGGCGCCAGTTGGCGGGCGTCGCCACGCCGTGCTGGTCGGTGGTCTGCAAGGCCTGAACGACGCGCAGGATTTCATCCATGTTGCGGCCGGTCGAGAGCGGATAATAGATCATGGCGCGCAGGACCTGCTTGTCGTCGATGATGAACACGCAACGCGAGGTCTCCGTCTTGCTCTCCCCCGGCATGATCATCCCGTAGAGCGTCGCCACCTTGCGGTCGAGATCGGCAATCACCGGGAAGGTAATCTTCTGGCCCAGCTTTTCCTCGATATTCCGCACCCAGGCGATGTGGGAATAGACGCTGTCAATACTCAACCCCATCAGTTCGCAGTTGAGCTCTTTGAGCTTCGGATGGATCTTTGCGAACCCCACGAACTCCGTAGTGCACACGGGCGTGAAGTCGGCAGGGTGAGAAAACATCACCAACCAACTTCCGCGAAAGGCCTCAAGCCTCAGAGTC